>CADDZD010000172.1 GCA_902812385.1 Clostridia bacterium | reverse complement strand
TATAAGGAATTGAAACCTTGATGTTATTTAAAATTAAAAAATTGTCTTCAATGTTTTTAGCCTACCTATAAGGAATTGAAACGGTGCTAATTTTTTCTCTTTTGTCTCAAGCCAATATTGTTTTTAGCCTACCTATAAGGAATTGAAACCTTTATAAGAACAAATTAACCTGCAAACCGGATGGTGTTTTTAGCCTACCTATAAGGAATTGAAACAAAGTTGAAGCGTATAACCTGAAAAGAGGTTTGCGTTTTTAGCCTACCTATAAGGAATTGAAACGCGAATGAGATAGACATACGATTGGACAACAGCACAAGTTTTTAGCCTACCTATAAGGAATTGAAACTGGTTTCCCCATATTCGGCCTTCCATGAGGTCTATAGTTTTTAGCCTACCTATAAGGAATTGAAACTTCCTCCTCATACTCATTAAACTCATAAGGCACAGAGTTTTTAGCCTACCTATAAGGAATTGAAACGGGCATGGGATAAAAAGTACAGAAAAATGGTAACAGAGTTTTTAGCCTACCTATAAGGGATTGAAACACCAAACAACAGGCCCGACTGCATTAGAAGGATTGTGTTTTTAGCCTACCTATAGGAATTGAATGTATAGGTATTAATTTTGCCCTGATATCTCGTTTTTGGCTTACATATAAGGAATTGAACAGTGCTTATTAAAATAGTTTTTTTAAAGAATTTGAAAATGTGTGGTATAAAGAGGAGGTTAGATCTACATGAGCGAAAAGATGAAAGCTAAACTTTATGATATTGTCAGGTTGAAAGATGGTAAAGAAGGAACTGTTATTGAAGTTTATAATATTCCTGGTTTACCTAAAGGGTATGATTTGGAATTATTAGACAAAGAAGAAATTATAACAATAACCGAAGACCAAATAGAGGAAATTATATGGGAAATGCCGTAGAAAAGAAAATATACAGGTGATACTATGGAATTTGAGGTTACAGGGGCATTGATGCAAAGCTATACCATTTGTAAAAGGCAAGTTTGGCTTATGGCACATCAGATAGTGCCTGACCAAGAACATCCTTATATTGAAATAGGTAGGCTTATTGATGAAAATTCTTATCAAAGGGATAGAAAAAAGATTCATTTTGAAAATGTGGTATTAGACCTTGTGAGAATGGAAAAAGATAATATTTTAATTGGCGAGGTAAAGAAAAGTTCAAAAGCTGAAGATAGTGCTAAAATGCAACTTTTATTTTATCTCTACAAGTTAAAGCAAAGCGGAATAACTGCAAAAGGGCAACTTTTTTTTCCAGAAGAAAGGAAGAGGGAAGTAGTAGAACTTACACCAGAATTTGAAAGAGAAGTTATAAAGGCAATTGAAGAAATTAAAGATATAGTATATAAAGAAAAGCCACCTGCTTTTATAAAAATTCCATATTGTAAAAATTGTGGGTATAAGGAGTTTTGTATGTCATGAAAAAAACGATTTATATTTTTTCAGATGGGGAATTAAAAAGAAAAGATAATACTCTATTTTTTGAAGGAGAAAATGGAAGAAAATTTATACCAGTAGAAAATACTTCTGAAATAATGGTTTTTGGAGAAGTAAGCCTTAACAAAAGATTTCTTGAGTTTTTAACACAATCAGAGATTATACTTCATTTTTTCAATCATTATGGATATTATGTAGGGTCTTATTATCCAAGAGAACATTTAAACTCAGGCTATATGATATTAAGACAAGCTGAGCACTATAATGATGAAAGTAAAAGGCTTTATCTTGCTCAAAAATTTGTCGAAGGAGCTTATAAGAATATAAGGCAAGTTTTGAAATATTATTCAAATAGAGGCAAAGATTTGGAAGATGTCATTTATTCCATAGAAAAATTAGGGGAGAGCGTTGATTCAACTTCTACAATAAATGAATTAATGGCAATAGAAGGTAATATTAGGGAATATTATTATAAGGCTTTTGATGAGATAATTCAAAACCCAGATTTTAAGTTTGACTTTAGAAGCAAAAGACCACCTCAAAATTTTTTGAATACATTGATAAGCTTTGGAAATTCTTTGATGTATAC
>CADDZD010000171.1 GCA_902812385.1 Clostridia bacterium | reverse complement strand
CGGGCCCGCCTGTGCCTGAGTGGAGGGGTTCGTGACTATATTCTTACCAGGGACACATATCTCATTAAGGGTTACGGGGCAATTTTTGCCGGTGTCTTGTTCGCCAATCTCTTGCTGGGGCAGTTCCATCTTGGTTTCACCAACCAGCCCATTGCCCATACGGACGCGGTCTGGAACTTTCTCGGGATGGTTTTGGTAGGGCTGGCCTCGGTGCTTGCCGGAGGTTGTCCCCTGCGCCAGTTGATCCTGAGCGGTGAGGGTGACACCGACGCCGGTATTACGGTACTGGGCATGGTGGCAGGGGCTGCTGCGGCGCATAACTTCCTCCTGGCCAGCACTCCGGCGGGTCCCACCCTAAACGGCAAAGTAATGGTTTTGGTGGGGCTCCTGGTAACTGTTTTTATCGGCAAGTTATGCCGTGAGAATTAGTCTCCAAAGGGGGTGCTTCGGTTGGAAAAGGTTGTTGACGCGCGTGGTTTAAGCTGCCCTCTTCCTGTTTTAAGAGTAAAGGCGGTACTGGAAGAAGGGCCTGAAGAGGTTCACGTCCGGGTCGACAGCGCAGCGGCGAAAGAAAATTTGTCTCGGCTTGGCCAGAGCATGGGCTATTGTGTTGACATAGAAGGCTTAACCGGGGGGGAGTGGCTGATCCGGCTTCGCAGGAAAGATAAAGATTATGTTTCAACATGATCATCTTCATGCTATTATAATTAACTGAGACTGTTTCAGGAGGATACTCGATGGTCAATAAAAGGGCGGAGGATCTGGTAATTACATTTACTGTATTCACCTTTCCTTCTTCCCACCATGCCCTTCGGGCTGAAAAGATCTGCAAAGAAGCCGGTTTTCCGGCTTTGCTGGTTCCTCTTCCTCGCGAAATCAGTTCGGACTGTGGCGTTTCGCTGGTCCTCTCAATTGAGATGCGGCACAAATGCGATGACTTGCTTAAAAGGGTTGGGATCCCGGTGGAAGGGATCTACCCGCTCACCAGAGAAGGCCGGCAGGCCCGGATGTGGCAACGTTATCTGACAGGGGCGTGTTCGAGTATTTGATTCCAAGATATCAATGATAGGAAAAATAGGACAGTGGAGCCGGAGGTCGAGCTGAATGCAGCAGTTCATCAGGGAATTCATTGAAGATACGGTACACAGGTATAAGGGGAAGACCGCCTACCGAACACCACTGATAGGCTTTGCCCGGGCGGATGACCCAGGTTTTCCCCGGCTTAAGGAGGTGGTGGCGCCCAGCCACCTGCTGCCGGAAGAACTGCTCCCCGGAGCCCGCAGTGTGATTGCCTTTTTTGTGCCGTTTACCGGGGAACTGGTGGACCTTCATCGTCGCCACCCCTTTGTCAGCCGGGAGTGGGCGGAGGCCTATATCGAGACCAACAGCCTGATCGATGATATCTGCCGTGTATTGAGTGAGGCTTTGCGCTCCAGGGGGGTGCGGGCGGCCTGGCAGAAGCCCACCCATAATTTCGATCCCGTGACGCTGGCTTCTTTCTGGTCCCACAAACACGTGGCCTACCTTTGCGGCTTGGGGACCTTTGGCGTCCACCGGATGTTGATCACAGAGGCGGGCTGTGCCGGCCGGCTGGGGAGCCTGGTGATCGACGCCGATCTCCCCGCAACCCCTTTAGCCTCCGGGGAATACTGTCTCGAGCGCCGCGGCAAAAACTGTGCAGCCTGTGTACGGCTCTGCCCCAGCGGTGCCCTCCGCCGGGAGGGACTCGACAAGCAGAGGTGTTACCGGCATCTGCTCGACGTCGACAGCCGGTTTCACGATCTCGGCCTCTGTGATGTTTGTGGCAAGTGTGCCACAGGGCTGTGTGCTCTGGGTGTTCCCGGGGCAAAGGACGAGAGTGAATAAGGGTTCCCTGTTGGTTGCCCCTGCTAAGAAGCCGGGGATATTTTTTCGCACCGGTTGAACTTCACAAGAGTCTTTGCAGGAAAAGGTCAAGTCCCATTCTTTCTGTAAAAACGTAGACAGCCTGGTTCAAGCCACAACATCATGTTGATCGGACCTTCTATCGTGATCGTCATTGCTGACGCTGCTTTCAGGAATCAACCCCAAACTC
>CADDZD010000170.1 GCA_902812385.1 Clostridia bacterium | reverse complement strand
TGTTAATACAAACGCTTACATTTTGATTCTAACACCTTAGATATAGTTTGTCTATCGGATAAACAAAGAAACGTCACAAAATTAAAACTATTATAGATCAATAACAAACTTCGGGGCGTGACAGGCACGCCCCGAAGTTTGTCGATATTTTGCTCGTTTAGGATCCGTAGTAGCTGGTTACCAGATAGGTACAAACCCATTGATTTTTGCAAGGACCGTTTCAATTTCATTCAATGCTGCCTCGGGAATCTTGTATCCTGATGCTTTTGCATTTTCCTCCACCTGTTCAGGACGGCTTGCACCAATAATGGCAGAGCTTACTCCCGGTTGTCTTAGCACCCAGGCAAGCGCCAATTGAGACAATTGTAAATCTAATTCCTTGGCGATAGATTCCAGCTCCATAACACAGGTTAACACTTCATCATTTAAATAGCTGGTAATCCATTGGTTGGTCGTATTATTGGCAGCACGGCTTTGAGTTGGGATTGGCTGACCCGGTTTATATTTTCCCGTTAAAATGCCCTGGGCTACAGGTGAAAATACAACCTGACCTAATCCTTCTTTTTCCGATACCGGCAATACTTCTTTTTCAATGTAGCGAACTAGCATATTATAAATCGGCTGGTTTGAAACAAGTGGCCGGAAGTTTTTTTCCTTCGCAATATGGACAGCATCGGTAATTTGTGCAGCCGACCACTCACTGACTCCAGCATAAAGAACCTTTCCTTGTGCAATTAAATCATCCAATGCCCGTAATGTTTCTTCAAGTGGTGTTTCAGTGTCATAGCGATGGCATTGGTACAAATCGATATAGTCCACACCAAGACGTTTAAGACTCGCATCACACTGTTCAATTATATGCTTTCTGGAAAGCCCACGATCATTTGGACCATCCCCCATTGGAAAATAAACCTTTGTTGCAAGAACATAACTGGAACGGGAATATTCCTTCAATGCTTCTCCCAACACTAATTCAGCCGCACCGCGATTATAGGCATTGGCCGTATCAAAAAAGTTAATTCCCAATTCGTACGCTTTATGAATACACGCAACAGACTTTTCCTTTTCAACAGCAGTTCCATATGTTAGCCAGCTTCCTAAGCCAATTTCACTAACCTTTAATCCGGTTCTTCCTAATTTACGGTATTCCATAATACACATCCTCGTAAATGTATTTTTTAGTAACATTGAAAAAAATTTGATAGGATATTATCTATGCTATCGAAGGTTAAATTTAATACTTCACATAATTTCTCCACTGATGAACAGGCTTCCAATTTAATAGCTTTTTAGCTTTTTCATTGTTTAGTAGTGATTCAAAACTGGACAATTCTTTACGAAAATCTGTTACGGTTGGATAACAAATTTCCATAAGCTGTTTGCTTGGAATATCCATACTTGTATCATCTGCTGCTATATTCAGTGCTATTGATCCAAGCCCATCCGTTTCAATCGCTAGCCGATAAGCAGTTGCTGCGTCTCTTGTATCAATATAACTCCACAAAATCGTTTTCCGTTGTTCAGGGTCATGAATAAAATTCGGGAAATTTTTATACATTTCCGGAGAAATAACGTTTCCTAATCTAAATGACACTACCTGCATACCTGTTCTTTGATGAATCATATCAGCTGTTTTTTCATTCACAATTTTGGATAAACCATAGCTTTCTTCCGGTAATTGAGGATGCTCTTCATCGATCGGTACATATTGCGGTTTTAAGTTTTGCTTTGAAAAACAAATACCATAGGATGATTCACTAGATGAAATAACTGCTTTTTTAATCCCTAAAGTCCCGGCTGCTTCTAAAATATTATAGGTGGACATTACATTATTTTTAAAGGTTACTTCGTTTGGATGCGAGTAAGCTACTGGGATCGCAGCAAGATGTACCACTGCGTCAGCACCTGCCAATACTCCGTATACCTCACCAAGGTTCGTTAAATCTGTAATAACCGTTTTACAAAGAGCTTCTTTGGGATGTTTTATATCTGCATTAACAACATTGTAACCATTTCCGATAAATTCTTCGATCACTGCCGAACCTAGAAGACCGCTTCCACCTGTTATGACAACTTTTTTCATCTTACTTCCTCCCATTCCCCTGTTATG
>CADDZD010000169.1 GCA_902812385.1 Clostridia bacterium | reverse complement strand
CTTAGCTATCTGCGCTCGGGTAAGCCGTGCGCAGATAGCTAAGCATGCCGCCTTTTCGGTCGTTCGCCCGATCGAGGACGTCGGGAGCGCCGATCGCGACGAAGGTGATGGGTGACGAGATCTGGGCCCCGTTGACAGTCACGTGGCCGGGGGTGCCGCCGATGGCGGTGTTGAAGACCACCCGCTGATCGTCGATGGCGATGGCCTCGGCGCCCGCGTTTCGGAACTCGTTGAGTAGATCTTCGACGTCAACCGGACGAAGAGCGGCGTCAATACTCAGCTCGATCCCCGGGCCGCTGACTGGCGCCACGCCGTTAAAAGCTTCCAGCTGCTGGACCTCCTGCCGCATCTCCTCCTGATTATCGGCACCGGCCGATCGTTGGCTGGCGATCTGCTGGCTGAGGAGGCTGTCGACCTGCTGGCGGAGCGTCGTGTTGCTGTCGTAAAGGTCGGCGGCCATGGCGGTGAGGGCGGTCGATGACTGGCCGGCGGCGGTCTGGCGCAAATGGTCCTGGGTACGCAGCTGCATCATCAGCGCCATTCCGAAGAGCAGGCAGACGATTGTCAACGAGAGCTTCTCGCGTCGAAGATCCATCTTAGCCTGGAACATTCACGAGCGCGGCGTGCTTCACGTCGATGCTGCCGTCGAACGCGGGGATGGTCATCGGACCTACGCGCAACACCTTCAGTACCAGCCCGTACATCTGCGCTCGCGCCTTCAGATCGCGTAAGCTGTTGCCATCGTCCAGCGCCCGCTGCATGCTGGCAGTATCGCCAACCGCGAGGATGTGGTACGGTGGCGACGTCCGCGTGTCATTGATCAAGATGGTGCTGCCAACGCAGTACACCGACGTTGAGTTCACGAACCGCTCGCCGTTGATCGAGATGGCCGCTGCGCCGGAGCCCCAGAGCAGGTTGACGATGTCGCGGATCTGGTACTCGTGGACGATGTAGTTGTCCGGATCATCGGACGGCAGCAGCGTATGGGTGTTGCTGTCGTCGAGCAGGATCTCGAGGCCATTCCCCTGGACGGGCACCGTCCCGGCTAGCGCCCGCTGCTCGTCAAGTGCCTTGCTCAGGCTGGCGATAGCCGACTGGGTGCGGGCCGCCTGCTGCTGCTCGGCGGTCGTCTTCGCCCGGAGCGCGGCGATCTGCTGCTTGAGCCGTGCTTGCTCGGCTTCAAGCCGTCCGATCGTCTGCTGAATCGCGGCCTCTCGCGAGGTGGATTGTGACGCGATGGCCGGGGAAGGGCTCTGCCACTGGGCCGCGACGAACACGCCAAGCAGTACGGCTAAACTGGTCAGTGCGATCGTTCGGCGCTGCTGCCACGCGCCCGTCCGGCGCAGCCAGTCCTGCACGATAGCGCCGATTAGCCGTCGCTCCGGCCAGCCGATGCCGGACGTCAGCGCGGGTTGGTGAACGAAACCGGGACCGCTACCGCTCCGGTGAAGCCACACCAGTCTCACGTCCCCTCCGCTCGAGTCGGCTCAGGATCACCCCGCAGGCTCCCAGCACAACCGTCACTATAAGAACACGCGACGCGATGGTTAGCATCGCGTCGTACCAAAATCCAAGCGGGAACATCTGGATGAGGTGATCGGTGCGTGGGTCCAGCTCCCAGAAGGTGTTCCGGAAGGTCACCTCGTGGAAGGTCAGGAACAGCCAGTCAAAGGAGGTGTAGGTGACGACGCCAGCGAGGAGGACCAGAGCCAGCGTCAGGATTGCACCGAGAGTGAGCGTACACGCCATTGCCGAGCGGCCGGTCGTCTGCCAGGTCACGATCGATAGCGCGGCGAGCCCGGTGAAGAACACCAGCCCGATGATCTCCACCTTACCAATGAACTGGACGATCGCCCGCACATCGTCCATGTGTAGGATCTCTTTTTGGTTGAACACGTCGGGGTTGGCACCGCTGGCGGCAAGGGCACGCGGCAGCGACTCGTTACTGGCGAAGAAGCGGATGATCCCCTGGTTAACGCGGTCCAGCTCCTCCGGGGTCATGCCGGTGGTCGTCTGGACCTGGTACTTCGCCTCGCCGGCGTGGTAGAAGCCCGCGTCGAAGAAGACGCCGGTGACCACGACGAACACGACGACGAAGGGAAACAGGAGGACCCCGATCC
>CADDZD010000168.1 GCA_902812385.1 Clostridia bacterium | reverse complement strand
GTCAATCCTTCCAGCAGCCTCTTTATTATTAATGCTTGAATCGTCTCGTTCCAAAACAAACCGGTTGCCATTTCTCGAGAAAGGTCAATGATTACTACAGGACGCTTTGAAGTTTGAGTATTAAAAGTTTTAAATATTAACCCATCGACTTTTACAGCATTCTCTCTTTCCCTAAATAATTCACAGACGGGTCTCCAGGTATCTGTGTAAAGCTTCTTAAGTTTTTCTTTGTCGCCGCTATATTCTTCATATATACTCTGGAATCTTTTTCTTGGTGCATCTGAGGGATAAAATATTTTTTGTGTTTTATCGTTACCGAGAATTTTCCACGCCTCTTTAAAAGACTCCACTCTATATAAATCAGCCAACTTGAATTTGTCTTTTAACCCACGTTCAATTTCCTCTGCAGCCATCCTTCTGTTGTTCGGGTGTGCAATTGAAATAAGCTCAAAGAACTTAGATTCGCACAGAATCTCTACAAAAAGATTCCAGCGATCTAAAACCAAATCTCTAATACTTTTAATTATTACTTCTTTGTCTAACTGAGAAAAAACGCTGGATAAATTCAAAGGAAAACCCTCGGTTCTCAGCTCCCCCCTCGCATCCTTCGAAAACTCACCTTGCGGGTCAATGACAAATACGGCCATTTGAGGGTATCGGGCGTAAGCCAATAGAATCATCTTGGCAAGAACTGATTTTCCCGAACCTGTTTTGCCGAAAATCCCTATGTGGTAGGCCTCGCCTGCCCCATGCTGTCCCGAACCAAAGTGTTTAAACCAGAGAGGAAGTTTTGGAGTGGAACCATAGACATACCCTAAATAAAATATTTCATCTCGGTATCGCCCCAGCAACCTGTCTAATACTTGGTCAGTTGCTAAATGAATAGCTGTTCCAGTAGCTGGGACTGTTCCCAAAATACTCGGCTCAAACATGCTTCCTTGATCGCTAAATACCGCGCTGACTGCCATACTTGCAAGATGTGTGTCCTGCTGCCCGCTTACAGGATTAACTTGCCCTCGCTGTCTGGCAAGAGACCTCATAGTGGGGTCCTCGAGCCAGACATTTCTCAGTTGGACCTCTGTTATCTGACCTAATGCGTAATGGGGCTTGCCGTCCTGAGAATATCGAAAAAACGCCAGCTCCCCAACCAGTTTTTTGTTAACAGCAGTTCCAAGAATATCTAAAGAAAGCTCACTTGTAGAGGAAGGCGAACCTATTGCCCCTATTCGTTCGGAAGAACTGATTAACTGCTCGACATTTACTTCTTGATCACTCATGCTTACCTCCCACTTTCAGTCCGGTAACCATGCATACTGAAAAAGATGTCTCCCACATCCCCTTTGTATAATTCTGTCATTTGTTTGGTTGCTGTCTGCCTTAAGGCGGGAATAGCATTTCCAAGATGTTTTACCATACGGTCTGCTATGTAGAGGGGATAGGGTTCAAAAATACCAGGTATTCCACATTGATACTTCAAGCCTTGAAGCAACACTGCGATCCGGGCGCTGTTTGTCGCAATAGAAGCTCCCATCTCTATTCTAAAAGCTGGCGTCCAATTGTGAGGTCTGTAATACATCACATAAAGTCTATATATTGCCGAGATGACCTCTTTTTTTAACCTCTCAAGTTCGCTATCAACATAGGGGAGCCTTAAATGCCAAGGCTGCGGGGGTTTTTCTAACAGGATTGGTGAAGTAAATTCACCTGAAGATAAAATAGTCGTCAAAACTGCTCTATCATCATAATGAGACGGCCAATTTAGTTTCTTTCCTAATTCTCTCCTTGTTGTATATTTCGGCATGCTTACCCATAACTTGTCAGTTCTGTAGGCTTCTAAAATAGTTTTATAAGATACAAGCCAATTCTTAAATTTTCGTTTAAGTGCTTTTCCGGCTTCTGTTTCCTCTGATTCTAACACTTTGTTAATGGCCTGGTTCATGTAAATTAAAGGTGTTGTCAGAGAACCGTCTAAAAAAACTAGATCATGAGGGGCCTTTGCAGCAAGTTCAAGTTCCATTTCCATTATTACCCCTCTAAGAACAGTGCCTGTATCTGGTTCATGCTTTTCCGGTTGAATAAATACTCTATGGTGAGGCTTTTCCCAGTACCTTTTTTCAGAAGGTGGAGTTAA
>CADDZD010000167.1 GCA_902812385.1 Clostridia bacterium | reverse complement strand
ATAATGGGCCATCCTTCATCCCTCCTGGTGATGTTTGTCTTTTCTATATTTTCATCTACCAGAGGGAGGGTGGCCTTTCCTGCTTCTATGTCCACCTCTTTTTACACACTATACCGGACACTACTAATTGCTGGCTGAGAAATCTCCGAGAGAATCTCTTTTCTTCTTGTCTCAATATATTTTGCCGCTTCGTCGAGCACCTCGTATACCGGCATTCCGCTCAGTTGTTTGCCTGTTAGAGACTCCGCCCACCTTTGAAGTCTCGATTCATATTGTTTGGCGAAACCCTTTTTTGTTACTATCTGGGTTGGCCACTCTACGACAATCTCCTTTTTGAGATCCCGTAAAGGAAAAATTCGTTCCAATTTCGCGGCATACTCTACAGCTTTGCTTACAAGAGGTTCTTCGTCACCCACGTAAACCCGAAATTTTTTTCTTAAATTATCTACTTCCGTAGAAGCCCGAACGAGAGCATTTAACAACACTTTTTCACCGGGAATATCACCGATATGACTAGTGGTACGGTATCTTTTAAAAAATGGATTTTCGCTTCATCCAGGAGAAAGTCCGCTGAAAAAATTCCTGCTTGTTCAGCCAGGTAATGACAGCCGGATCACAAAGGCTAAAGCAACCAGGTCGTCAGGGATAAAACCCCGGCCTCTTCAAGGTGTGCAAGGCACGCCTGCCATTATAACTGCGGTGGCTTTGACACAAAGATGTATTTTTGTTAAGGTGGTTATGAGGTGATCTGTCGTGTCCACAAGACTCAACCTGGATTTGAAAGACAAGGAACTTTATAAGGCAGTCAAGATCCGGGCTGTTCAAGAGGGAACGACGGTAAGGGAAATCGTTACGCAAGTGCTGCAGCAGCGGCTCGAAGGCCGGAAGGTTCGGCCGGTAAATCGCCTTGCCGTAACCCGGCTGAACGAGATCAGGGAAAAAATATTTGGTGAACGGGTTTTGCCCGGCGATGCCGCCGACTTGATTCGGGAGACCCGTGAGGAGCAATCCGGCAGATTATGAGTGTTCCGGTTGTGGTCGTACGATGCAAGCCTGGCCGCAAAATGGTTGGTTAACGAAGAGGGAACCGGGGCTGCAGTTGCTCTTCTGGAACAGTGGGCAGACAGGGAGATTGCGGTTGCCGCCCCACCTCTTTTGCTCATCGAAGTTACAAATGCCCTGTACAAGCGCATTCGCAGGGGAGAGCTGGCCCTTTCCGAGGCTGTTGCGCTGCTCCGGCAACTGCTGGAATTGGGGATTGCTCTGGAAAGTCCAGAAGGGCTGCACCAATCCTCGCTGGAGCTGGCAGAGCAGCTTGGACTACCGGCAACTTATGATTCCTACTACCTGGCTCTTGCTGCATCGCTCGGGTGCGAACTCTGGACGGCTGATGAGCGGCTATACAATTCGGTCAAGGAGCGGTTGGTTTGGGTCCGCTGCCTGCATGAAATAAGAGAGGAGGCAAAATCTTCCGGGGGTCCCCCTGACCACAGTTCCCCCGCTGCGCCGGGCCGGAACGAGCGCTAAGCAGTCAGCGTAGGATTTTCAATTTTAACCATGCGGGGCACAGTCGTCAAGCAGGCCGACCGGTTGCCAAAATTAACGGAACCGGAGACTAGTTGCCAAAAAAATAACGGATCTAGAGAATGGAGAGTCATCCATGAGGAAATCACTTCGATAACAGATGATTTTGCCGCAGCCTTATTTCCAGTCAGGATCACAACATCAGCTACGCAGTATTGTCTTTCAGGAGTCGATTGGCAGTTAAAAATTCTTCAGGGGTGTTGAAAGCGGTGAGGAAAAGAGGGGTGCCGGAAAAGGAGAGAGGAGAAACGGGTCCTACGGTCATAAAGGCATATTGCCTTGACGCAATGTCAAAAGCACTATGTGGGTCGCGAAAGGATTGGTACAGCTTCATTTGGATCTCCTCCAACGATTTCTTTTAACGAGTTCAACTCAGTTCCCAGGGCGAGACCAAATCCGAAAAAGAAGATCCTCAATTGACCGATAATCTCCCGGTGCAGACTCGACAGCGTCTGACTGATAAACATCCAACCAAGTCCGTATTTTCTCGTAGTTCTTACAGCGTCCACGAGGGTATTTCTGACATTCTCCTGGGCTTCGCTTTCGATTTTTTCTCTTGGTGCCAATCTATGTGCCTCATCTAA
>CADDZD010000166.1 GCA_902812385.1 Clostridia bacterium | reverse complement strand
ACTATAATTTTCTTTCAGTAAGCTGAATCTTAACATGAGGCCCCGGCAAAGCCGGATTCCTCAACAGGCAACCGCTTTGCATTATGGTCCATACGCCCAAGCATTTCTTTCTCTTCCGCTTCGAGGATCAGGTCAAGTTTGATTATGATGATGAGCCTATCGTCCATCTTGGCCAGCCCTTCTATAAAAGCTGCGTTTATCGTTGTCACAGCAGGGGCGGGCTCAATGGAGTTTTCTTCAACTGTTGCCACTTCCCGAACGGAGTCTACCACTAACCCTGCTTCCCTTCCTGATATGTCTACTATGATTATCCTGGTCTCTCTTGTCTTTTCCCCTTCTACAAAACCGAAGCGCTTTCTCAGATCAATGACCGGTATTAGCTTTCCTCTCAGGTTCACAACTCCTTCTACAAAGTCAGGGGCCCGAGGTATTCTGGTAACGGGTGTATCCCCAACTATTTCCCGGACGTCAAATATGTCCACGCCGTAAAGTTCGCCTGCCAGTTCAAAGACTACCAACTTCCTCGCCATCCACCTTACTCCTTTCGAACGGCAAATTAATATCAGAATTCCCGCCGCTGGCTATTTCGCCTTGCTTACGCTCAAAGGCATATGCTATTCCGAAAAATCACCGACTCCCGCTTAGCTCTATAATCTCTTGACAGGAGGTGGCCTTGGTGTTCGGTCTTTACGCCTCACGTCTTTGGGGAAGCGTAATTCCGGCTGCTGCCGGTCCTGGCGCGCAGATCTGCCTTCCTTTGGTGTACCGCTCACCAATGTGGAGATGTCTTCCTCAGGAATGGTTTTTGCAATCGACAATGACGGCTCGCAGGAGAGGTCAATTTCAAAGGGGGAGCGAAAAGGTTTTTTCTTTCGGTCAAAGAGTATCTTTACCACCGGTCTGTCGGGAGCGCTTTTGTTTGTTTTCACAACCTGCCCGATCTCACCGCTGCTTAAGATTATCATTACGCCTGTTGGAAAAGGTGGGATGTTGGAGAAGAGGGCAGCTATGAAATCTCTTTCAAACGATTTGCCTGCAAGGGATTTAATTAAATCATGTGCCTGAGCAACCGTGTACGCCGTGCGGTATGGCCTGTCGGATGTTAAGGCTTCAAACACGTCCGCCACCATTACAATGCGGGCATATTCATGTATTTCGTTACCGGTTAAGCGGTGCGGGTATCCGCTCCCATCCAGACGCTCCTGGTGTTGCAGAGCGATGTGAGCCGAGGGAAGGGGGATCTCATAATGCCTTCTTAAAATATCGAAACCTTCTTCGGGGTGCCGGCAAATCTGCTGCAATTCATCGGGCGTTAAAGCTCCCGGCTTGTTCAGTACCTCTTTGCTGATTTTTATCTTCCCGATGTCGTGCAGGAGGGCGCCAATGCCCAATTCCTTTAGCTTCTGCCTGCCGTATCCCAGAGTAATGCCGGTTAAGAGAGACAAAATGCAAACATTCACCGAATGGTCAAAAGTGCAAGCATCATAGGTTCTGATTTCGTAGAAATTCATCAGCGTTCCGTAGCTTCCCAGCATTTCGTCCATGAGTTCATCAACTGTTTTTTGAACTGATAACGTGTCTATATACTTTTCTTTTTCGAAGAGGCTATAAGTTTCCTTAAGAAGTTTTGCCGATTCCGTACGGGTTCTTTGGGATACAAAAAACTTTAAATCAACCTCCCTCACTGGTATCTCATCCTCAACATACAGTGAAGCGATACCCATTGAGGATAAGCGCTTGATAAAATCCTCTGTTAGTGTTATGCCGGCGGGCAAAAGCAAACGACCGCTGCCATCGTAAATGGTTCTGGCGATTTTCATCCCAGCTTTGAGAAAATTAGTGCTTATTTTTCTCATAAGAACCATCCTTATAAAGCATGTTATCTGAGATCCTTCACTTCACTATTTCCAGCGGGGTCCACTTCTTTCAGGGAAAACCGACAACGAAACCATCCTCGATGCATACCACGACTGTGGAAAGCCCTCCGTCGATTCATCTGTTAAAATCTTCTCTTTAATGCCCAAAACGAAAAAACAGAAGGGAAATTCTTCTTATCAAACAAGGGAATTCAGGATAATATCAGGTGGGTGAAAGGACAATTTGAGGCGAAAGCGACGTTATACACGTTAAGCCGTTATATTTCCATTTTTTTCTTACGTTATCAAATATTACCCCCCCCCCCCCCAGGGTTCTTATTACAATAATGT
>CADDZD010000165.1 GCA_902812385.1 Clostridia bacterium | reverse complement strand
GAGCACTGCTTAAAAGGGCCAGTTTCCCGTCTTTTGATACTGCAAAATACGCTATATATTCCTCTGCCCGATATATTTCCCTCAATAAACGCCCGTTTATATCGTACTCAACTATGCGGTGAACTGCCGGCACTACGTCCGGGGCCTGTTCCTGTTCCGCTTTATGGGACTTTTGCAACTGTTCCTTCCAAGAATAAAGTGAAGCATAGAGCCTTTTCGTGTATGGATTAAATGTCAAAGTTCTTACGCTTGTATCATGATCGTTTTCTTCCCACCATGAAGTGAGTGTTTTTGATTTTAAGTCGTACGAGAACAGCCCAAGATATCTATAACCCTTTTCCATATCAGCCTTTTTTAACGCAGTCAGTATAATTTTGTTTCCTACCGGAATAATGTGATTGATGGCAAAGAGGTTATTCGTCAATTTCTCCTTCTGATTATTTCTCAGATCGAGCTTGACCAGCTGATCGCACCCGCTAGAATCACGCTCAGAATAATACAAAGCCTGATTTTTCAGGTCAATGACGCCCAGTGGGTACTGAGCAGTCAGCGGAATCCCAGCTACTTCGGAAATTATCTTAGAAGTGATGTCGTACTTAAAAAAATGCGTCTTAAGATCCTTATCCGTTAAGGTTATTGATAAGTACGGGGCACCCTGAAAAAATGAGCAACCGCTCAAGGTAATTGCTATCATGAATAGAGTCATTATTTTAATAAAGCATTTCATTTAATGCCCTCCCGTAAAAAGAGGTGGAACACCGATTCCAACACTTATCGCTTCTCATGAAACATTCTTCCGTCAAACCTACCGGTTCCTTTTTTGCGATCAACTGGTTGCTTGAAAGTATACTCCATTTTATCGGGCATTATATCCACCACAGCATTAGGCAGACCGCCAATATCCCATTTATATACATAACCAACGATATTGTTATTCAGGTTTCTAACGCGTACAGGAGTACTTGGTGAAGGAATATCATAAGCCATCTTTGTTGCGCAATCATCATTCGTTAATACTTTACCGTCAGAACCCTTTTTACCCACACCGTCATACCAGGTTACCCATCCTTCGCCCAGAACGTATGTATCTGCTATTGTAATTTTGTTTGGTTTACTACCATAGATATAAACTCCATTAGGCGCAAACCAAGGAGGTTTGTGAAAAAGCGTTCCGTTAGTGAAAGGCATACCATTAACTTCAATTTTTGTCGGCAAGCCCATTCCGTCATAATATACTTTCATACCGGGCTGAGGTTTTGGCAGTTCGGGATCCGGCACATGATAAACCGGAAGGGAAGGACGGATTTATTCGATCTCTTCAAGTATCTTCCTCTCCTCGGCATCTATTTTCTTCTTCTCTTCTTCTGAAATCATCGGCTTGGTCATCAGTGGTTGCTTCTCTTTGAAAAGGCTATTATAATCCGGCTTTTCGACGATCATTTGATTGTTTTGATCGTAGGTAATAATGGTTCCTGGTGGCATTTCTTTGGGGATTGTCTCTTGAGAATTACTGCTGCCTAACCCGGAATTAGCAAATCCAGTGGATGTTGACATTACAATTAGTATCGTTAACATTGAAACAATAGCGACCAGACTCGTCAGCCACCGGGCACCAGTTTTCACTGCCATAGGATTACCTCCTCATCCTGGAATTTTCACTTTCCCACATCTTTTTTCTTCTCAACTTAACTAATCCCCCAAAAAACCTGCAATACTTATCGCCTCATTTCAACCGGCACTACCACCTTCCTTATCTGTTAAACTGGATATTGAGGCCTTATCAGAAATAGCTGTGAAGGTTTTGTCCTGGACCGTCTGGATTCTGATAAAGCCTGACCTCCTAACTTGAACCAGGAGAATTGGCTTCCACAGCTAAAAGTTATCTTGATGTAGCATAAAAGTTATCTTGATGTAGCAGGCTCACCGGGAAAAGGCTTCACCTCCCGGCAGTTCGACTGCTTCAGAAAGACTTGCCTTTCCCGGTTTAAATCGCAGGCATAAGGGTTGATAGAGGGGTCGCGCTTCGAGCGCCGCGAAAGATTTGTGCTCACCGTATGCCTGCCAGTTTCATTCACGAAGGAGGCTTCTGTCATGTTGGTCTTCGTGGGTATTGACTGGGCTGACAGAGAGCACGAAGTCTGCATTATCGACCAGGAGGGCACTGAGCTAACACGCTTTCGCGTGGCCCACAGCCGCCAGGGGTTTGAGACCCTCAAGGAGCAGGTGCTGCGGC
>CADDZD010000164.1 GCA_902812385.1 Clostridia bacterium | reverse complement strand
CCGGACCGCGGCCTCCCCGCAGATGTCCCGTGCGAGGCCCGGCCGGCCGCAGCAGTCGTGGAGGAGATAGCCGATCAGCCGATCGACCGTCGCGAAGTTGACCGAATAGAGGACGAGCTTCCCCTGCTTTTGCGAGCGCGCCAAGCGGGCGTGCTTCAGCTGCTGCAGATGGAAGGAGAGGGTGGCTAACGGGACCTTGAGCCGCGCCGCGATCTCCCCGGCCGGCATCCCCCCGGGTCCGGCCTGAACCAGCAGCCGAAAGACGTCGAGCCGGGTCTCCTGTCCCAGCGCGGCGAGGACTTCGACGGCTTGACGCGTTCTCATGGTTTTAGTATTGTAAAAGTACCAATATGGATGCTAATTGGCTTCCTATTGCTTTATAATCGCTTATGAATGCACAGTCAAGCAAGCGGCTTGCCTTCTTCGAACGCTATCTCACGCTATGGGTTGCGGCGTGCATGGTGCTCGGCGTGGCTCTCGGCAGGGCATTTCCCGCGGTCGCCCACCGCCTGAGCGGCATGGAATGGGGAAGGAGCCATGTCAATATCCCGATCGCGGTGCTGATCTGGCTCATGATCTTCCCGATGATGCTCAAGATCGACTTCGGCGGCCTGCGCGGGGTCGCCCGGCGGCCGAAGGGGCTGGCGATCACCCTCTTTGTCAACTGGCTGGTCAAGCCCTTCAGCATGGCTCTTATCGGATCGCTCCTCGTCGTCGGGCTTTTTTCCTCGACGTTCCACTAGATCGACCCGGCCACCGCTCGCAATTATCTGGCCGGCTTGATCATCCTGGCGGCGGCTCCTTGCACGGCGATGGTCTTCGTCTGGAGCTACCTGGTCGAAGGGGATGCGGCGTACACGTTGGCGCAGGTCGCCGTCAACGACCTCATCATGACCTTCGCCTTCGCTCCCATCGTCATGCTGCTCGTCGGGGTGAGCGGGATCGTGGTCCCTAAGGAGGTGCTGCTCACCTCGGTCGTCGCCTTCATCGTCATCCCGCTGGCGGCGGGCTGGATGACCCGCAGCCTCGTCATCCGGCTCAAGGGCCTAGCCTGGTTCGAGGGCTCGTTTCTTCCGCCCTTCAAGCCGGCGACGACCCTCGCCCTCCTGGCAACGCTGGTGATGATCTTCGCCTTCCAGGCGGAGAACATTCTGGCGAACTGGATTGCGGTCGGGTTGCTGGCCATTCCGATCCTGATCCAGGTTTATGCCAACTCGGGCCTCACCTACCTGCTCATGCGCTGGTTCCGGGTGCCGCACCCCGTCGCTTCCCCCGGAGCATTGATCGGGGCGAGCAACTTCTTCGAGCTTGCGGTGGCGGTCGCGATCACGCTCTTCGGCCCGACCTCCCCCGCGGCGCTGGCGACGGTGGTCGGGGTGCTGGTCGAGGTGCCGGTCATGCTTTCGGTCTGCCGCTTCTGTGTCGGCACCAAGGCCTGGTACGAAGCGATCGGATTGGACTTCTTCGACACGGAATCGATTCCGCAGGAAATCGAGTGTGTCGGAAAAGCAGCGGAAGGGAAAATCGGAGGGAGAAAGGAAAAGAGATGACGACGATCGAGATTTTTGAACCGCCTCTCTGTTGCCCTACGGGCGTTTGCGGCGCGGAGGTCGACCAGGCCCTCGTCGATTTCGCCGCCGACGTGGAGTGGGCGAAGCAGAACGGCACGACGATCCGCCGGTGGAACCTCGCCCGACAACCACTCGCTTTTGCGGAGAATCCGAAGGTGAAGGCCTTCCTGGAGCGGTCCGGCCAAGAAGCTCTTCCCTTCTTCCTTGGAGGAAGGTTGCCTAGCCCCCATTTCTCACCAGTACGAGCTTTCGGGCGAGAGAGGTGCCGATCGAGTCGCTTGCGAGCAGTTCCGGCCGCGAAGAGCTCTTCGTGAGGCAGGATCGAGCAAGATTTTCATTCGATTTGCCTTAACGCGAGCGCTGCAAAGCGCAAAAAGCCGGTTGTGGAGCAAGGCTCCGCCCGATCGTAGGCTTTGCGGAAGGAGAAGAGGTGGGGTTTTGATACCTGCTCAACAACGCAGCACTCGGAAGACGTGGGTAAAGAGGTTCTTCCAAGGATAGGCACTGCTCATCGAGAGGAAGACGCGGCGGACGCTGACTCGGACCAGCGTGCCGATCTTAACCCATCTTCCGCACAATTTTGAGGATTGTTTTGGCACATGAAGGACTTACGCAAAATAATGTAGGACGTGTAATGCGAATACAATGTGAATAACATTTGTTTGCATAAGCATCATGCTCTTGGCATA
>CADDZD010000163.1 GCA_902812385.1 Clostridia bacterium | reverse complement strand
CCTGTCATCCTCGCTTCGCCTGTCCTGTTACCCGGCCTTCCATAGGTCGCTCGCCGGTAGACCCGTCGGGTATTTTCATACTCTGTTGGTGCCGCCGGAGGCGGCGTGATGGTCTGCCCTGAAAATATGTTCCGGTTTATCCTTGCGCTTGCTCCCGAACTCCGGTTTAACTCGCTTATAACGCGTCGCAGACGGCAGCCGAACGGCTCCTATGACGCCATCCATGGCGCATAGTCGCCTAGCTCAATAGCTCAATATCCTTCTTGGGGTACCGTGTTGAAAGAGAGCCGGAATCATGCTATACTTGATCTTGCACGGCGGGGTGTAGCGCAGTTTGGTAGCGCGCTTGGTTTGGGACCAAGAGGTCGGGAGTTCAAATCTCCCCACCCCGACCATTTGCTCAACCCGAGAGGTTGCCGAAGACGGTTTAATATGCTAAAATAGCGATCGACAACGGGCGGGTGTAGCTCAGTGGTAGAGCCCTGGCCTTCCAAGCCAGTCGGGTGGGTTCGATTCCCATCACCCGCTCCATTTTTTATGTCCCAGTAGCTCAGCTGGATAGAGCAACGGACTTCTAATCCGTCGGTCGGGGGTTCGAATCCCTCCTGGGACGCCATGAGAAATCAAGTCCCGCAAGGATTTGCGGGACATCATTTTATACGCTGACTGCATAAATTTATAAACAGACTTACCGCCAGTAATGCTCTGACATGCTGGCAAGGCTATGCTGCTTCCTCAACTGCAAAGGGAAGACCTGCTGGTGTGCATGTCGGACGAGGTAGTTGGTGAACCGTTATGAAGGTAAAGGATGCGATCAAGATGCTGCTGGACGACGGCTGGTACCAGATAGCCCAGAAGGGAAGCCACCGGCAGTTTAAACACCCGGTGAAGCCTGGCCGGGTGACGATTGCGGGGCATTTAAACGATGATCTTGCCCCGGGAACACTTAACAGTATTCTCAAGCAAGCCGGTTTAAAAGGGAGGCGTGAAAAATGAAGCGGTACCTGGTGGTTATCGAGAAAGCCGACGGTAATTTCTCGGTCTACCTGCCCGATGTGCCGGGATGCGTGGCCACCGGCAGGACGCCGGAAGAAGCCAAGGCCAATATCGCGGCCGCCCTGAAGATGCACCTTGAGGGATTGGCCGAGGACGGCCTTCCCCTGCCGGAACCGACGGCGGAAAGCGACTATGTTACTGCCTGAAAGGCGAGAGAGGAAGATGTAGTGTTCCGTTCTTAAAGGCTTAGCGAATGGCTAAACGCGGGCAGGGCGAAGAGTCCATCCGCAAACGTAAGGAATTCCGTCGGTCGGGGGTTCGAATCCCTCGTGGGACGCCATGAGAATGCAAAAATGGCAAGGGTGAGAATATAATCGCCCTTGCCATTTTATTTTTTTTAGAATATAGCAGGGAAACCCTGCTCCTTACAGGCCTGGGAAATCGGCCTGGGGGCACCTTTTCTTCAGTTCTTCCAGGAAAGTGGCGGTGTCTACAGGAGATACTAGTGTGAAGCCGGTGAAGCCTTGACTGTGCCTTATCTCCAGCCGGTCGAGAGAAAGCGCCGGCGACGACAAGAGAGACCTGCTCCGCCTGACCGAGCGGATCTTGCCGAAGGGGATTTTTACCGGAAGGGCCCGCATTTCACCAGGAGCTCCGTCTCCGTGATGGTGTAGCCGGTCTCGAACCAGATCCAGGCGAATAAAAGAATTACAGGGACCAAGGCCGCCAGTTCGTGCCAGTGGTGATCACGGATTTCGATTACAAGCGGCAGCAACAAACTGCACCAGATCACCAGGCCGAGCCAGAGATCTTTTTTTGACGGAAAATACATCTTGAAAACCTCCTGTTCCGCCCTCTACTTCTCAATATTTCCGGTTGGCACCGGTAGCTGAATCAATTCGACAACCTCGCTCATTTTCATTCCTCCTCTTCATGCCCCTTATTTTGTTTTTGACCCGGCTATAGGGGACGGGATTATATGTAGTATAATGTTTATGAGGTGGTATGAATGAGTACAGCCAAAAGCATTTTAATAAAATTGATTGACCAAATTCCAGAAAGTCAGATACCAGAAGTTATTGATTTTATCATGTTTTTAAAAAGTAAGAAAAATAATCAAGTATTCAAAGATTTAATATGTGCAAGTGAGAGCAGCATAGATTTTTGGGATAATGATATTGATGATGAGGTATGGAATAATGTATAAACAGGGCGATATATTATTAATTCCCATACCTTTCAGTGATTTGACTTCCAACAAAAAA
>CADDZD010000162.1 GCA_902812385.1 Clostridia bacterium | reverse complement strand
CCTTTAGCTTCTCGCGGGTGGGCGCGCCAAGCACCCGAGCGGCTCGCACCTCGCCGTTGTCTACCACAAGGCCGAGTGCAACGCCCGCCGTGATGAGATGGCGCTGCGTCAGGTTGTCGAAAAGGTGCTCGGGGATGATGAAGCTGACGATCTTATCGGGAGCCGACTGCGGGGCAGCATCGAGCGTTACCGTCTCGCCGCCGAAAAAGCCGCCGAAGTTCAGGACATCGGACACAATATAAGTCACGTAATCGTGGTCGGAATAAGAGGATGCGCTCTGCCCTTCAGCCATGCTCCTTTTCTCCGTTTCTTCCGCTTTCTTCGCGCGCGGGCATACTTCTCGAATTATAACACAGAGGCGGAGAAACGTGATGAGTAGGGAGTACTCCCTGCTCTCAGAAGTACTCGCTCATCTCCTGGTAAATCTGGCGGATGTCTTTCACGTCGCCGCTTACCAGCCGAGTCTGGGTGATATCCGCAAACTCTTGCAGGAGCGTTGTGTCTACGCCGTCACCCGAGCCGTACGCGATTGGGAAGAGCTTGACCGCCCACAACTGGTCCCTGTTGGCCCGCAGGCGATTTGGCACGCCGCGCTTGTTCGAAGACTTGCTCGAGTTGTCCTGGCCGTCGGTCAGCATCACAAGCGCGTTGATGTGGTCGTGATCGTGCAGCTTGTCCAGCTCGTCGAGCCCTGCTGCCACGCCGTCATATATCGCCGTCGAATCGGAGCGGGGAATCTGGCCGGGGTGGTCAACGTAGTTCAAAATCTGGGCGCGCGTCTTTGCAAGCGTATCAATAGGAACGAGCACATGCGTGTCGCTGTCGAAGACTATGAAGCCTACCCTGTCGACGTCTCTAGTCTGCTCCAGGAACGCCCTTACCCCTTCCAGCGCATTGGTTAGCTTATCCTGGTCGTCCATAGAAGGCGACACGTCCAGCACAAGCTCGATGTTGGCTTCTTTTCGCAGAATGCTCCAGGCGTTCTTTACCGCCTCCAGCACCCGGGGAGAAGGGACCTGCAAAGTGGTCTTGGGCTGGTCGGGGTCCACGCCGTTTGCAAGCGTGAAGGGGTCGGTATGCCATGAGATAGAAGTATTGGCTGGGCGGAAACCGAGGTTCATAGCAAGCCGCTGGTTGTCCGGTTGAAGTAAATAATCCTTGAAAGCCAGCGCGGCCTGACGCTGCTCGCTCGTAACCCAGGGCGCTTTGAGGATGATGTACGGATTGTCGTGCCAGAACGTGCCCTCTTTCGGATAGATCCCCACCAAGGGCACAGGCATATTCGTCTTGTTCAGCTCGATGACGGTCTGCTCTTCTAGCGCCACAGCCGAGATGTAGCTCATCCCGCCCTTGCGCACGTTGTCCTTGAAAATCGTTGTCGTGGCGCTGTAGTGGACGATACTCTGCTCGACCTGCTTCACAAAGTCGCGCACCTGCGGATTGTTCACATCGTCCTCGGTGAGGCCTGTAGTCTTGCCAGCGCCCGCATAGAACTCGGCGGCCACCGTAGAGAGGCCGGTTGACGATACTTCCGGGTTGGTATGCGCATACTTGAACGGCCCCCACTCCGGGTGCCCCAGAGCGCCCCAGCCCTGCGGGTTCTTATTCAGGTCGAGGATATCTTTCAGGCCGATTGGCTTGTTCGGCCAGCCGAGCGCCTGGGCCATCGGCTTCCACATAGCCAGCACGACCGGGTTGAGCACCAGCGGGTCGGCGTCCCCCGTGTTAGAGCCTGCCAGCTCGCTGTCGGCCTCGAAGTTGAGCACCGACTTCCAGAGCGAGTTGGAAGGCGACCAGACGGTGGGCTCCAGCGTCTTGGCGACGATTTGAGAGCGTGCCGTCCCGCTGTCAACTACGAACGCCTTGATGTAGATAGGTCTCTTATCACCGGGCAAGGTGTGCCGCTCCCTGTTGAATTGGGCTGCGAGCGGATCTATCCACGGCTGTTTCTCGGAGGAGTAAGCGAAGTCCACCTCCATAGCGTTGTCCGGCTTGGTGGGAGTGGCGTCGGAATTGTTGAGGTCGCACGCGCTCAAAATCGCGAGGAGGTTGCCCGCGACGAATATAGCTAGGAACGGCAGCCTTATGCGGCCTGCCAGCTTTCTGATTAGCGGCATAATATACTCCGGTGTTCGCTAAGGGAACGGCTTCGCGGCCAGTATAAGCCCGGCCTGGTTTGGTGTCAACGGTATAAATTGGTTACTACCACACCCCAATAAGTCTGTCTTTGTAACTATCGTCCAACTTGTCTCGTACTAAGAGTGTAAGGA
>CADDZD010000161.1 GCA_902812385.1 Clostridia bacterium | reverse complement strand
CGGTATTACGTGATCCACGCCATCTCCGCTTGCGGAGATCCAAAAAAGAAAAACGCCGACGGCTCCCTGCGGCGCATCCCTTTGAACGGCGTAGTGGTAACAGACCTGTCCCTGCACCGTGTATCAAACGGGAAGACGCTGCTCGAATCCCTGACCGTGGCCAAGCAGGTTGAAAAATGAGAAACAGCGTTTTTCGTGCCGCCGGTCAACTGCTCTTTTCAATCACATAGGCATCGAGTATGGTTCCGTCCATCTTTTTACAGATCACCCGGAGGCTCCCCTCGGTGAACTTCAATGCCGTATAGGTGGGTTGGTCCACAGGATTGTAGAAGTATTGCGCCCACCGCTTTTGACTTAAATCGGAGTATGTCTTCTCGCCGCTGCGCCCGGCAATCAGGTAAACGGTTCCCTTCGACCGGGCTACAATCCTGCCGCCCGCAATGGGATATGTCCGCATCACCGCGTGGTCGTGGCCGTTGATGACAAGATCCGCGTGGTTTTCTTCGAGAATGGGACAGAACGCCTCCTTAACATCGTCATTAGCGCGATTTGTTTTGGCATAGTAGGGGGGCCTGTGGAAGATGACGATCTTCCACCTTTGTTTTGTCCTCTTAAGGTCTTCCTTCAGCCAGTTCTGCTGAAGTTTAAAGAGTGGTGAGTTGCTGCCGACCTGGCTGTCAAGGATCACAAAATGGGCGTCGCCGTAGTCAAAGGAATAGACCAGCTCCTTGAGGCCGGAAGGCCCGTTCTCCGGAAGGCTGAACTGGGCCAGGAAGGATTGCGGAAGCCGGTCTCCCTCAAGCCACGGAGATTCGTGATTGCCGACCGCCGGCATTTCGGGCAGGCCTTCCAGTACGCCTTTGCCGGCGGCGAACCAGGCTTCCCACTGCTTCTGGTCGCTCCCGTTATCCACCAGGTCCCCGGCATTGATAATGAAGCGGGGGGTTTCCCGTTTCACCGCGGCCAGCAGGGTTTCCCGCCATACCCTGTAGTTTTCCGAACTACACTGGGAGTCGCCGAAGACGACTGCGGTGAATTGCCCGGTGTTCCTGGCTTCGGTTGTGAAGGAGTAAATTCTGCTCCACCTGGTTCCGTCCCCGACCCTGTACAGGTAGATGACGCCCGGCCTCAAATTTGTGAGCGTGGCGTTGTGGATATTGTAATTACCCAGATTGGTTTTCAGGGTGGTGACTCTTCCTCTGGCAAGGCTAGAACCGGCGGGGAAGGGATTGTCATTCAGGCGTGGGGCGTACTGGACCAGGCTCTTGAATATGTCCGGACTTGTGCGCCAGGTGATGGTTACCGTCGTGGCAGGGTCGGCGGTCCAGCTGAGGACAATATGATCGGGAGAACGGCCCCAATCAGGTGCTTTGTTTGTTCCCGTTTGATGTAGCCATGCCGTTCCAAGCAGCACAGTAAAGGCTAAAACTAACAGCGCTTTGAAAACATTACGCCTCGACATAACATTTAGTCCTTTCTTTTTATAGTATCCGGTATGAGGTGGCCCTATTATAAATTAAATTACGGATGATATGTAATATATGCAGCGCAACTGAACGAGAACTCCACCTCATGCTTTCCAGGCATGAAGCCTCTCGGAGAGGAGGACCTTTCAGTGGACGGCGGCTGTCTTGCCCCCAAGTAAAATTAAGCAGTATGAGCAGGGGAACGGCGGTTCAGGATGCGGGCGGTGAGACGCGTAATCAGTATTGCAGCAGCGATTCTGGGCACCAGCAGATAGGCCACACTTGCCCCGATGGCTGCCAGGAGGATGGTGTCCTCGATCAAACCGTGGCAGATGCTGAGGAAGACATTGAGCAGGGTGTTTTCTCTCTCGGAGAGCCTTCCTTCCTCGACGTACTGGATGATCAACCCCGAGCCGTAAACCAGCCTGAAGGTTACTCCTACCAGCAGGGGGAATGTGGCGGCAGCGGAAAGGCCAAGCCCTTTCATGGCGCCTTTCAAGGGTTCGGCGATTCTGTCCAGGAGGTTGGCCTCCCTGACGAACTCCAGCGCAATCAGCAGGGGGAAGACGATACAGGCAATTTTTAACAGGCTGCTCAAACTGCCGAACAGGGCTTCTTTCAAGATGGCTACAAATTGAAATAATAGAGCGTCCAATTCAAATCACCAGGTTCAAGATAATTCCCGTTATGCAGGCCACCACTGCCCGGAGCAGGGTTACCTGCCAGAAGGGGGGAACGCCGGTCTTCTGGCTGACGGCGCTCTCTAGGGGGATGCTGTGGCAGATCACCAGCATCGTTGATATGATCGTGATCTGCTTGGCATCCAGCGGCACCGTATGGATGAGCGGCAGTAGAGCTCCGATGCCGCTGTAAATGTTGATGAATACGCCCA
>CADDZD010000160.1 GCA_902812385.1 Clostridia bacterium | reverse complement strand
CGCCCGGGTTACGGTCTTCGACGCCGTGTTGCTGGGGAGGAAACCCCATATCAGGTGGGATGCCGCTGCAAGGGACCTGGAGATCGTCCGGGAGGTTTTGGCCGTCCTCGGTCTGGAGGAGTTTTCCCTCCGCTACCTGGACGAGTTGAGCGGGGGAGAGCTGCAAAAGGTGATCATCGCCAGGGCGCTGGCGCAGGAGCCCCGGGTGTTGCTGCTGGACGAGCCGACCAGCAACCTCGACCTGAAGAATCAGTACGAGGTGTTGAGAATAGTCAAGAGGGCGGCCCGGGAGCGAAACATCGCCGTGGTTGTCGTGATGCACGACCTGAACCTTGCCCTGCGGTTTGCGGATAAGTTCCTGCTCTTGAAGAACGGGACGATCTACGCCTGCGGGGGAAGGGAGGTCATGACCCCGGAGAACATCGCCGGCGTTTACGGGGTTCCGGTGGCGGTGGAAAGGATGGCGGACGTCCCGGTGGTTGTGCCTCTGTGACCGTTTCCGGACGGGATTGACGCGGCCTTTAAGGTGAAATCCTTCCCCCGCCTCTCGCCGGAGCGGGGACGGCGTTTATAACCTTGTTTTTTGTGAGAAGGGGTGGGCGGTGAAGCGGTATCTGCTGAAAAGATTGTTTTACCTCTTCCCGGTGATGCTCGGCGTTTCCATCATTACTTTCAGCCTCATCAATTTAGCCCCAGGTGACCCGGCCGAACTGATCCTGCGGGCCGGGGGCGTGGAACCCACGCGGGAGGCGGTGGAGGCCCTTCGCAAAGAACTGGGGCTCAACGAACCGGTCTATGTGCGCTACGGCCGGTGGCTTTGGGGGGCTATTCACCTTGATCTGGGAAAGTCGTACCGCACCGGCAGGCCGGTAACAGAGGAAATATTTTCTCGCTTTCCGGCTACTCTGGAGTTGACCGTAGCGGCGCTGGGGGTTATGGTATTTATTGCCGTTCCCGCGGGAATTCTGGCCGCCCTTTACCGCCATGCCTTGCTGGATCACCTCAGCCGCATCGGTGCCCTCCTGGGTGCTTCGCTACCCGGTTTCTGGCTGGGGTTGATGCTTATCTACCTCTTTTCGGTGAAGCTGGGCATATTCCCGGTCATGGGCCGGGGCGGTCTGAACCATCTGGTGCTGCCGGCGGTGACGCTCGGCTTTGGGATGGCTGCCGTCTATGCCCGGATCTTGCGTTCCGGTATGCTGGAGGTGCTGGGGCAGGAGTACATTAAGGCGGCCCGGGCCAGGGGACTCTATGAAAGGTGGGTGATAGGCCGTCATGCCTTGAAAAACGCCCTGCTCCCTGCAGTAACCCTTTTCGGGATGAGTTTCGGGCATCTGCTGGGAGGGGCGGTGATCGTGGAGACCATTTTTGCCTGGCCGGGGGTGGGCAAGTTCGCCGTTGATTCCATTTTTAACAGAGACTATCCGGTGATTCAGGGCTATGCCCTCTTTATGGCGGTTGTATTCGTGGTGGCCAATTTGATGGTGGACCTTGCCTATGGGCTGCTCGATCCGCGCATCCGCCTCGAAGGAAGAAGATGAGATGAGCGGTTTGCCTCGAAGAGGGGATGGGGTTGTACCGGCCGGTGCCCCCGCCGGGGTGATGGAGGAGACCCCAAAAGGGTTTGTGGAAGAGGGGATTATGCGGTCGGCTGTAAGGAGGTTGGTCAGAGATAAACTGGCTTTGCTGGGGCTGATCATTATTGCCATGGTAGTGCTGGTCGGGATCCTGGCTCCTTACCTGATGCCCCACGATCCCCTCAAGGTGGCGCTGGACCAGCGGTTGTCTCCACCAAGCCGCGCATATCCTCTTGGTACGGACCACCTCGGCCGCTGTCTTCTTTCCCGCCTGATTTACGGAACGCGGGTTTCTCTAGCCACGGCGGCTCTGGCTCTGGTAACAATTATGCTTATCAGCATACCTGCCGGCACCGCTGCCGGCTATCTCGGCGGCCGGGTGGATAATCTGCTCATGCGGCTCGTTGATATTCTCCTCGCCTTTCCCGGCCTGATCCTGGCCCTTGTGATTGCCGGGATGCTGGGGCCCGGTCTCCTTAACGTGATGCTCGCCGTGGCCTCAGTCTGGTGGGTGGGTTACGCCCGGGTTATCCGGGGAATGGTTCTTTCCGTGAAGGAAAAGGAGTTCGTGCTTGCGGCAAAGGCGTGCGGTACCTCCGAGTTCGGTATCGTCCTCCGGCACATTCTGCCTAATGTCCTTTCGCCGGTGATCGTGCTGGCCACTCTGGATATGGGTAAGCTGATCCTGTCCATTTCCGGGCTTTCCTTTCTGGGCCTCGGCGCCCAGCCGCCCACGCCGGAATGGGGAGCCATGCTCAACGACGGCCGGCCTTATATGCAGGTGGCCCCGCAGCTGATGGTTTACCCCGGCCTGGCGATCATGATCGTCGTGCTGGCCTTCAACCTGCTGGGGGACGGGCTGCGGGACGCCCTCGACCCCAGAGAAATTCTTAAAAGTTGA
>CADDZD010000159.1 GCA_902812385.1 Clostridia bacterium | reverse complement strand
TGTGGGCAACCGTGCGGGTTCAAGTCCCGCCTTCCGCACCAAACCTTTAAAAACAGGGCTGTAGGAAAAAACCTACGGCCTTTTTCTTTTAAGTGTCGTGCGGGGCTGACACGTCAACTTTTGACGTCCTACAGCAGGCATGGGTATCGAAGGGGGCAGGACATAGGTGGAGGCGTCTGCCGGACGAGCACGGCGGTTCACCAGGCGGTGCTGAAAGCCGGGCTGAAGGTCGTCGAAAGGCACTCCCACTCCATTCCGGTGGAGTACGCCGAGCCGGGGTCCGACGCTGCCGTGTACTGGGGTATGTGGGACTACAGGTTTCTTAACAACACGCAGTATTCGGTCAAAGTCGCGGCGGGCATCCCAGATGACATCATAGACGTGCAGTTGTACAGCATAGTTCCCGTCACCACAAACCTCCGCATATTTCTGGACGGCCAGGAGGTCCTCTTGCCGGGCGCAAAACCGTTTGTGCTGAACGGGGTCACCTACGTGCCTCCGGAGTTTTTTGAGAAAAGCTTCGGCCTGGAAATCGCCTGGGACAGGTTGGCGAAAGCTGTTTCCGTAGATGGGAAAGACGGCCCCTTGGATCTTCCCAGCGGCGCTTTATTCACCGAAGAAACTGCAATGATACCGCTGAGATGCGTGGCCGAGCGGCTCGGGGCAACACTCTCGTGGCAGCCGGGGAAGATCGAAATCGAAAGCAGAAGGAGCGATCCTTACTGTGAGCCGGATGGGTGGTAACTGGGTGTGAGGTGACTTCAAGCTGTCTTCTGACTGCACCGAGTTTCTCTTGCATATTGCTTCGGTAGGATAGGGCCTGCTGCTGACGGCCAATAGCTTCCTGTCTCTGGTTCGGGTGCTTTAACACCGGGACAGAGATTGTATTTACCAGCACCGGCTGCTACAATAAAGGTGGGAGAGAGAGGGTGATCGCCGTGCCCGAAGACGCAACAAAGGAAACCGCAGCAACGAGTGAACCGCCTGGTGGGAGGCGGGGAAGGCTGCGCCTGGCTTCTCAGGAATTTTTCTTCCTACTTCAGCGCATAGACCGCTTGGACGAGAAGTTGACAGGAGAGGTTAAAGCCCTGGATGAGCGCGTCAACGCTCGCATAGACCGCCTGGACGAGAAGCTGAGCGGAGAGATCAAGACGCTGGACGGAAAACTCAACACTCTGAACGAAAAGATAAGCAACAAATTCAACAACCTGACGCTGTGGACGGTGGGAATCCTGATTACGATAGTAATCGGATTTATTGCCCTTTTGTTCCGCTAGCAAACGAGAATTAGGCCCCCTTCAGAAGAAAGGGGCTTTTCTTTTTTAGGAGGTGATTTTCCGGAACAAAAACACAAATTCGCTTGTCTAATATCGTAGAGGAAAGCTTTTCCTATCCAGCTCCAGGGAACCGTCATTCCCCGGCAAATCTAAATCAGAGAGGATGTATTTTTATGCTTTACATCGGCCATTTCGACTTTTTAAAAGAAGATAATTCTTACCACGGTTACGAGAACCCTTTCTTACGTTTGATTAAACTCTTGCGTTAGACTGCCTAAAAGGAGCGGATCAGCTGAGCTGTGCTGAAGCGGCTTAGGGCACCAACGACACTGTTTTCGTTCATTGCTATCTTATTCTGGCTTCTCCTGCCCGGCAAGCTCTTGGGCTCTGGTGACGTTAACTATATACCGCCGCCGGTTTTCTCTGAAAACGAAACCGCTCTCGTCATGCTCAACGCGGAGCAAGCCGCCGAAGCGATAGACGGAACCCTGATATATCCCGGGCAGACCTTCAGCTTCTGGGACACGGCAGGCCCTTTTGACACTGCCCATGGATACGTTTACGGGTACGGAACCTTAAACGGAAAGGTTGTGCCTGCTCTGGCCGGTGGGGTCTGCGTGACATCTACTGCGCTTTACCAGGCGGTCCTGGACGCCGGGCTGGAGGTGGTGGAGAGACACCTGCACGGAGTCCCTCTCGCCTGGACGAACGAAGACGACGCTGCGGTGAGCTTCCACGTCGATCCGGACGGCAGGCTGGTGCGCGGCTGGGACTTCAGATTCCGCAACGATCTGAAGGACCCGCTGGTGATCATAGCCAGGCGCGAAGGAATGACTGTTAACGTAGAGCTTCGGGAACTCAGGCCGCTGGCGGTAAGCGTTGCGCCTCTGTACCGGTACGGCAGCCGTTTGGCGTGGTGTCCGACGTTGTAGAATTTAGGACCAAAGCAGAAGGAAATATTATGCAAGATATGATATAATATCCTTGGAAACACTGGGCAAAAGCACTCCTCACCCTGTCGAGGACTTTGAGCCAAGAAGGGGGGTGAGGATGTGAGTTCCAGCGAAGTATTGCAACTCATATCTACCATTCTCCTTGGACTAACATTAGTAGTTAGATTCTGCTGAAAAAAGCAATTTCCTGATTACTCTTCTATAGGTCTGTGGGTTGTTCCTTGATAACTTGATCATGGTTTGGCACTACCGCTTGGCTTAGATCAGCTTGGCTACCCGGTTCAGGT
>CADDZD010000158.1 GCA_902812385.1 Clostridia bacterium | reverse complement strand
AGTAATGCAGATTATCTTGTTTATTTATATGGCTGTGTTCGTTTATGGAATAGGGATAAAAGCAAAAGTTGCTGAAGCTCTGGATAATAACACAAAATACCGGGGATATATTGAGAACCATATTAAGCAATGGGTGAATAATAACTACTCGTACTATTATAACGTAAATGAGGTCGATGTAGATGTCGAAGCTTTTTCAGTTAATGAAGATAAAATCGAGGGCATTGCAAAAGTGTGCGTAAATAAGGTTCTTAAAGCAAAAAAAATTAGTGAACTTCCGTATATAAAAGGCATGCTAAAAAAGATCAATATTGATGACTATGATCAACAACTAGAATATGAATTAAAAGCGAAAAAGATATATGAAGCTAATAAAGGTAGTCTCAGCAGTGAAAATGTAGAAAAAGCGATCAACATATTGGACGACAAATATTCAGAGTTAAAGGAGTATATTGGAAAAGCGGATGACTCTTATATGATATTAAAATTTGAAGCCAAGTTGGATAAGAACGGCGTTATTGATAAAACAATAAGGTTGTATGCAGAACAAATGAATATTTTCATACCCGCAGATGACCTTATTCCGAAGAACCCACAGGAATATGAGGATGCAGGATACAGAGAGATGGAGGAAGCGCTGAATGCAGTTAAAGCAAGGGTTGTGGTAAATCCAAGTCTGTACTCCGGGTACGACAGGATTAAAGCAAGAGATTATGCAAATACCTGGACCTCGAATACAAGCAATTACTGCCCGCACGGAAAGGCATTGCAGGATACAAGCAAATGGAATAACACTAAATGGCCGTACCAGTCCAGTTTGTGTCATAACGACTGTGCGGACTACGTTTCACAATCATTAAATGCAGGCGGAATACCTGTGGATCCGGGCAAGTGGGAGAGATTCAAAGACAGCAGTAACAATTGGGCATGGACATATGTGCCTGGATTGAAAAATTATATGTTAAACCAGAAATCATATTGGAAGCCATCAACCTGGGAAAGTGCCGCCGCGGGTGGCGTTATCGTAATTCCGAATTCCCATGTAATGATGATTGTAAAGAATGATACTATTGAAAGGCTTTTCAGTGCTCATACGAATGACCGGTTGAAATACCCTTATGCAAAAAATACGTCCTGGGAATATTATATACTATGGTAATTGAATCACGGTCACTGAAGCCTCGTTAACGGTAAATCTGTGGATCTTTGATGGCTAGGTTACCCCACATGTGGTAAAAGAGCTTGTATGACGGAGTGTCTCCCTGAGCTGAATTACCATTAAATGGTAGATCACATGTGGGGTAACCGTCAAAGATGCTTACCCGCTGTCGTATGGAATAGGTATTATTACCTTATTAACCCACATAAGGGTTATAACAATGGGGAGGTTATAATAATTGAGGAAATGGAAAAAAATCTTGCTCGCTATTGTGCTCACTTTGCTGGTGACAACGATGCTCTTCGGTTGTTCTGAAACAGACAGGTCGGCAAATTCTCTATTTTTAAAAAATAAAACAGCACGTTTGCCCGAGGTTCCGTTTATTGTTCTGAATGAGAACAACGAAGAGATAAATGCGTATCTTTTCTATTGGGACCTGGAATCGAAAAGAATAAAACAAACAAGCGAAATCGTATATAAAATTTCCAAAAAGACTGCTGGGCAAGGGAAAATACGTATGAAGACCCCTATTTCATGGGACGGTCAAAAATATTTGGTTTTACCCGATTATGCCGAAGTTGCGGACAAATATGCCCAAACGGTTGAAAGAGTTAAGCTCTCTTCAGAACCGCGAACTATTTGGGGAGCGTATGCAAAATTAATTAAAAGCAATGAAAAAAACAGGTATACGTTAACCTTGTGGGATGGCAAAAAACGTATCGAAAGGAGGTAAAGCTGCCTGTTTATTCGTTCAAAGGAAAAGACGGTAAGGAATATAAAACAGAAGAATACGGAACGGTAACAGCCATCAAGAAAACCAGCAATGGTGTGGCGATGCTGTATCCGTGTTTTACTCCTGAAGAAGCAAAGTTATTTGTCGTGAAGTATGACTGCGTGTCGGATCGGGCTGAATGGAGAGAAATCGTCCTTCCTCCAGAAAATGGGTTATCGCCGAGCTTGCCACCCCTGGCCGACCAAACTGTTGTCATTGGAGATAGTTTTTTTATAAGGACGCTCGGAAACCCTGCGGAGGTCAATGTCGAAAAAGCGAGCTTCAGGACAATGAAAAACATATCTGACATTCAAAAAAAATACGCATCTGAAACATTAAGAGGGGAATTTCCTGAATATATAGACGTTTTAGGAAGCTATAATGATATTTTGTTTATAAGCATACCCATGCACAAAGCTACGGGCCTGGAACTTTACGTTTGTGCATTAAAAAACGGATGAAAGGTCAAGTCCCATTCTTTCTGTAAAAACGTAGACAGCCTGGTTCAAGCCACAACATCATGTTGATCGGACCTTCTATCGTGATCGTCATTGCTGACGCTGCTTTCAGGAATCAACCCCAAACTC
>CADDZD010000157.1 GCA_902812385.1 Clostridia bacterium | reverse complement strand
TTTTGTCAGGGGAAAGGATCTTGGCGCTTTCGGCCATAAAATAAACTCCGCAGAAAACGATCACCCGGGCATCGGTAGCCGCCGCCTGTTGTGCCAGCTGCAGGGAATCCCCGACAAAATCGGCTACGTCCTGGACTTCAGGACGCTGGTAAAAGTGGGCGAGGATCACCGCCCTGCGCTTCTCTTTCAATTCTCTGATTTCCCGGCTTAATTCAACGGTCTTTGCATCCGGCTGCTCCACAAGACTCCTCCTCCCAGGATTATTTCTCTTTTCGTCCTGGATATTCCTCTTAATCTTACGGAAAAAGACAATTATCGTCAAGCATCCCTTAGGAGCGCAAGATGCCTCGGGTTCGGAGGTTATGCACGACGAACTTTAGCTTTTCTTTCCAGAGTTTTTAGACAATGGAATTAACATATGATCATACCTAACATACCACTATTTACTTTAAGGAATTTGCCCCCGTTAACCGGGGTTATATTTGAAAAAATTTTCAGATTCGTGATCCAAAACCCTTTCTGAAAAGTCATATATAACAAAGGGAAAATTGGGAGGCATTCCCTCAGAAGGGGGGTGAAAGTATGCGGAGAAGAGCGCCATTACACAGACGCGTTGTGGATCCAGTAATTGCCATGGTTCTTGCTCTGGATCAAAAAATGAGCGTCCGAAGATTATCTTTTGCAGCATCGTTTCTGGCTTCGTAAGTAAAACTTATAAGTATGCGAAATTGGAGTTGGAGTTGAAGATGAAGAGATTAATCAGGCTTCTTTTTGGGACGTTTTTTAGTTTCGCGCTAGTCTGTTTAGCCGGTTGCAATCTAGGTACCGGTCAGGTTAAGTCAAATATTCCCGTTAATCCTAAAATACCAAAACCGGACGAGATTTATATTTCCAACAGCAACCACATGACCAGGGTCAGGAATGATTCCCCGTGGTTCAATATTTTCTGGAATATAGCAGATCAAGCGGTCAAGGCCGATCCGGGGAGCAATTTACCGACAGGGGTAAGTGCCTGGGAAATACCCGGAGGCTTTGATAGGTTGGAAAAAAGTGAATCTCTCTGTTTTACAGACTTTGTCGGTGGCCAAGGGGTTGAACCCGGTCAAAAGTTCAAACCCGGGGAAACAATCAAACACAAAGAAAAGCTCGAATTCAGCACAAAATCTTTCAGGCTCGGTCTCTGGTATGACGAACCCTTCCAGCTTGTGATCCCTGCTGACCGCGTGGCTGAGAATCATGCCAGGGAGGTTGCCGAGTCTCGGTGGCCAATAGAGGAAGGGTGTGTTCACCGGGTAAGGTCACTCATCTTGCACGATCGAATTCCGGGTTCAAGTATGGGCGGCTATTTCTTGATTGTTGAGGGTAAAACAAGGTGGGATGAGGTTAACAAGAAAAAAGTGGGGTACAGATATCACGCGTGGCACCACCACGGTGTCAAGGTGGGTGATAAATATCCTGAAGGGAAAGATATGGAACACTTCGTGAGAAAGGAGGATTGGGACCGTACGAAAAAGTACGATTACTGGCCGGTTCTTGCGGATGCATACCGCCGGTTCTACTATCAAGAGGTTGATAACCGAATTGACAGGAGGTTGATAAGATGGTTAAAATCTCTCGGTGCTTGATGGTTGTGATGCTTACCGCCTCGCTTTTGTGCGCCGGGACAGAACCTGCGTATGCCTACAAGTAGTTAGCATCCGTTCTGCTTCCGTTCTTCCAAATTCTTCTTCAAAATGAGTGGCAAAAAAGGAAAAGATTTGCCATAAGTCGAAAGTTATACTGAGATACCTTTCTCCCTCTTCAGGGAGGCGGAGGCGCCAGGTTGTGTTCAAGAAGCTCTCCGGAAGCCAGGAAGAAGCAATGAAAATACTTTTTGAACTGTTCTCTCCAAAAATATTCCAGATCGCCTACTACATCCTTCAAGACCGGCCTTCTGCCGAAGACGTTGTCCAGGATACTTTCCTTGCCGCAATGGAACACCTCGACCGGTTAAAGAACCCGGAAAAAATCGCAGGCTGGCTGCTTCGGATCGCCGCAAATAAAGCCTGCAAGGAGTACAGAAGGCGTCAGAGGTTTCTAGATCCAATGAAGAGGCTGGCCGGTGCTTGTACGGATACCGATGAGGAAATGATTACAAACCGGCTGGATGTGTATAAAGCTCTCGGAAATTTACCATACGAAAACCAGATCGTGATTTTTCTTAAATATTACTACGAATTGACCACAAAGCAAATTGCTGAACTCTTAAGCATTCCGGAGGGAACCGTCAAATCCAGGCTTCAAAAGGCACGCAGCTTGGTTGAGAATCTTTTATGCGTACCGGTGGAGGGTGTGCTAAATGAACGATTACCACAGAGACGAAGTAGACGCTGTCTTAAAGGCTTACGTGCAGCACAAAATGCAGGGTGGGGAACCGCCAGGCGCGGCTGAAATGTGGGAGAGGTTCAGGCGTGCCCGCCAGGCGGCCCGGAAGCGGCGTTTCTTAAACCTGAGCGCCGTCGCCGTTTTGCTTGTCATCTGCGTTCTAGGTGCTGCTGCCCTGCTCTTCC
>CADDZD010000156.1 GCA_902812385.1 Clostridia bacterium | reverse complement strand
CACCGGACTCGCAGCACCTTCCCGTAACTGAAACCACTTCCTGAGCCGACATATCCGCCTTATTGGCAATCAGTCCTTCATACTTTGCCTGGTATAAGGCAACCCTTGGGTTATCGGTCATACCACCGTCAACTGCCACGTACTTGCGTATACCCGGGATATCTTTAATACCACCAATCGTATATAGTGTCGTTCCGGCAGGGCTGATAATGGAACGGCCGGGCTCTACGATCAGACTTGGCCTCGGGTAGCCCCATTTTTGGCAACAGTCATCCACACTGGATTGTATAACAACGGCATAGTCCTTGATCGACGGAGGGTTATCCCCGTCGCTGTAATAAACCCCGAGTCCGCCCCCCAGATCCAGTTCCTCTGCTGTCCAGTCGAGCCTGTCGCGGATTTCCTTTAAGAACCCCATCATAACCCGGGCGGTATGACGAAAGGCATCCAGTTCAAAGATCTGCGATCCGATATGACAGTGCAACCCTTTAAGATCGATGTGGTTTAATGCCAGGGCGATTTTGACGGCATTTAGAGCATCCCCATTTGCCAGGGTAAACCCGAACTTGGAATCGGTTTGACCCGTCGTGATAAAAGAGTGGGTGTGAGCCTCAATCCCAGGGGCGATCCTCAACAGTACCGCCGGGCATACCCCCTCCTGGGAGGCCAGTTTTTCCAGCGTCTCCAGCTCAAAGTAATTGTCAATTACAATTCGCCCTACTCCGCTCTTCAAGGCATACAACATTTCGGACGGGGATTTGTTATTTCCATGCAGAAATATTTTTTCGGCAGGAAATCCCGAACTCAATGCAATTGAAAGCTCCCCACCGGATACAACATCGAGACCTAAACCCTCTTCTGCCACAATCCGGCTCATGGCTTCTACTAAAAAAGCCTTGCCCGCATAAATAACCAAATCGTTGCTGTTTTCTTTAGTAAAAGCATCATAGTACTCGCGGCAATTGCTCCGCAGCAAGGCTTCATCTATCACGTAAAGGGGGGTCCCGAAGTCGCGGGCGAGATCCACAGTGTCGCAGCCGCCGATTTCTAGATGACCGGCAGCGTTAATCCTCATTGTTCCCTGCAGTCTCAACAGCTATACTCCTTCCTCCATTTTCCGCTTTCTCCCATACATTTAGGTTATTCTAACACGCACCTCTGTAAGGTGTCAACGTGACCCTCAAATACACGTTTAAGGCCACACATGGTGTGGCCTGTTATTTAGAAATTATAAAAAATTTAGCAGCATTTATCCGATCTTTGGAACTGATTTCAGCCCCTCTTCCAGCATTTCTTGGGTATACTGAGCATTGGTCAACTGGTTGTTTAAAAAGGCGCTGTAGGCAGTCAGGTCAAAATGGCCGTGGCCGCTCAATCCGAACAGGATCACCCTCTTTTCTCCGGCCTCCCTGGCTCGCAAAGCCTCAACCACAGCTGCGTGAATAGCATGGGCAGACTCGGGAGCGGGCAGTATTCCCTCATTCTGTGCAAACATCACCGCGCTCTTGAAGACATCAGTCTGGTCAAAAGCCTGTGCTTCAATGTAACCGTCGTGATAAAGCTTGCTGACTAACGGGGATGCGCCGTGGTAGCGCAGGCCGCCGGCGTGGATTCCCGGAGGAATAAAGTCGTGACCAAGAGTGTACATCTTCATCAGGGGTGTAAAGCCGGCAGTGTCACCAAAATTGTAAAGATATTTGCCCATGGTCAGGGTCGGACAGGAAGTGGGTTCTACCGCCACGGCACGAAACTTCTTCCCGTTGAATTTATCCGGTAAAAAGGGAAAGACCAGACCAGAGAAATTGCTGCCTCCTCCATGGCACCCGAAGATAACGTCGGGGTATAAGCCGATTTTCTCCATCTGTGCCTTGGCCTCTAAACCGATTACTGATTGATGCAAGACCACATGGTTTAACACACTACCAAGGGAATAATTAGTATCAGGTCGCCCCGCGGCTACTTCAACCGCTTCACTGATGGCGATCCCCAGGCTGCCGAGCGAATCGGGATTCTCCGCAAGCACGCGCCTGCCCGACTCCGTTTCGGTGCTGGGACTCGGTACCACGCGTGCACCATAGACCTCCATGATAGCCTTGCGGTATGGCTTTTGCTCATAGCTGACCCGTACCATGTAAACGGTGCAATCCAATCCGTAAAACCTGCAGGCAATACTGAGAGCGGTCCCCCACTGTCCGGCTCCCGTCTCGGTAGTCAGGTGCTTGATCCCGGCCTTTTTATTGTAATAGACCTGTGCAACCGCGGTATTCAGTTTATGACTACCGGCGGGGCTGACCCCTTCGTACTTGTAGTAAATTTGGGCTGGGGTGTCCAGAGCCTTTTCAAGCCGTCTGGCGCGACAGAGAGGAGTAGGTCTCCATAACCGGTAGATATCCAGTACCTCTCCCGGAATATCAATATACCGTTCGGTTGAAACCTCCTGGGCGATTAAATCGGGCGGAAATATTGCAGACAGATCCTGGGGGCCAACCGGCTGCCTGGTGGCAGGATTTAACGGCGCCGGTAGTGGTTCAGGCAGATCGGCCTGAATGTTGTACCATGCCTGGGGTAGCTCTCTCTCGTCCAGAAAGATCTTCGTCTCTTCCATCTCGTCTCATCTCTCCTAATCCCTGTTTTTATTTATTAAAAGCATTTTGTGTATTGTACCAACTGAACATTCCGTTGTCAATAAATATGTTTTGAAAAGCTTTTTGCGCTGTAAGCATTTTTT
>CADDZD010000155.1 GCA_902812385.1 Clostridia bacterium | reverse complement strand
GAGGTAAGCAAGAAGGAGTTGAATCAGCGAAACCTAATAAGACTGAAAAAGAAGCGGCCTAATAAAACCTTAATAAGGCCTCAAAAGCTACCAGAGGAATTTTACACACAAAAATGGACTTGACCCACAAGAGCGTTAAAAAGAGTAAACAGGACGAGAAGGAAAGATGTTCCGCAGCACCAAATTACAACTGAGATCGCAGCGAGATATTGAGTTCCTGTTAAATTTTTAAAATCACGAAATTGCAAATTAGGGGGTGCTGCTATATGAATTGCCAACAAAAAAGCCGCGAACACGCAGAAAACAATAGAAGCAATACAAATTTTTTTGATTATTTCTCTTCTCCAGAAGCTAATCTCGTCCATCAATGCGGTAACCGTTTTCGTTTCCCGCCATTTATCGTTCCCGCAGGCGTTATTGTAATGATGTTTTCTCTCTGGCTCATACCACCTCTGGCAGGCATATTTAGAAGTTTCATTGTAGTATTTGCGATCAATGTAAATAAAAAGATTTTTAATTGCATTAGCATGCTTTCTTCGTTTTTTTGACGCCAGCTTGGTTTCTTATGCTCGCAATACTGCTTTTTATTGTCTATTTTTACTACCTTATCCCGGTAGGTTCCGTTGGATTCTTGGCCCCGGTTAGTGCCAAAAAAGGCATTTACAATATTAGTATGGGTAGCCTTGCATCCTTGATTTACAACAGATCCCCCTTGAAAAGAAGAGCTTTCTTGATTCAAGAGCTTAACCAAATTCTCCGCGTTGCAGCCTTCGATCCCCGAATTCAAAAAATTACAATTCGAACCTGGCTCCTTACGCCCTTTCCTCAAATTCTGCCACCCCCTGATTCCACGCAACTTGTTACCGGATTTCTTCTAATCAGAAGCCGCTGGGTAGCATGGTTCTTGGCTTTGCTTGCTAACTGGCACTACATCGTCCTCGGCAAAATTCCCGGCAAAAGTTCGCCCAAAACTGCGCAATGGCAGGTTTTTTCCTGGAGCAAAGAGACCCTTGTTCAATGGTACAACCAGAAGCCCTGCCCCCTAAGATTAATTCACTCGTAAAAAACCCGGATGAACCGGGCAATTAAACAATTGTGGCATAACGGCGTCTATATGGCTCACGAAAACCGCCCCTTTAAAAAAAGCCTGGATGAACCGGGCTATTCTTTCCAGCAAGCGTCGGGGGGCGCTTTTCTCCACTTTCCCGTACCCGGAACTATGTAGAATGTATCGCCTTGAGAACAGGTCTCCGTCTGGTAGTCTCCGGGGAACACCCCGAACAGGCCGGGGAAAAGGCTTCCCATTCTGCTTTTCACGTAGGCAACGACGGAAGGGTAATACTTATCGCTCCTATTCCCATGAATCACCAGCCTGTCGAGCCAAACATCCTTCGCCTGATCGGGCGTGTTCAACTGGGCGAACGCTTCCGCCGTGTCCTGAGAATAGGACCGGGAATACTCCACCCACCTGTCTTTGATCTCGTACCAGCAGGAGCCGCCGCCGCAGGAGCAGGGAGGCTCGCAGTATGCCCTCCAGCCTTCGTTATCAATCAGGTCTTTCTCATAGCCCGTTACGTGCTTGGTTACCGTGCCGCACCCTTCGCACCAGCAAGTGCATCCGCCATTATCGGGAGGATCGTCCCCCGCTCATTCGTAATCAGTTGCTTCATCCTTCCAGCCAAATGTGGCCCTGGCATTCAGATTCACCTCCCCGCCGCTAACAAGGTTGCCGAAAACCGGATGGGGGTAGCTTACACTGCAGGTTACGCTGTGAAACCTGTAAGAGTCGTGCCTGTCCATGTCGATGTTTACCTTCGACGCCCGGGAGCCGAAGAACTGCCGGGCGTCATCTTCCGCTTTATCACGGCCCGCCCCAATACTTCCCCCCACAATGACGGCTTCTCTTGCCCCGTCCCGGGCAATCCTCTGCAGATAGAGTTTATCCCGTACCAGGAACCAGGTCTCGGCGCAGGCGAAGAAGAAAACCATGAGCACCAGACACGATGCCACCAACTCGATCAGCACCGTCCCTTTTTCGGATCTTGCAACTTCAAACACGATATCCCTCCTAATGCAGGAATTCCCCTGGATTTCTGAACCGGTACTCCAGAGTGCAGGACGACGTTTTTTCAATGCGCGGCAGGCTGTAAACGTAGAGCTTTTTAAATTTGGGTTCTGCCGACACTTCGGCGTAAGCGGTGTCCCCCTCTCTCCGCACGTCCACATTAACGCTGCCGGGCTGAATGAAGAGATACGCCCATTTTCCGAGACAACTTTTTGCCCTCTGCTCCGCCGCACTGTCGTCCATAACGGCGGCGTACTCCCCGGCGGCCTCGTGGGCGGCCTGCTGGATGAATTCAGCCCCGATCCCCCACCAGGAGACGGCAAACAGACCGTATATGAAGGCCACGAAGATGATCATGGCAAAGACAAACTCAATTAGAACAGCGCCGTTCTCGCTTTTCAGCGCAACATTTCTTCTTCCCATATTAAGCTTCACCTTTCTTCTTTCTTTTTCCCCGCTACATTAACAAAGTACTTCTCGCATCGCGGCGGCCAAATATAGAGGGGTGGCAGTACGGGAACGTGGCGTTCCCAACGGCACCTGCTATCAGGAATAGCAAGCAGATCTGATTTTGTAAGCCCAAACCTTCCCAAATCCGTCTCCATTCCCGGCCAGTTGCGGAAGGACTTCCAGGCGCAGTAGGTCTCGTAATCTCCGAAGACAAGATGCAACCGCT
>CADDZD010000154.1 GCA_902812385.1 Clostridia bacterium | reverse complement strand
GTCGTTTAAATGATAAAAATAGAAAATGTTTCCTTCAAGTATCCGACCAGAGAAGACTTTGCTTTGCAGAACATTACTCTGCATATTGACAAAGGTGAGTTTATCCTGCTTTCCGGTTCAACAGGCTGTGGAAAATCGACGTTGTTAAAATGTTTAAATGGGATTATTCCTCATGAATCGGCAGGCGAATTTCACGGCGACATCTGGATTGACGATATGAATACCAGGGAACACCCCATCAGAGTCCTGGCTCAGAAGGTTGGCCTGGTTTTTCAGAACCCCGATGAGCAGATATTTTCCACCAGGGTTATGGATGAAGTAGCCTTTGGCCTGGAAAATCTCTGTTTTCCCCGGGAAGAAATACACGCCCGGCTAGAGTGGGCGCTGGAGAAAGTAGGAATGAAGGAGTTCATGAAAAACAGCACCAGCGCCCTCTCGGGCGGACAAAAGCAAAGAGTGGCCGTGGCCTCGGTACTCGCATTGAAGCCGGAGGTTCTGGTGCTGGATGAGCCCATCAGCCAGTTAGACCCCCGGGGAGCCCATGAAGTGCTCCATGTGGTGAAAAAGCTTAGTGACGAGGGAATGACTATTATTTTAGTGGAGCACCGCATCCACGAAGTGGTTTCGTGGGCCGACCGGGTAATTATAATGGACGGCGGGAAAATTGTGCTGGATACATCTGCCAGAAAAGTAGATGAGCACTTGGAACTTTTCAAAAAGCTTGGCTTAAGAACTCCCACAAGGGCTAAACCAGGCTTTGGGCCCGGGCTGCAGGGGGGAATATCTCCGGCTCGGGTAAAAATGCTTAAAGGTACCGATAAAGCCGGTAGCGCCGGACGCAGTGTTCCATCTGGAAAAGGATTTTTAAACCGGAAACAAAAGCTTATTGAGATAAGGGATTTATGGTTTTCTTATAACCATAAGAATGCACGTGATAAAGAAAAGTGCATCTTAAAAGGAATTACATTGGACATTTATGCAGGTGAAGTAGTGGCGGTGCTAGGGGATAACGGAAGCGGCAAGACTACGCTGATGCATCATTTGGCAGGGCTTCACAAACCGCAAAGGGGCAGCGTAATGGTGGCGGGTAAGAGTACCGGAAACCACAACGCCTATAAACTTGCCGGTTCAGTGGGCATAGTTTTTCAAAATCCGTCCTTGATGCTGACCTGCGATACCGTTTACGATGAAATCGCCTTTGGGCCACAAAATCTTAAAATGTCGAAAGAAGAAATCAAAAAAAGCGTTGTAAAATATTTAAGAGCCATGGAGCTGGAAGATTTAACAGCATTCCACCCTCAAACCCTGTCCGGCGGCCAGCGTCTGAGGTGTGCTACTTCGGCCATTCTTTCCATGAATCCGGCTATCATTTTACTGGATGAACCCACCAGCGGGCAGGATATTTTACACATTAGAAAGCTGATGGACCTGTGCCGGGAACTGGCACTGCAGGGGAAGGCCGTGGTATTCATCACCCACGATCTCGAAGTAGCTGTAGAATATGCTGATAGGATATTGATTATGCGGGACGGGAAGATTGTTGCGGAGGGTACACCCGAAGAAATCCTGGATCAAAAGGCTCTTTATGCAGAGACACATCAAGGGAAGTCTTATGAATTACTGGCCATGCTGTGAGGGATGGCCGAATGAAGGAGTTTCAGGAGCAATGAATCCGGGTAATGAAGAGATTAAACTGCTCATCCTGCGTGTAACCAACGACTGCAACCTGCGTTGCCGCTATTGCTATGCCTGCGGCGGGGATAACCGGGACAGCATGAGCCTTGATATTGCCAGGAGGGCGATAGATTATGTCGCTGCCCGCAGCAGATCCTTTAAAATACAGTTTACTGGAGGGGAGCCCCTCCTGAAATTTCCTTTAATTAAAATAATTATTGAGTATACAAAGAATTATTCATCCTCGGTATTATATCAGCTACAAACCAACGGCACCTTAATCACGCCGGAACTAGCCCGGGAATTGAAAAGCTTGAGAATTGCCGTAGGGGTTAGCCTGGACGGCATGCCGGATGTAAACGACCTGCTACGGCCCTTTGCCAGTGGCCGCGGTTCCACTATTGCGACCTTGCAGGGTTTGCAGAACCTTAAAGCTGTCGGAGTAAAGGTGGGCCTTACTGCTGTTTTATCGGCAAATAATATTGCCGGCTTACCGCGGCTGGTAGAGTTGGCCAGTTACCAGGGCAATGTTCACGGAATCGCCCTGGATTTGTTGCGTCCTGTGGGACGCTGTGTAGATAACAAAATCCTTCCACCGGAACCGGAATTAATGGCAAGACAGGTCAGAGCCAGCTTGTACCGGGCTGAGGAAATAGCCGGGTTGGGGGGTGGTTTGGTCAGGTTTCGGGAAGTAGAACGGTTAAAATATCAACTGCGCCAGGGAGTATCCCGCAAGCATTACTGTTATGCTACTACAGGCCAGTCCATGGTCGTAATGCCCCGGGGCGAGGTCTACCCCTGTTCTTCCCTGGCAGGTATTCCAGATTTTTACCTGGGGAACATTGCCGACGGGGATTTTTCCCTTACCAATGCCTTAGACCGATTGCCATTTTTACATCGCACGGTAAACGAAGTGGCGGGTTGCCGGGACTGCCCAGATAATTGGCTCTGTGGTGGAGGCTGCCTGGCCAGAACTTATGCCTATACCGGCCGGATTGACAAAGCTTATCCCGGTGATTGCCGGCTCAAGCAAGTGTTCTTGGAGTATGTGCGGGAAAAAGAAAATGAGGCGGTTTGAAGGAAT
>CADDZD010000153.1 GCA_902812385.1 Clostridia bacterium | reverse complement strand
GAGTTTGGGGTTGATTCCTGAAAGCAGCGTCAGCAATGACGATCACGATAGAAGGTCCGATCAACATGATGTTGTGGCTTGAACCAGGCTGTCTACGTTTTTACAGAAAGAATGGGACTTGACCGGCAGAAAACCAGGGGAAGTTGAAAACTTGGTGATAGAACTCAAGAGACCTGCCGTAGAAATTTCTCCCATCGAAATTAACCAAATTGCTGATTATGCTTTTGAGGTATCTAAAAATCAGCGTTTTCCCAGAGATAAAACCAAATGGAAATTTATTCTGATTGGCAAAGCAATTAGTGAAAGAGCTGCTTTTTCTCTGAAAAAATATCAAGGTGAAAATGGGTATTATACTGGAACAGAAGATGATTCGCTTACTGTATGGGTTAAAGATTGGGGACAAATTATTAACGAAGCTGCTGCGAGACATAAATATCTGGAGGAAAATTTGAAATTGGCTGTAGGCGATAATTCAGAAGGCATGAGATATTTACAAGAGAAATACTGCGAACTACTGCCTGAAGAATGTCTGAATGTTGTATGAAAAAAGTTGAGGACAATGCTCGATGCAACAACCGGATTTCTCGCCCTGCTGTTCCGCTAACAAAAGAGAATCGGTTCCCCCTTCAGAAGAAGGAGCTTTTCTTTTTTCAGGAGGTGATTTTCCGGAACAAAAACAGATACCCGGCTGTCTAATAAGCAAGAGGAAATTATTTTCCAAGATTGGATAGTTATTAACTCCTCCGGTAGTTCAGGAATGCAGTTATATACTCCTACCGGAAGCCAATTAACTCCGGTCCCGGGGAGCCGTCAATCCCCGGAAAACTTAAATCAGAAAGGAGAAATCGCATGAATCGAAAGATTATCGGCATTTTGCTTGCCGCCGTGATGCTGTTAGCTATCGTCGTTCCTGCCTTTGCCCAGCAGGAAAAGGTGAACGTTTACGAAGGCCAGACCCTCATCAAGAGCGTCGCCTTCATCATCGGGCTGAACGAATACTTCGTCAACGACCAGGTGCCCGGAGTGAAAATGGACACCGCCCCCTACATCCAGAACGGCAGGACCTTCGTTCCCGTGCGTTTCCTGGGCAACGCCCTGGGGGTTCCGGACAAAGATATCATTTGGAACCAGGCGGAGCGCAGGGTTGACATGAAGCGCGGGGATAATTCCCTTTCTATGGTGATCGGGAAGGCCCGGATCACCGTCAACGGCCAGGCGAAGGACATCGACGTGTCCCCGACCATCAAGGACAGCAGGACTTTTCTCCCCGCCCGGTACGTTGCCGAGGGGCTGGGCTTCAATGTGGACTGGGACGCTGCCAACAAGATAGTCATCTGCTGGCCGAAGGACTCTCCCAAGCCGGTGCTTTCCAACGTGATCAAGCAGGCAGTTGAGTTTAACGGGAAGCCGGAGGCCGTCAAGAAGCTGGAGAGCGCGTTGGGGATTACCATGGTAACCGGTTCCTATGATCCCGGTCGTTGGTGGTACAACGCTCCTGCTCCGTACCTGCCCGAAGAGCCGGCCAGGAGCCAGATCATCGCTAACAAAGATAAGAGCTACGTCTATGTAGATTATCACCCAGACGGCTCTATTTGGGTCAACATCCGCTGGGCCAGCGTCGTGCCGGACATCCGCACTGTCACCTACGACCTCAGCCCGATAGAGAAGACCCTGCGGGCGTTCTTCCCCGGCCAGGAGGCCAGGTTCCCGGCGATCATGGCCAGGGCCAGGGAGATCGCCGAAGTTACCAAGCAGAGCAACAGGTTCGAGCGGGCAAAGATGACGGTTTACAACCTTGACGGCAAAGAGATTCAGCTGAGGTCAGATGACTTTAACTTCGTGAGTCTTGTCATACTGGGGGGATAACAGTTGAGGAGATCGGCTAAATTAGTAAGCGTGATTTTAATAGCAGCCCTGTTCGCAGGGTTTTTTCTTTTGAATGGCTCCGCCTTTGCCGATGCTAACGGTGACAAGCTTCAGCAGATGCTGGAGGCCCTGGGAGCACCGAACCCTCTGCCCACAAAGTACGGGGATGCGTGGGCGCGCCTCGACCGGGGACAGCTGGTCTTCGGTTCTCCACTTCTTGTTCCCGGGAACGAGTGGAAGAAGGCCCCGCCGGACATGAACGGTCAGGACTGGCAGACGGCCAACGGGGTCGACCTGGGCCACCCCGGGGAGGAGCCGCGCTATCTGGGATTTACCGCTCAGGGGGACTTCTTCTCCAACGACTGGTTTCCGATAGACGCCCCGGACCAGATCGCCCCGGCGAAACGGCAGATGATCACCGACCCGTGGAGTAAAGGGTTATGCTCGGACAACCCACCAGGCATCCCCGACTACACCTGGGGAGTGATCAAGGCCGCCCTGGCCGACTACCACGAGAAGATCGGTTTTGACAACCCCTGGGACGGCTTCGCCTACAACCCGGCCTTCAAAGGGCAGTTCGACATCAACACGATCAAGCGGTATTTCAAAGTTCTGTCCGAACCCAAACCGGGAGTAACGGGAGCCGTCCGCCACTGGCACTACCGGAACGGAGTGCCCTGGTACGACACCATCACCGTCAACTGGGACGTGCTCCCCAACTTCATCCTGGAGGACATCGACCCGGGCACGCAGCTGGCAAGGCCGGGGGAGATATAGTGCTCCCCATTGTCAAGACAGAACTTGCAAAAAAATAAGCTAATACTTCCTCCTTTACTCAAGATGCTATCTCACTCACTTGGGGACGCTGGTAATAATCAACCGGCCGATTGTAATCGAG
>CADDZD010000152.1 GCA_902812385.1 Clostridia bacterium | reverse complement strand
GCGCCCACGCTGAACGCCTGCTGCGCTCGGTGGACGGGGGTGCAGCCTGTGACCCCCTGGCGCATGGGGGAGAGGAAACGCGGTACGGGCTGCGGTGCGCTTGCTCCTTCGATGACAGCGTCCCAGGCGATGAGGCCTACCGCAGAGCCTGTCGCGCCTGCCGTCTCTTTGGCACCACCGGTCTTGCCAGCCGCGTGCGGGTGAGCGATTTCTGCCCGGACGGGGAGCCGGTCTGCGACACGCGTTACGGTGTGGCCATCGACCGCGTCACCGGCGCCGTAGCCCACGGCCCCTTCGAGATGGAGATTGTTACCGACGGCAGTTTTACCGGTACCATTACGCTGCGAAATTTCACCCTCGGCCAGTTCGGCCTGGTTGCGGCGGCCCTGCTCGACGTGGGGGACGGCCTCGTTCCGCTCGGCTACGGCAAGTCGCGGGGCCTGGGGCGCGTGGATCTCACCGTAACCCGCCTTATGGTACGCACTCTGCGTGATCCGGGAGGGGCTCTGACCGGGGTAGGTGCGCTCTGCGACAGCCGCACGCGGGAGGCGTTCCGCCTGCCGGCGGCGGAGCGAGAGCGCCTATCGGTGGGGGCCGTAGCCAGGCGCGAAAAGGGATTCTTCGTGCTGGTAGCGGAAGGCGCCGAAGCGCGCCGCTGGCTCGAGGAGGCCGTCCCGCGGTGGCTGGAGGAGATGGCATGAAGGGGTACGTACTGAGCTTTAAGGGAGAAAGGGGGCAGGAAGTCTTCGCCGCCGGCGAGCGCCTGGGGTTCTGGCCCGCCGGGGCGACCTGGTGGTTTGCCTGGAATGAGCTCGAGATCCACCTGCCGGCGCTCTTGGTGGACCCAGGCTCCGCATTTGATGCCCGGTGGGACGCGGCGCGTATCTTTGCTGGAGCGGCGGAGCTGCGGTGGGAGCGTCAGGGCCGGGAGCGGGTTGCCCGGCTTCTTATTGAAGACGAAGCCACCACAGGTTACCGGACGGACTGGTGCAGGCGGCCACAGAATCATCCTTCACGGCGGAAGAGGGGCGGAGGCTGCTTGTGAGTGGTCGCCTGAACCTGCCGGGAGGTACATTCTGGGGACGGGTCGAATTTCCGCGACCGCTGGACTACGGCGTAGACGGAGGGGATCTTGGCTGCTGCCTTGCGGCCCGCGTCTACCTCTACCGCGGCGAGGACGGTGCTCTGCGGCTTGTCAGGTACGCGGACCTGGTCACGGTGGCAGACGAACGCCGTACCCACGACTCCTGGCGGGTGCGGCCATTTGGCGAGGGAGAAACCCAGGGTCGAACCGGAAAGGAGCGAGAGTGATGTCGATAGATCGGTCACCGGAAAAACCGTATGATTTTGCACCGTTGCCCGAGCGATGCGCGCGGGCCGCCTGCGCCGGACACCACCGTTTCGCGCAAGGGATGGATACGGGAAACCTGGAGTGCGATCTTGTTTTGCTGCGACCTGTGCAGGTGGCCGCGGGCCTGCTCGACTTTGTGCGGAATGACCGTGACGGCGGGCAGCTTGCTTCCCTGCAGGCCACGGTGGCCAGGGGGGCCATCGCTTGTATGTGCTACCGGGATCTTCCCTCAAGGGCGCCCTGCGGAGCACAGCGGAAGCGGTCTCCTGCTCGTGCTTCAGCGTCGTGAGCAGGAAGGTCCTCAACTACATCCCTGCGCCGCTGCGCCGCTGCACCCGCATTGATGAACTCTGCCCCGCCTGCCGGCTGTTCGGCATGACCGGCGCGCCTCGCCAGAACTACAGGGGAAGCGTTCACGTGGCCGATGTGATGCTGCCGCCAAACGCCAGCGTTATGCTCACGCGCACGCCGCTTCTCTGGACTCCGGCCCGCAGCCGGCGCGGCCTCCCCGGCCGCTACCTGCAAGGAAAACACGTGCGCGGCCGGAAGTTTTACTACCACGGCAGGGTCGCCGCCGGCCCTGATGCGCGGGTGGCTCTGCAGGCAGGCCAGACCCTGCGCGCTACCGTCTACTTCGACAACCTGGGCCCGGCCCTGCTGGGCGTCCTCCTTACGGCCCTTGGGCTCAACCTTGAGTATCCTTTCCCCATCAAAGTGGGGGCGGGCAAGCCGGTGGGATGGGTAGCGTGGAGGTCCGGCTTGTGGCCGCCGTGCTGCGGGGGGCCGTGGCGCAGGGGGGGCGCCTTGGAGCAGGGGAACGCAGCCTTGTCGGAGACGCGCTGCGGGAGTGGGTTGGCGAGTGCTGCCGGGCAGCCGCAAAGGAAGGGTTGCTTTATCCTGAGGGTCTGGAACGGGTGGCCGCCATTTTAGGGCGCGGCGGCCTTGAGACAAGACACATGCCGTCCGGACCGTATTAAGGGAGGGAAGTGATGTGGATTGGGACAGGCTGATGGCCGAAGCGGAGGAAATGGCGCGCCGCCTCAAGCAGGCAGGCGTCGACCTCACCGAAGCCAAAAAAGCACTCGACTATTATCTCTACAAAGGCTACGCCGAGCAGGCCATGCGGCGCTATCTGGAAGTAATGGCCACGAAACCGCCCCTCCGCAGCAAGAAAACGCAGGCACACTACCGTGGCATCCGAGACCTCTGGCTGGGCTGGCGGACGAGCCTCCGCGGCGCGGACAAGACGCGCGCGTGGGGCTGGACCGTCCGCCTGGCGCGGGTGGGGAGGTAGCACCAGTACGGGAGGTGGCAGTGCCCTGGCCTGCTTCGGTCCGCCGTAAAATTTTCGAACTCCGGCAGGAAAATTGTCGTCGATGTCCAATAATGCAAAAAGCCCTGGGGATCGACGACAACCTGCCGAAGAGCTGAAACCGATACACAGCGCGGGCTATCGGGGTCTTGGGGTTCCGAGCTGGAGGCGCCCTCCAGGAAGCAGCCAAAATGAAGAGTCTGTATTCGTGCGCCCCAAACGGG
>CADDZD010000151.1 GCA_902812385.1 Clostridia bacterium | reverse complement strand
CAGGGCGGCAGCTAGCGAGATCAGGGATAACAGTACGGAACCTCCAAATAACGGCCCGAAGCCGCCCACCCTGGTGTCCACCGAGATCGTTTTCAGCTCCTCCTGCTGCACCGTAAACGGCAGTTTGTAGTGGCTCTTTTGGTGGTCGTAGGCGTCCTCGGTCTTCGAGAAGATAGACGCAAACAGTTTTTCAAACCTGTTCATGGCCCGGAAATTTTCGGGGCTGTTGACCGTCATGATGTCTGTGGCGTTAGGGCCGGCCAGGGGGTAGAAGGGGTTTCCCTCTCTCAGGGTATTGGTGACGTAAGGATTGAAACCCACCAGGAAAAAGCCGGCGAGCAGGCCCGGGATCAATGCCGTCGCCACCGGCCTAACGGGTTCTGTTTGCTTTTTGAGCAATAAATAGAATGTGATAACTGCGCTTATTGCCAGAAGATATACCAGCGCCGTGAATTTGATGTTGACGGCGATGACCACGCTCAAGGCCAGCAGCGGCAGGGCCGCCTTGCGGCGGGCAAAGACACTCAAATACCCCAGGGCCAGGAAGATCACCAGCATGGATGCCAGCTGGCCGTCCACATAGAAGGTCGGGGACTGGAGAATGCTTACCGGATTGCCCGCGGCCAGGAGCGCCAGAACCATGGGTTCAATCCATCTCTCCCTGTAATGGGCCATGAAGGCGGCCAGGGCGATGCAAAACGAAGCGATGATTAAAAGAAAATTGAAGGCCTTCCCTTGTTCAATGTGCCCGGTGACAGTATCCAGAGATGCGGCTGCGATCCAGGGGCCTTTGGCATAGTGATTGATCCAGACGCTGTGTATCCCTTCCAGCGGGGCATCGTGAAAGGGGTTCCACCCCTGGCGTAACTGAATGACCGCCTCCTGGTGGTAAGCCTGCCCGTCCCAGGAAAGGTCGTACACACGGCCGGCGGCATAGATGCATGCCGGAAAAATAACAGCAAGAAAAAGCAGGAGCGTTGCAAAATAATGCATCTTCCTGTTTTTAAAGGAGTGCCTGCCCAGGTACCAGACGGCAGCCGCCGTCACAATCAGGGCTGCCGGAAAACAATACCGGGAAATGGGATAACCGGCCGCAAACAACAGAGAAGATATCAGCAGCAGTGAGGCGATGCAGATGATCACGGCAGCTCCCAGCATCAGGCAGACGTCGGCCGCGATTTGATATTTACCGTCTTTCATAACCGGCCGCACCTCGAGTTGTACCCGGGAAGGCGTGATGAGAATCCGGTCCCCGGCTAACATCCATGATTAAAGGTAATGTTTGTATTCGAAGTACGTTCTTGATTATTATACCATATAGCAACCCAAAAAGCGGCACTCTAACAAAATATTGCCACGGCCTGGGCTGATCGCCTGCTGCATCACCGCCCGGGGATCAATAGTGAGAGTAAGTCCGGTTCAGACTACTGCTTAGGACCGACTTCCCCATCCTTAAATCTGGTAATCCTTGCGTCTTCCAGATAGGGCCAGCGCTGTCGCACCTGATAGATTAAATCCAGATCCAGAGTGAAATAATACACACCGGCATCTTGCCCGCATAATTGCAGGCCGTAACCGTCGGGTCGGGCGACAAAACTGCCTCCCTGAACGGCCCGACCGTCGGGATAGACGGTGCCGGTATTGTTCGCCATGACCACAAACACGGTATTTTCGCAGGCCCGGGTGATTCCTATGTGTTGCCACAGGGATAGCCGGGAACGGGGGATGTTGGCCGGATTTAGAATTAATAACGCCCCACGTAAGGCCAGATCGCGCACCAGTTCTGGATAAAAGAGATCCACGCAGATCACAGCACCTATTTGTATACCCCGGTGTTCAACCAGCGGAAGTGCAGTGCCGGAATAGATACACCCTCTTTCTCCAACAGAGCGGGAGGGAAACCGCTTCTCAAAAACCACCGGCCCGGGCAATCCGCCTCCCAGGAAAAGGCCCCGGGAAAGCGGCTTGCCATCCGCTGGCCGTACGTACTGTGCACCGGAAGTCAGCAGGCAGCGCTCGTCGAGCACAAGGGCGAGCTCTTCCATCATTTCCCGATAGCCATGACCTTCTATGATCTGCGAACCCAACCAGTTTTCCGGCAACAGGACAAGATCGATACCGGCGGGCAACATCCGGAGGTAATCTTTCATCCGCTGCAGGTTGGCTTCTGCTTCGTCGTCTTTGCGGTTAAACTGGACGACGGCCAGGTTAAACCCGGGCAACAGGCCCCCACCTCCCGGGATCATCAACGATTTCAATCAGCCTTAATTAATAAATAGATCCTGTACCCCATTTATACTTGGGGTTCTGCCAGGCGGCCGGCGGCTTTGGCTTCGACCTTCGACTTAAACTTGGATGCATTGATGATAAATCGTTCATGGGTACCCTCGGAAATCTGATCAATACCATCATCAGCTACAATGGAAAAAGTAAGCTTTCTGCCCTCCACTTTTTCCAGTTTTCCCCTGACAGTTACAGTTAGGCCGGGCGGTGTAGCGGCTGTGTGGCTGAATTTTACATCGGTACCGACGGTTTGCTCCACAGGCCAGTCAATGTGTGGGTTAATCGCCCGGACGCAGGCCCATTCGAACAGGCCGACCATAAACCCGGTGGCTAATACCTTCGGCATCACCTGAAATTCCGGCGATTCCGGGTAAAGATGGGGCACTGTTTTGGTTTCCGGGACCTTAAATTTAAACTCGAATGTAAGGCCGGGACGCAACGAGTCTTTCATCAGTTTGTACCTCCTTCCACATTTGTTAAATAAGGTTGATAATATCTTAGCATGGAGGTAATGTCTTAAAATGTCTGTAAAAACTAAGCGGCCTGGGCTACCATAGTGTTGTACAACCAACAGCCGCCAAAGCGGCGAGAAAGGAGCCCAGACCTATGAATAGGATACCACCGACCGAGAG
>CADDZD010000150.1 GCA_902812385.1 Clostridia bacterium | reverse complement strand
TAATACTCCCTGTCCTAATTTAACTATACTTTGTCCCGCGAAATCAAGAGGAAATAGGTGGGACTAAGTCCCTTTTTTAAAGATAGTGTGCGTAACTATTTAATTGTTTTGGAAGCCAAATTATTCTGTAATGGACGGCAAAGCTCAGCGTGCGTAGGGGGAGGTAGGGTCTTCCTCGCGCGTCCCCGCGTGACCTGGCCGCCAGGCCGGGGTACCCAACAACTTGGCAAGACCCACTAAGTTGTCTGTAGCGGAGACAACCTAGCAAGGCTCGATAAGTTGTCTGTAAAAAAGGAGACAACTTGGCAAGTCCCACTAAGTTGTCTGTGGAAATGGAGAGGTAGGAGACCGGCAAATTTTCCCTTCTTGTTTCTGCGTGAGCCCAAAAAATAGTCCTTTCGGGCCATACAAAAATAGTCCTTTCGGGCTATATAAAAATAGTCCTTTTTTGCTATTTTTCTACTTGACCGCACGCGCGCGTGCAAGTATAATATGCTCAGAAGCCAGCCCCCACCGGGTGGAAAGGAGAATGAAAAATGATAATCGCGAAGAATTACTCACATGTTGATATCAAAGACGTGTTACGTAGCAGAGCCGTCCAATTTACTATCGAGAATGTTGTTGACCGTCGTTCTGCAAACAAGCCGCAAATTGAAGTTATCACCTACACGACCCAGAAGGGTCGTAGGTGGGCCGCTCAATGGGTGCGGATGGTCGGTGATGATGATTATGTATTTATCTCTGTCATCTTCGACCGCGCACCCAAAAACGCCGAGCTCGCCGAGCTCTTCTAATCACTTCCCTAGAGCCCGCCGAGGCCGTTCCCTTCTAATCGAACCAATGTGGGATAACTCGGCCGGCTAAGCCGGAGAAAGGAGAAGTACAATGAGACTGCGTAAAGAACAGACCATCAGGTGCCCAATCTGCAGCCAATTGATCCGTGTTACCCCTGCCCAGCGCGGGCAGGACGGGGAACACGGCTGGGTGTGGGATCTTGCCCACGCCCAGGCGACCCGACAGGGGATCAAATACCCGCTCTCGATCTCCTGCCCTAGCGAGAGAGCTTTCTAGCTCTCTCGCCCCCTCGGGGGCATCTCTATCTCTAAAGGAGGGAAAAGAAAGTGTCCAAAATTATGCTTGGCCACGCGATTGCAAGCGTGGCTGAGGAGCTGGACAAGGTGGATCTTCTGTGGGAAACCTGTACTAGCTCCCGTGAAAAAACTGAATTGTACCTAACCAAAGAATTTTTGTCTGACGTTCTGGCCCGCCTATTCGAGATGGCGGGCGAGGGAGGACGTTATGTCCTCCAGGAAATTGATCTGGAGGACATAATGGAGGAAGTAAGGAGGGAACAAGAACATGTATAGTATTATTAATTTAACTCCCCACGCTGTGAATATCGTGGGGAAAGATGGCTCAATAAAAACTTTTGAGCCATCGGGTTATGTATTACGTTTACAAGAAGTTGTCGAAGAAATTTCTCCCATTGATGCTATTCCCCGAGTCAAAAAGAGACTCGAGGGGGTAGATGCTGAGTCGTTAAATTTCTTTCTTGAAAATGTTCTTGATGGTCTCGGTCTTCTTGAGGCTGTCAAGAACGGTGATATTACTCCATACTTTGTTGTTTCTCTTGCGGTTGCCCAAGCCGCAAGAGGTTTTGGGTTTCTCGTCCCTGATGACCTAGTCAGGGACGAGGAAGGAAAAATCTTGGGCGCTCGCAGGCTAGCTTATATCGACTAGCCCGCACCAACACGCCCCGATGACGGCCTGTGGCCCGAGGGCCGTACATATCAGCCCCACCGGGGCGGAAAGGAGAATGGAAATGATCAAAATAGAGCTGGCAGCGAGTAAGCGGAACTGGTACGAGCATCCGGAAGGCTTTTTCCTGGTGTTCCCGTACGATGAGCGGAAAAGGGAAATTGTGAAGAAGCACGGCGGCAGGTGGGACACCCTGAACAAGGCCTGGTTTGTGAAATCTCTCAGGGGCAGCCTTCTCCAGGAGATGGGCGACGAGATCGAACTCGGCGATACTTTTGCCACTTGGCTTGTCGCTCACCGGGACAAGGTTTCCAACGGAAACGCCTTCTTACTCGACCTGGCCCGGGAGATGATTGCTGAGGACATGGGAGTTGGTATCGACGAAGTGGATGCTATTGTGGACGGGGCCGTAAAGCACGAGAAGAAAATGGCGGCTGCGCGAAAGGAGGGAAAGTAAGTATGGAAGACCCGAGAATCAACGCCACCCGGCGGCCACCGGCGCACTTGCGCGATGTAGAATTCCGGCGGGATGAGAACGGTATCAGGCGCATTTTGGTTGATGGGCAAAGGCCCATATACGAGAAAGGCGGAAAATTTTTCCCCACCTACGCCGAGGCCCTGAAGGCCGAGAACTAAGCAAACCTAGCCCGCACCAACACGCCCCGATGACGGCCCAGCCTGAGGGGAAGGGAGGTAGTCCCATTGATAAGCAAGAGAGACTGTACAACTTGCAAGCACTTCGAGGATGCCAAGCACGGCGAAGCGCTTGTCTGTGCCGATTGCCCGGAGTACGGGCCGGAGAACACCGAAGAAGTTTACCTGTCGAAGTGGGAGCCGCTGGAGGAGGTAGTCCCATTTAAGGAGGGGTGCAAATGCTCAGGATAGCGCGCGGGCTGTATGACGATGATGCTGAGAGGAGGTGAGCCCATGCCAGCGGCAAAGACCGAAGCCAGCCACACTAGGAGTAAAAAGTGGGCCGTCCAAGTCACGGTGTACATCAACCTGGACGTCCTGGAGAAGATAGACGAGTTGGCCCAAGCGGCGGGGATTAGCCGTTCGGAATGGGTCAATGAGGCCATCAAGGCCAGGCTCAAAGAGGAAGAGCCTGCCTGATGGCCAGGTGGTCTGACCGCAATCTAGGGAGGAAGACCTGAAGGGGTTTGT
>CADDZD010000149.1 GCA_902812385.1 Clostridia bacterium | reverse complement strand
GTTTTCAGCCTACCTACGAGGGATTGAAACCCAATAGCCGGCGACAGTTTGATACCAGCGCCATTAGTTTTCAGCCTACCTACGAGGGATTGAAACCTTTTTAGAGAGACTTATAACCCTCCGCTCTTCGACGTTTTCAGCCTACCTACGAGGGATTGAAACGTATTTGTATTGCAATCGGCGTTCAAGGACAAGGACGTTTTCAGCCTACCTACGAGGGATTGAAACGCAGAAGCGAAATAAATGCGTCATTCCTGTGTGTCGGTTTTCAGCCTACCTACGAGGGATTGAAACCACCGGGCGCCGCCGCGGCCCGCGAAGTCTAGTAGCTTGTTTTCAGCCTACCTACGAGGGATTGAAACTGCGTTTAGAGCTGCTACATGGAAAGGGAAAGAACTTGTTTTCAGCCTACCTACGAGGGATTGAAACACGATGTAGGAAATACTCACCCTACCAGCATCCTGGTTTTCAGCCTACCTACGAGGGATTGAAACCGTATTTGGACGTTTAAATGTCTCATAATGTGGTAAAGTTTTCAGCCTACCTACGAGGGATTGAAACTGCTCAAAGAAAGGCTTTCTAACGGCCTTTTTGAAGGTTTTCAGCCTACCTACGAGGGATTGAAACCTGCCTAAACTTTCTAAACTTTAAGGAGGGTTTTTGAGTTTTCAGCCTACCTATGGTCAACAAAACCCGTCGGCAGGTTTCCAGCCTACCTATGAGGAATTGAAACAGCAGGGAAGAGGCAAGTTTCAGGCTCCATATCGGCGTTTCCAGCCTACCTATGAGGAATTGAAACGCCTACGGTAACAAAGACCGTCGGCAGGGCTCTCCTGTTTCCAGCCTACCTATGAGGAATTGAAACGGGAGCAAAACCTTTGTCCCAAGGGGGCCGGACGAGGTTTCCAGCCTACCTATAAGGAATTGAAACGTTGGTGCGAGAAAAACGGGATAACCCTGACCAAGGTTTCCAGCCTACCTACGAGGGATTGAAACTAGAATCGCCTGGCGTGGCAAAACCGGCGGTGAAAAGTTTTTAGCCTACCTACGAGGGGTTGAAACGAGAGAGGCCAACACGCCGTGGGCTACAGGGGCTGTATTTCCAGCCTGCCTACGAGGGATTGAAACGTGGGGAGGGAGAAAAGCGAAGTGTTCAAGGAGCTGCTTATTGGCTCGGGGATAGTAGCGGGCTTTCTGTGGCTGCGGCGCCGCAGGTGGAGGCAGCTTGATGAGGAGCTCTGGCGCCCCATTGCTACATAGGATGAGTTTAAACAAAGGCTTGCGGATAGTCCGTGGTACCGGATTGTGGAGCCCGCCGCGGTTGCTGGAGTCACTGCCTACGATGCTGTCCATGCGCTGGCCATGATGGATGACCGGGTACTGGAGGCCATGGACTTTTCCAGCGAGCTGGGCCTTGGCACATTTAACCGGCTCAGCGATTATGTCCATGACCATTTCTTCGCCGGTGAGGCGGCCTCGATTGCTGGCAACATAGAGAGGCTGCAGGGGTATACGGCGGAGCAGATAGTAGCCGCGCATTTGGCTGCCCAGGGTCACGTGGTAGAGTTCCCAGATACGCCCAACCAGGAGGGCTGGGATCTTCTGGTGGATGGGCACCCGATGCAGGTTAAGTGTGTTATGGACCCTGACCTCATCAGGGAGCATTTAGAGCGGTTCCCAGATATTCCCGTTATGGTCAATGCGGAGATGGGGCAGTACTTCGCGGACAATAGCCGCGTGATAGTGGACAAGGGTCTCTTACATTCCCAGGTTGCCGAGCACGTACATAATACAATCCAAGGGGTTCATGCGCTGGACTCAATGCATTTCCATGTTCCTCTGGTGACGCTGGCTCTGTCCACCGTAAGAGAGGGTGTTCGAATCTTTGAAGGCCGCACTGATATCTTTGAAGCGGCCGGAAATGTCTTTGTGGATGTGGCCTGTGTGGGCGGTGGCGGTTGGCTTGGCGGTAAGGTGGGTCTGGCGCTGGGTGGCGCGGTATTGGGGCCGGTTGGAGCAGCCATTGGTGGTATTCTCGGAGTTGTTGCTGGCGCAATTCTCGGCCGGAAGGTGGCAAATAGCGTAAGGACTGCTGACTTGGAGATGGTCAAGATGCGCTTGAATAAAGCCGTTTATGAGGCAGTACAGTTAGTGCCGGAGGCGATAGAGGACAGGATCGCGGCCCTTGAAGGCAGGATAGCTTCTGTCAAACGCCGCCTCAAGATCCACTTCCTGAGTTGGCTCTGGCCATCGCGCCGCTACCTTTTGTTCCGGGAAATCAAGAGCAGGATAGAGGAAAGGATAGGGAAACTCCATGAGAAGGTTGCTTGGGTGGCTGAAATAGAGAAGGCTTATCATGACCATTCACAATGGCAGAACGGACTGTACAAGCCGGGGTTCGAGGTTTGCAAGTGGGCTATTGAGGAGGGGCGGTTTAATCATCCCCGCCTTCTGGACGCCCTGAAGAAGGTGGACACCTGTGCGAGGCAGTTCGCCGAAGAGGCGTGGAAGCTTGGGTTGATTCCGTCTCTTCCGTGGCATGGTCGCCGAGCAGCTTCTGGAGATCGGCCCGGAGGACCAGAACTTCTTCCGCCTGCCTGCGTCTGATTATCACCGGCTGGTAGTGGTTGAAGACTCTGCTGTACAGGGCCGAGAAGCCGCCGCGAGCTTCGGTAAACTTCAATTCTTCCAGGATCAGCATCACCTCTTACCTTTGTAATAGCACATTCTGTACAGAATGGGCAGATCGAATCTTAAAAGAAAAGGAACAACAGGAAGGATTTTCTTGCATTTGTGTCGAAAAATGCTTCTAGGCTTGCTACAAGGGATTGGAACCACGATTTGCGATAACCGGCGCATGCCGCAGGAAGCTTCCCTCCTGCTTACGAGGGATCGAAACCCCGAGAATGCTACACCGTTTCATGGTCACCTCCTCTGTTTCCAGCTTACCTACGAGGGAT
>CADDZD010000148.1 GCA_902812385.1 Clostridia bacterium | reverse complement strand
ATACCAACGGGACCGGGAGCTTCCTGGCACTGTACCACCTTGGCCACTGCCACGAGAAGCTTGGCCGTTGCAGGGAGGCGAGGGAGTATTATGAAAAAGCCCTTTCCGCAAATCCCGACTATTTTTTGCCTCTCTGCAGCCTGTTCTTGCTGGACCTGGTGGAAGTAGGGGCGGATCAGGCATGGGACCGCTTCCGGGCAGCGGGGTACCTTGAGCGGCCGCGACACCTGGAAGTGCTGGCAGATCTCTTCTTCGAAGCCGGCTGCCCCGACCTGGCACGTGCCTGCCTGGAAAGGTTGCCGTCTCCGGGAGATCCCGGCAACCTTCTTGTGCTGAAGAAAATGGCGAAATACCAGCTTTATGCCGGACGGGCGGAGACCGCCCTGGAAAATATCGGGCGCCTCAGGGAGGCCGGATGCCTTGAGCGCGACCTGGAGGTTGACGAGGTCGTTGCCCTGATCCTCAAGGAAGACTACGGTGCGGCAAAAGGCAGGGCATTCTCCATCTGGCGCCGCAGCCCCGGGGCTGGGTGGGCATTATTAAACCTGGTGTCGCTGGTGAAGGACGGTTCCAGATGCGGCCGTCCGGGAGCAACCGGACATGGTGAAATGATCAAAACCCTCCTTGCCGTCATAGAAAACTGCTTGCGTTTCCGGCAGACCTGCACCTGTGGAGAAGGCTGCCTGACGGCCCGGAGATATCACCAACTCGTATCGAGGGCGATGGAACTTCTGGTCGATCTTTCCCCGGAGGGTTGTTTATCACTTTCCGAATACCTGCGAGGGAAGGCTGACGCAGTTCGCCGGTTAGCTTCTGCTAAATACGGCAAGGCCTGGGGGTTGATAACATGACCGCTCCGTTGCCTGTCAGCCTGTGTATGATTGCCAGGAACGAGGAACACTGCATCGCCTCATGCATCGCCAGCGTGCGCCACCTGGTGCAGGAGATTATCGTGGTCGATACCGGTTCCACCGACAGGACCCGGGAGGTGGCTGCCGCCGGTGGCGCCCGCGTTTGCGATTTCAGCTGGTGCGACGATTTTGCGGCAGCCAGGAATTATTCCCTCGAGCAGGCCACAGGGGAGTGGATTCTGGTCCTGGATGCCGACGAAATGCTGGAAGCGGTCAAGCCGGAAGACTTCGCCGGACTGCTCCGGGCAGAAGGCGTTGAAGGATATTTTGTCACGGTCCGCAGTTACCTGGGAACGGGCTGTGAGGCGGCCGAGGACCTGGTAGTTCGCCTGTTCAGAAATAAACCGGATTACCGCTTTGAGGGAGCCATTCACGAGCAGGTGGCGGGATCTATAAAAAGGCATAACAACGGGGGTGGGCTGGCCTGTTCCGGTCTAATTCTTCATCACACGGGTTATTTAAGCCGGGAAATCGGGTCAAAAGACAAGCGGAAGCGCAACATCAGGGTCATCAGGAAGGCCCTGGCCCGGCGGCCTGCCGATCCTTTTCTTCTGTACAGTTTGGGCATTGAATACCTTCAGGCTGATCAGGCAGATCAGGGGATCAGGTGCCTTGAGAAGGCATTGAGCCTGATGGATGGCTGTGAGGGATACTTCCACGATCTCCTGGTAACCCTTGGCCTGGGGCTGTTGAAATCCGGCTGTACGAATAAACTGGCAGGTATGCTTGAAAAAGCCCTTTCCATGTACCGGGATGATCCGGATCTTGCCCTGCTCAAGGGGATGCTGCATTTTTCGGAGGGGAGCTATGAACAGGCTGCAGCCGAATTGCGACGCGGCCTCAACAAGGGGAGGCAAATTCTGCCGTCCTCCCAGATACTGTCCCTGCTTGGAGACGCATTTAGCCATCTGGGCCGCTACAATGAAGCCGTGACGGAGTACTATGAAGCCTTAAAACTCAACCCGAAGCAGCTTTACCCCCTGACCCGGATCCTTTACCTGATCCGGTCTGGCCGCATCAATATGGATTGGGGGTATTTGAGCGGTTTCGCTTCTATGGCCGTCAAGCGGTATCTCCGGGATAAGCTGGTGGAAATGGGAGAGCTGCCGTTGTCCGTTGTGCTGTCATTGTTGACCGTTATTGAAGCGGCCGGTATGAGCCGCAGCGACGTTTTATTGGTGGTCTGCCGGGAGCACCAGGCTGCCGTGCAGAGGTGCAAAGAAAATCAGACCGGTGAGAAGCCGCTCTGGGATTACCTGCTTGTCTCTGCAGGGGAGATCTCCCTGTGCGCCGAAGCGGGGTACAGGTGGCCTTCCACAGCGATGTTCTCACCTTTACAAAGGCTGCTACAACTGGCGGCGGACTCCCTGGAGGTGGCGGTCAAGGTGCTGGGCCCGTGTCGGCTCCCTTCTTCGAATCTACCTTGAAAATATGTTCCGGTTTATCCTTGCGCTTGCTCCCGTACTCCGGTTTAACTCGCTTATAACGCGTCGCAGACGGCAGCCGACCGGCTCCTATGACGCCATCCATGGCGCATAGTCGCCTATCAAATTCCTGTTTCGCTTCGGCTGCCGTTAGCTGCTCCTTCGTCAAGGGCGAGTAACAACCTTCGTAGGTCGCTGCGCCAGCAAGGATAAACCACTATTTTAATTCTTTTGATGGTGCCGCAAGAGCGGTATGAGCCTCTAAGATGAACAGGAGTTGATCAATATGAAAAGGATCCTGATCGCCAGCCCTGTCCGGCAGAAGGATAGCATCCTGAAGGAGTTCCTGTGGTCGCTGGAACAGCTGGAAACTGAGGGGCTGGACGTTGAGTACGCCTTTATCGATGACTGCGAAGAGGAAAGTCCTCTTCTGAAGGAATTTGCATCCGGGGGTAAAAGGGTGCAGGTCATCCGGGGGGAGGTACAGGGATGTTACAGCCGTGACGAGACCACACATCACTGGTCAGAAGATTCTATCTGGAGGGTGGCCGGTTATAAGAATCGCTTCCTGAAGATGGCGATTGACCGGGGTTTTGACTTCTTGTTTCTTATTGATTCCGATCTCGTCCTGCACCCGAAGACCCTGAAACACCTCGTCAGCCTCGGCAGGGACATTGTGTCCGAGGTCTACTTCACGAAATGGACCCC
>CADDZD010000147.1 GCA_902812385.1 Clostridia bacterium | reverse complement strand
AGAGCGGAGGGTTATAAGTCTCTCTAAAAAGGTTTCAATCCCTCGTAGGTAGGCTGAAAACTAATGGCGCTGGTATCAAACTGTCGCCGGCTATTGGGTTTCAATCCCTCGTAGGTAGGCTGAAAACACGAATTCTTTATTGGCCAGCGTTTTCACATAATCCGTATCAATCCCTTGTAGGTAGGCTGAAAACGCGGGGGTACGGCTACGGAATGGTAGAGCTGGACCGGTTTCAATCCCTCGTAGGTAGGCTGAAAACACCTGGATCCGATTGAAGAAGCGGAGACCTTCGCTGGTTTCAATCCCTCGTAGGTAGGCTGAAAACCGGGAGGTTACTACTGAAGATATCCTCTCCGCCGCCGTTTCAATCCCTCGTAGGTAGGCTGAAAACGGTGGTGGAGCATAAGAACTGGTAAATAGCCGAAACGTTTCAATCCCTCGTAGGTAGGCTGAAAACTCGTTATTAACCTGCCTCTCCCCACCCGGGACGAACGTTTCAATCCCTCGTAGGTAGGCTGAAAACTCAGGCGCCGCAGCCACCTTCACCAGAGCCAGACCGGTTTCAATCCCTCGTAGGTAGGCTGAAAACAGTTTATTCAGATAAACAGAGAATACCTTGAGGATCGTTTCAATCCCTCGTAGGTAGGCTGAAAACCCGTAAGACACGGCCTCCCTCTGTGCATCGTTAAGGCGTTTCAATCCCTCGTAGGTAGGCTGAAAACCTGTCCAGCTTGTAACGTAAGCTTTTGTTTCAATCTGATTTCAATCCCTCGTAGGTAGGCTGAAAACAACCCCGGAGGCCCTGGTCACGGATTTGTGAAAACTGTTTCAATCCCTCGTAGGTAGGCTGAAAACGAAGGGCGGGTATATACCTACCGGGAGCTTTACATCGTTTCAATCCCTCGTAGGTAGGCTGAAAACGCTGTTTGGTTGGCTACTAGAGCGCTATGATGCAGGGTTTCAATCCCTCGTAGGTAGGCTGAAAACCCTAGAGGCTTAGCTAATTTTTTTAATGTTTTTTGGGAGTTTCAATCCCTCGTAGGTAGGCTGAAAACCCTTGGGCCCGAGATGAATACCTCACAAGCTATAAGGTTTCAATCCCTCGTAGGTAGGCTGAAAACAAGAATAACCTGTATACATAATAACCGTCACCAAAGAGTTTCAATCCCTCGTAGGTAGGCTGAAAACGCGGACGGTGGCGGCCTTTAGTAAAGGATGATGGCGAGTTTCAATCCCTCGTAGGTAGGCTGAAAACTTTTTGAACCGCCAAGTATGCTTTGCATCGTTGTATTGTTTCAATCCCTCGTAGGTAGGCTGAAAACTTGGATTAGCACTTGATGGTGATTATTTATCTCCTAAGTTTCAATCCCTCGTAGGTAGGCTGAAAACTGATCTATTTTTCCCCAATGACCGCTGACCCCCGAGTTTCAATCCCTCGTAGGTAGGCTGAAAACAATTTACCGCCGAAAGTCTCAAACCGCTTTATGAAGGTTTCAATCCCTCGTAGGTAGGCTGAAAACGGTGAAAATTCCCCGGCATGTATTCTCCTATTACCCGTTTCAATCCCTCGTAGGTAGGCTGAAAACTTGCCCGCCTGGTATTTGTACGCGCCCCATCGTGGCGTTTCAATCCCTCGTAGGTAGGCTGAAAACTTCGTAGGAGGTGGTTCTGGTGAGTTTGTTCAGTAGTTTCAATCCCTCGTAGGTAGGCTGAAAACCTACCGACCCTGCGGGGTACGAAGGCCCGTTTGAGCGGTTTCAATCCCTCGTAGGTAGGCTGAAAACTATAAGCTTTGCGTTCCGCCCAGCGTTGTGTCCAGGTTTCAATCCCTCGTAGGTAGGCTGAAAACCTACGACAAAACACACTTTGCGCCCCGGGAAGAAATGGTTTCAATCCCTCGTAGGTAGGCTGAAAACGGTTGCCAGCGCCTTTCTCATCCTGAGCATTTTAAGTTTCAATCCCTCGTAGGTAGGCTGAAAACTATAAGCTTTGCGTTCCGCCCAGCGTTGTGTCCAGGTTTCAATCCCTCGTAGGTAGGCTGAAAACTTCGGTGACGTGCTGCCGGAGCAGCATGACGAGAAGGGTTTCAATCCCTCGTAGGTAGGCTGAAAACACTTAGGAGAGACGCGGGAAAGGGGACACGTGGGGAAGTTTCAATCCCTCGTAGGTAGGCTGAAAACCGACACAAACACGACGCATTTATTTGACTTATACGGTTTCAATCCCTCGTAGGTAGGCTGAAAACCCTTACTTTTTAGAAAGAGCGGCGGCAGGTATAGCAGTTTCAATCCCTCGTAGGTAGGCTGAAAACTTGAGAGTCGAAGACGTAGAGATATCCGAAAGGAAGTTTCAATCCCTCGTAGGTAGGCTGAAAACATAGTTACAACCCCTTTCCGGCCCAATCCGAAAAGTTGTTTCAATCCCTCGTAGGTAGGCTGAAAACATGGGGAAGATTGGCAAGAGCGGTAGACAACCTGCAAGTTTCAATCCCTCGTAGGTAGGCTGAAAACGCGTTGACGAGGGCTTGATCGCCGAGCTGCGGGAGAGTTTCAATCCCTCGTAGGTAGGCTGAAAACCTTGCAGAAAACTTCGGAGGCGATAACCCTACATCAGTTTCAATCCCTCGTAGGTAGGCTGAAAACACAAATGACGGCGTGCTGCTCAAGTCCATAACCTTTCGTTTCAATCCCTCGTAGGTAGGCTGAAAACGAAATAGCCTCCGGGCTCCAAGGTCATAGGGGCTGACGTTTCAATCCCTCGTAGGTAGGCTGAAAACGCTTTCGATGGCGGCAATAAGGTTATCCATCTTTTTCGTTTCAATCCCTCGTAGGTAGGCTGAAAACTTTCACTTCATCAATGTCCAATACAGCGTACTTTTGTTTCAATCCCTCGTAGGTAGGCTGAAAACGGCTTCGTAATGGTGGCGGCACCCACATTTCGCACCCTGGGGTGAAAACGACCTTTAATTTTATGATGGCTAAAAATGGCAACTAATAAAATCTAGTTGGCATAAGGAGACATCCCATAGTTCGTACTGCAGTAAATATCTTCACT
>CADDZD010000146.1 GCA_902812385.1 Clostridia bacterium | reverse complement strand
TTGTTGTCTGGGGTACTCTCCGCTAACATAATAGTTGTGTACCACCTGCATGTATCGGAAATCCCTGACTTTAACAATGCGTATGTACATGGATCTTTTAATCCATCATATATCGGTTGAAGAAGACTGTGATAATAGGGTAAGCGTTTAAAACCTCCTGCCTCCGTTGACACCTCCCTCTCTACGAAAAGATCGCGGAGAAGGAACCGGCGAGGCCAAGGCCTCCTGCCGGTTTTTACTTTTCCCGAGCGGTGCCGCCGGTCGCCGCTGCTACAAGAAGAAGCAAAAAATACGCTAAAATTATTGCATCTACTGGTGATTACTGCTAAAATATATGTACACAAAAATGTGCACATCAAGAATGGGTATCAGCATGGATAAGAACAGGTTCTTTCGCGTCGGCGAAAAGCTGATCAGCCTGGAAAAGTTAGACCGCATCATCGACCAGATCCTGACACAGCGCAGTGAAGGGGTTTCGCAGCAGGAGGTTGCCGAGCGCTTCGGGCTCGACAGGAGCTTCGTATCCCGCCTGGAGAGCTTGGGAGCGGTGCGCAAGGGAGCGCGCCTTGCCGTTATCGGATTTCCTATAAAAAATAAGGAAGAAATAGAGTCCCTTCTGGTGGAATTGGGCGTTGATTTCAGCCTGATCATGACAGATGAGGAGCGCTGGCGCTTTGTGGAGGAGAAATCCGGGATTGATCTTTTCAACGAGGTGATGCGCCTTACCGCCCAGGTGAGAACCTACGATGTGGTGATCTTCATAGGGTCGCGACAGCGGATCAAGTGGGCCGCGGCGCTGCTGGACAAGGAAGTAATAGGGATTGATCTGGGCGAGTCACCCATCAAGGAAGATCGGTACGTAGATCGGGAAAAACTGCGTGAATTGATCAAGTCTGTTAGATAGCAGCGGATTATCCGGCAAGGAGTGATTTAAAAGGTGAAGCGGGTTGTCAGCATCAGTCTTGGTTCCTCGAAGCGCAATCACAGGGTGGAGGCCGAATTTCTGGGTGAACAATTTGTAATCGAGCGGATCGGCACCGACGGCGATATGGGAAAGGCGATTCAGATGATCCGTGACCTGGACGGCAAGGTGGATGCCTTCGGTATGGGCGGGATCGATCTCTACCTGGTGGCGGGTGGCAGGCGCTACGTGATCCGGGAAGCAAAAAAGATCGCCGCAGCGGCGAAGATTACCCCGATCGTTGACGGCAGCGGGCTGAAAAACACCCTGGAAAGAAAGGTCGTACCCTACCTGGAGCAGGAGTTGGGGTGGAAACTCTCAGGCAAGCGTGCCCTCCTGGTTTCCGGCGTTGACCGCTTTGGCCTGGCTGAAGCCCTAAATGATGCCGGATGCAGGATGGTAATCGGTGACCTGATCTTTGCGGTGGGGATACCTATTCCCATCCATTCCCTCTCCACCCTGCGGGTGCTGGCCGCCATTCTGCTGCCCGTTTTAAGCCAGCTTCCTTTTAAGTACCTTTACCCGACCGGAAAGAAGCAGGAAACGGTGACCACCAGGTATGAGAAGTATTATCTGGGGGCGGATATTATTGCCGGGGACTTTCACTTCATCAGAAAGTACATGCCCCCGAAACTTCCCGGGAAGGTCATCATCACCAACACGGTGACCAGGGAGGACGTAGAACTCCTGCGGGAGTGCGGCGTTGCAGTGCTGGTGACCACAACTCCGGAAATGCAGGGGAGGTCTTTTGGGACTAATGTCATGGAGGGGGTCCTGGTCAGCCTCCTGGGTAAAAGCCCTGCTGAAATAACGCCTGAAGACTACAGCGGCCTCCTGGACAGGCTGGGATTCAAACCGCGGGTCGAATACCTGCAGGGTCAGAAAGTAGTATTATGAACATTCTTAAAAAGGGGTCTGAGATGGTCAGGTTCGCTTTTATAATTCACCCTATAGATCTCGAAGATATAACGAAAAGGTTAAAGGTATTTCGCTACCTGCCCGGGCGCCTGACAGAAAGGATTGTCGGCCGCTTTCCGGCTTATAAAGCATCGGAGGTCCACGGCGTGAAATCCCCCTATGGTGAGACCGAGGGCTGGTTCATTATCTGCCCACTTACATCCCGCCGGATGCTGGAACTGCCTGTTGACTACGTGACAAAGCGGATTATCGAGGCTGGCAGGATCGCCGAAAAGCTCGGTGCAGGGATTGTAGGGCTGGGGGCGATGACCTCGGTGGTGGGGGATGCAGGGATCACCATCGCCAGAAATCTAAACATTGCCGTCACATCGGGAAACAGTTTCACCGTAGCGATGGCCATAGAGGGGACAAAGAAAGCCGCGGAATACATGGGAGTCAAGCTTGCAAACGCGGAGGTGGCCGTAATCGGTGCCACGGGCTCCATCGGGAGCGTTTGCGCCAGGCTGATTGCCCGTGAGGCCGGCGGGCTGACGCTGGTGGCCCGGGAGCGGTCCCGTTTGGAGCGGTTAAGCTACAAGATCTTAAACGAGAGCGGGGTGGCGGCGCGGGTGACCACCAACGTCAAAGATGCCTTGAGGAGGGCTGATGTGGTCATCACCGTAACTTCCGCCGTTGATACGGTCATTGAACCGGAGGACCTTAAGCCCGGGGCGGTTGTCTGCGATGTCGCCCGGCCGCGGGATGTTTCCCGCCAGGTGGCGGAGGCGCGCCCCGATGTGCTGGTGATCGAGGGAGGAGTCGTGGAGGTACCGGGGGACGTGGAGTTCAACTTCAACTTCGGTTTCCCGCCCAAAACGGCTTACGCCTGCATGTCGGAGACGATGATTCTGGCCATGGAGGGAAGGTGCGAAAACTTCTCCCTCGGGCGCGACCTGACCGTTGAGCAGGTGGAGGAGATCGGCCGGCTGGGGAAAAAACACGGATTCAAACTTGCAGGATTCCGCAGCTTCGAGCGCGCCCTGAGCCAGGAGGATCTTGAAAGGGTGCGGGATGCTGCGGAGAAAGCCCGGCGCAAGTCGGCGTAATTTCGATTGATTCGATTGAGCCAATTGCGATGACCGGAAGTAAAGATGAATAGGACGTTTTAGGGCAATGGCGAAAATAATTTACCCCGGCACGAGCCAGGTTTTATGCTGCTTGTGGGTATGGGCAAACGGCGTTTTGGC
>CADDZD010000145.1 GCA_902812385.1 Clostridia bacterium | reverse complement strand
GTTTTCTCGCCTGGCAGCGGGGGCTTATCAAGTGGTAGGATAATGTGGTTTTCCCTTTAACCTGGGGGGATTGGTTTAATCAGGAGGAGAAAGGAGGGAGAAAAATGGCAATAAATGGAGGGGGAAATATCCTCATTCAAAATGTCACCAAGGTTTTTGCGAACGGGAACGGCCGGGAGATACCCGCTCTCGCCGACATCAACCTGGAAGTACGGGCGGGGAGCTTCGTATCCCTGCTGGGACCGAGCGGCTGCGGAAAATCCACTTTACTTCGTTTACTGGCAGGGCTTGATGAACCCACCTCCGGTTCCCTTTACGTTGACGGAGAACAGGTTAGGGGCCCTCATCACAGTCGCGGGCTGGTTTTTCAGGAGCCGACCCTTTTCCCCTGGCTAACCGTCGAAGGGAATCTCACCTTCGGGCCGGAGGCGCGGCAGGAGGTGATCAGCCCCGGGGTGGTGGAGGAGTTCCTGGAGTTGACGGGCCTGCGCGAATTCAAGGGTGCGTTTCCTTACCAGCTTTCCGGCGGAATGGCCCAGCGGGCGGCCCTGGCGCGGGTGCTGATTAACCGGCCGGTCGTGTTGCTGCTTGACGAGCCCCTGGGAGCACTGGATGCCTTTACGAGGATGCAGATGCAAGACGAGTTGTACCGGATCTGGCGCGCCAGGCGTACCACGGTGATCCTGGTAACCCACGATATTGACGAGGCAATTTACCTCAGCGAGCAAGTCGTTATCCTTACGCCACGGCCGGGACGGGTAAAGAAGATAATCAATATTCCTCTTGGCTATCCCCGCGCCAGGGATCACCCGGACTTTTTCCTCCTGCGCAATCAGATCTTAAAAATGCTTCACTTAACCCGATCGGAGCCTGAAAGAGAATTCATCTATACGATATAGCCGGCCGTTAACGCCGGTCAGGGTATTACTGTCATGGGGAACATATTATAAGGAAGTTAAGGGGGGTTATTTACTTGAAGCGGAAAATCTTTTGTTTAATTTTGATTGTTGCCTTGCTGGCGTTAATGGTTCCCGTGCTATCCGGGTGTGCTGAGCAGAAGGGACAGGGGAGCGAGAAGAGTGCATCCCAAAATGTGAGAAAATTGAAACCGGTCAAAATTGCCAACTACAGCGGGGCGGTTTGCTTTGCTCCTTTATACGTAGCGAAAGAAAAAGGTTTTTTTGAAAAGGAGGGCCTGGATGCCGAACTTGTCCGTGTTGATTTCGAGGGGACCAAAGAAGGCCTGGCGACCGGAAAGATAGATGCGGCTCTCGGTCTTTTCCATAAGTGGATCAAGCCCGTTGAACAGGGCATGGACATAAAGTTTACGGCCGGACTCCATACCGGCTGCATCCAGGTGGTGGCCGGAAAAAATTCCGGTGTTGTTAAAGTCGAAGACCTGCGCGGGAAACGGATCGGTGTCGATGCCATTGGGGCAGGTCCCATGAATTTCCTCGCGGTAGCCCTGAGCAGGGCTGGTATTGACTGGAAGAAAGAGATAACCTGGCGGGCTTATCCTCCAGATCAACTGGAAGCTGCTCTGGACAAAGGAGAAATTGATGTGGTGGCCGTCACCGATCCCTTCGGCCAGTTTATTCTGGACAAGAATAAAGGGCGGCTTATTCTGAGCCAAGCCGAGACCAAGCCGTATGCTGACAATTACTGCTGCTTTGTTGCCGTTAGCGGGAAAACAATCAAAAAGGATCCGGAAACCGCTGCGGCCATTACCCGGGCCTTAATGAAGGCTACTCTTTGGGTTGACGGGCACCGTGCAGAAGCCGCCAGGCTGGGGATCGAGAAAAAGTACACGGGTGGCACCCCGGATGGAAATGCAAGGCTTTTAGAGAAATATAGATACGTTCCCTCGGTCACCGCGGCCAGAAATGATCTCATCGAAGCAATTAAAGACCTCAAGGCTGCAGGGGTGCTTTCACTGGCGGAATCGCCGGAGGCTTTTGCCGAGGAAATGTTTGTTCCGGTTACAGGAGATATCAAGAAATAATCCGGGAGGTTTTTTTATCAATGCGAATTGCACAATCGGTTGAAAAGCTGATCGGGGGAACGCCTCTGGTGCAGCTGAACCGTTTGACAAAGGATTCTCTGGCGAAAGTAGTGGTGAAACTGGAAAGCTTTAATCCGGGAGGGAGCGTCAAGGACCGCATTGCCTTATCCATGATCGAACAAGCGGAACGCAGGGGGATTATTGCTCCGGGAAAGACAACCATCATCGAACCTACGGGTGGCAATACCGGGGTTGGCCTGGCCCTGGTCGGTGCGGTCAGGGGATACCGCGTGATCTTGACGATGCCGGAAAGCATGAGCATCGAGAGGGTCAAGTTGTTTCGGGCCTACGGCGCCGAAGTGGTGTTAACTCCCGCCGACGAACTCATTCCCGGAGCGGTGCGGAAGGCAGAAGAACTGGCGCGGGAGATCCCCGGTGCCTGGATCCCGAACCAGTTTGCGAACGAGGATAATCCGAGGATGCACGCGGAAACCACCGCAATGGAAATCTGGAGGGATACCGAGGGAACGGTAGACGTTGTCGTGGGGGGACTGGGAACCGGGGGAACTGTGGTGGGTATCGCCCGCAGTCTGAAGGAGCTGCGGGCGGACATTAAAACAATAGGTGTTGAACCCGCTCGCTCCCCGGTTTTCTCCGGCGGGAAGCCCGCCCGCCACAAGATCCAGGGGATCGGGCCCGGTTTCATTCCGGATGTTTTCGACCGTGCGGTGGTTGACGAAATCATCACCGTAACGGATGAGGATGCCTATGAAACATCCCGCCTCCTTGCCCGGGAAGAGGGGCTCCTGGTCGGCATCTCCTCCGGCGCCTCCGCCTTTGCCGCGCTCCAGCTGAGCAGGCGCCCGGAGAACCGGGGTAAGCTGATCGTGGCCATCATGCCCGATACCGGGGAGCGCTACCTGAGCACCGACCTTTATGATTGATTTCCCGCCATTCTTGGTTGAGTTAAAAAAAGGGGTTACCGGGAACAGCAGGTTCCCGGCTGCGGTCATCAATTAACCATCGAGAAGAATCGAGAAACGGGGGAAGTAAGCATGAAAGAGTTTACGGAATGCCTGCGCCGCTTTGCTCGGGACCACGGTGCCGATTTGGTCGGTA
>CADDZD010000144.1 GCA_902812385.1 Clostridia bacterium | reverse complement strand
AAGAGTTTGGGGTTGATTCCTGAAAGCAGCGTCAGCAATGACGATCACGATAGAAGGTCCGATCAACATGATGTTGTGGCTTGAACCAGGCTGTCTACGTTTTTACAGAAAGAATGGGACTTGACCGCAAACAGTAATCCCATGATCAAAAGTATGATGCCGACAATAGTGTAAATCATGTCTTGATTCATATAATATCATTTGCTACTCCTTTCTTTTTTGTCTTTCCACGGCCACTTCCAAGGTTCCTGAACATAATAACAGTTTTTAGGGGTGCCTACAATGACCTTTGCAAATTTGGGGATTTTTGAGTTGCAAAAGTGGGGATTTTATTTTGCAACTCTGTCCATTTTTATTATGCAACAAACAAATAACCTTTTCCGCAATTTCGTCTTTTCAATCTTACCGGTGTGGTTGCTGGGTCTCCCCATCCGTGATGATAATGTCTTTCTTCCGGTCCATACCTCGCTAGTTCTTAATCGGGCGTACTGTCCCGGCCACCAGGTTGGCATAGGACTGTGCTCCGATAGGGGTCAGATGGACTCCATCCGGGTAGAAATACGAATCATGCCCCGCACTTGCCGCATACCAGTCGACCAGCGTGGTATGCGGGCGGGTCGCTGCCACTTGCGCCAGGGTAGTATTCACCACATCCTCCCAGGGACGCGGCACCCGGGTATTCACCAGGAACACCTGCTGAACACCTTCCAGCGAAGTGAGTAAAGCTACCAGTTGTTCTTTCGTGAACGGTCCATTTGTTCCAAGTTCGATGATGAGGCGATCCCCGAGCCTGCCCTGAGCTTTGAGTTGGTGCACCACCGCCTGGGCTTCAGACATTTGACGACCGATTTTGGTGTCGATGACGATGCCCGGGAGCAGCTTGCTCAAGTATGGGGCGGCATCGGCCAGCACCGAGTCGCCGATGGCGGTGATGCCCGATCCCGTGGTAATGGCCACCGGTTCCGGAGTTCCCGTGGAGGTCCTGGAGCCGCCGGATGACTGATCCGGGTTCTGCTCTTGTCCTGGTGTGGCAGCGTCACCCGTTGTCCCCGGACCCGCTTGGGAAATAGAGGATTCCGTCGGCGTTTTCCTACCCTTGCCTGAGTTCCCGGATTTATCCGATCCCGGCTTGATGGGGCCGGGGGCCGCGATGGACACCTGCCCAGCGGGAGCGATATTGGCGATGTTGGATGCATGATTGGCGTCGGTTGTCGGAATAACTCCCGTTATTCCCAGGCAGAAAATGCCGAAAGCAAGCCCGGCAGCTGCCAAGGCAACCCGGTTTCTGAGAGGCAGGCGACACCGCCGGTGACGGGCCCGCAAGGGAATCACCTCCCTTAGCCTCCGCAGGGCGCCGCGGCGGACGGGCTCCTCGACAAAGCGCCAAGATAGGGCGGCGAGGATGATGCTGGCCGAGAGTTGCAGAGCCATCCGCACCACGTTCACCCCGCCCGTATTCACCACCGGGCTGGTCAGCACAATAACCGGATAATGCCAGAGGTAGATACCGTAGGAGCGCACCCCCAGCCAGCGCAAAGGCTCCCCGCCCAGGACTTTGCCCAGGCGGCTCGCCGGGTGAGCGATGGCTGCTACCAGCACCGCAGTGGCCACTGAAAGAAGCAACAGCCCGCCGGGGTAAAGGAAAGTATCATACTGGTTGGTCCGCCAGATCATGACCAGCATGACGAGCAGTCCTGCACATCCGGCCAAGTCAATGCCGAGGCGGGTCAGGGGCGAGACTTTGGCGGAAAGTTTTCTACTTGGCCACACCAGGGCGAGAGCGGCACCAATGAGCAGGGCAAAGGCGCGGGTATCGGTGCCGTAATATACCCGGCTGGGGTCGCTGCCAGGCCGGTAAAGGATGGCCATGGCGAGTGCCGATGCGGCTGCTCCGGCCAGGGTTAGCCCCAACAACAGTCCCCGGCGTGCTTGACGGCGTAATCCGAACCATAACAGCAACGGCCAGAACAGGTAAAATTGCCCCTCCACCGCCAATGACCATAGGTGACCGAGGGGAGAGGGGGGACCGAATCGGGCAAAGTAGGACACGTTATGGTAGATGAACCACCAGTTGCTGGCGTACAGCATGGCTGCCAACACATCGCCCCGGAGAGCCGCCAGGCGGGTGCGGGCGAAAAGGATGAGGGCGCACACCACTACCACGAGCATGAGGAACAGTGCCGGAAGTAAACGCCGTCCTCGCCGCAACCAGAATTGCTTTAGATCGATTTGCCCCTCGTCCTCCCACTCGGTGACCAGCAGGTCGGTAATAAGGTAGCCGGATAGAACGAAAAAGGCACCGACGCCGAGGAGCCCACCCGGGGCGAAGCCCGGGTTGAGGTGATAGAGGATCACGGCAAGTACCGCCAGGGCCCGCAGCCCGTCCAGTCCGGCCATGTAGCGGCCATTGCCTTTGACCGGTTCAGGCATCAGGATGCCCCCCTTGCCACCGCTGTGCTGTTCCGCCCCCGTCTCGAGTGAACCGGCCGGCCAGCCTTTCCCGGCCGGCGGATACCCTTGTAGATTATGATTATCTGCCTCATGTTTCTACTACCACCCATTCCCGCGATTGTGTGACCGTGATTGCGACTTTTAGCGATCGCCCGGTTCTCGCCGTCTACTTTTAACTACGAAACCATCCCTACAAATCTGACACCGTTCGAAAATTTTATTGGCAACTTGAGCTGTGCTTTCCCGGTGAAATCATGGTTTTCGGCGCAGCGTGGCAACGAGAGCACCTTGAGCAAATTGGAGCCCTTATTGAATCGCCGGCCTTATACGGCAATCTGACGGCGGTTGAAAATCTTTTAGTTGATACAAAATTGATGAAACTGCCGCAGGCAACTGGTAGAGAGATACGGGGGAACCATCCGGGCGTTCAATTCCCGGGAAGGGGGAGCATGCGTCACCTTTGACATCAAAACAGTGTCACATAATCAACCCGGCCGGTGTTAGATATTATGAAAAGGGGATTCCTAACAGGAAGGGGTGATCGGTATATTCCGGTACGGCTAACTGAATGCTCCGGCTTGCAGGGATATGGGGTTCAGGATGGAATTTATTTTTTTGAGAGGAACCTTTCTTATTGCAATTGTGCTGACAAGTGTTTTCCTGGCGGGGTGCCTGTTCGAAAAATCCCCGCCGCCAAAGGTTGACGGGCCTGGACCTTCCAATAATGGTCGGCAAATGCGATTCGTTTATGTTGCCAGAAAGACAAAGGATGCTCCGTGGAAAATTGTCAGCATCGGTACCGGGCCGTAAGGGACGTTGAACAATACTGTTG
>CADDZD010000143.1 GCA_902812385.1 Clostridia bacterium | reverse complement strand
CAAAATACCAGTACATTGAGAAAAAGGGTTGCTATCCAGAACTGAGTTGTTGTCAATTGAAGAAAGGATTTCAATAAAAATAAAGGTAACTTTTCTAACGGAAAAATCGCTACATGCCTCATTAACCAATTTGCCATGCTGGGAGCTTCTTCCAGGTTATGAATTGTAATAAAGACAGGGATCAGCCATAATATTTGTTTAAAGGTTAGTTTATCTATGGGATTTTTCAGTTTCACCTACCACCTTGTGTTAGTATCTATCTCAATTCTTCGCGATACGTCTCTTACCTGCTTGTGAAGGATGTTATTTATTTGAACTGTTGTTTGAGATTATTTCAGGATGCAATAAATTGATTGATATGCCTTGACAATGCAATTTCTTAAATCTACACTGGAACTAGTAAAAACCGGCAGTTAAGATTTGCCGGTTTTTCTCTTTTTTCGGGGGTCGAACCGGCAGGTGAACCTGCCGGTTTTTCATCCGGGGCGGTGCTTGCCGGTCGCCGCCCCGGTGAGGCCCCGGGAATATTTCCTCAAGGGAGGTGAAGCGGATGGCAGTAAACGCCGTACCGGTCGGGTCCACACTCCGGATCACCGTGCAGACCGGGACCGACGCCCAGGGGAACCCCAGTCTCGCCATGCGCTCCTACCGGAACGTCAGGCCTGACGCCCTGGACGCGGACGTCCACGAAGTCGGGATGCCATCGCCGGCCTGCAATCGAATCCGGTCAACTCCATCGGCCGGGTCAACGACCTGGACCTCGTGCAGGTTTAACCAAACTGTTCGAAGCCTTTAACCAGGGGAGGGGATGGATTACCGGCTCAGTCCCTCCTACCGGATGTGTCCCTGGATCCGGGAAAGGGGAGCATCATGCGCGCCCAGAGGGCACCCGGTTTCTGCCATCCTTTCGGGCGCGGACATCATGCTCCCAAAAGAAAAGAAGCAGCGGAAGGGACTCAGAGCGTCGACCCTCCCGGGCCCGTTTTTCCTGCCGGGCTCTCCGGCCGCAAGCGCTACACCAACGAGGAGTCCAGGAAAGCGGAGATTTCCAGGCGGCTGCTGGAAAACAGGGAATATGATGAGGCGGACCTGCTGCTGAGGGCCACGCGCCAGGTGTGCATCGAACTGGAAGCGAAGCTTGACCGGGCGGGCTACGAACATAGGACGGCCACTTGCCCATCGGGCGAGAGCGGTGGGCCCGGCAGCGGCCACCGGGCTCCCGGGTAGGCGGTCACCCCTTTTTCGGCCTTTTACCTTTTTCCGCTTGTCTTACTGCTATTCTAGTCTCGAAGTAACCTCGGCGTATTGGTTCTTCAGTTCGCTCAGGCTCTTTTCTAATGGCTCTAAGACCAACTTTTCATCGCTATTTATTTTTTGTAGGCGGATTTGCTTCTCTGATTCAATTTGGTTGTAAAGCGGCGCATAGGCTTCTTCTATCTTTTTTCTTTCGTACTCAACAAGGGGAGAAGAGCCCAGCCCGCGCGAGAGGGCGGACTTGACGGCGGCGTTGACAGCGGCTGTTTCCTGTCTCTTTAGGTTCTCGATTGATGCATTGTAAGCGTTTTCGACTAAATTGCGCTGGTACTGGTACTCGCTCTTTACTTTTTGGCTCTTTTGCTCCACGTCATTTATCGAGAGTTCCAGTTCTCTTTTAAGCTTCTCCAGATCCATTCTCTCCTTAGCAGTCAGCCGGGGGACGCCAGTTATCGGCTGGAGCAACCTTATTACTTCCGTGTTCCCCTTACCTTCGGCGTATCTCAGTGCTGTATACCCGCTCTTGTCCCGGATGTTGGGGTCTGCACCTGCTTTCAGCAGTGTTTCGACCACCGCCTTGTGGCCGTTGGCAGCGGCCAGCATCAGTGCCGTTGCACCGAATTTGTCGTCTCTAATGTTGGGGTCGGCCCCTGCGCTCAAGAGAGCATTAACTACTTCGATGTTGCCCGCTCCTGATGCCACTGCAAGGGGAGTGGTACTGGTTTCACCAAAATTGCTTTTGATGTTCGGGTCAGCTCCGCTTTCAAGCAGAAGTTTTACCATGTTCGTGTTGTTGTTGCTGACTGCAAGCATTAGAGCTGTTATGCCTTGCACTTGAGCATTTGGATCTGCACCGCTTTCAAGAAATGCCCTTACCATTACTTCGTTGTTGTCCTTTACAAACTGGATCAGCCATCCGTTAAGTCTTTCAACGTCGACAATATCGACCGTTCGGCTGACTTCGTCCCACTTAACCCTGCAGTTTAAGGTTTCGGCGACGAAACGGAGCGGCACCATCAACCGTCCTTCTACTATCTGGGGAGGCACGTCCGATACTACCAGCAGGTTATTCTTTAGGGCTTTGCCGGCTACTTTTAGATTGAGTTGGAGTTCGCCTTTTGTTATGGTCGCCGTTTTTGTCGCACTATCCCACGCCACATCGGCCCCCAGAGCCTCTGCTACGAACCGGATGGGAACCATCGTCCGCCCGTTAATTATCTGCGGCGGCACGCTGGAGTGAACTTCCTGACCGTTAACACAAAGGCGAATGGGGTTTGAAGCACTGGCAGGAGCTGCCCTGCCGGTAGCTAAGACGGCAACCAATGCAACTAAAATAAAAACCTTCCTCAAATAATATTCCTCCTAAGGCAGGATTCGAAAGGAAAATTGTTGCCCCATGGGATTGCGTAGACTTTCGAATCCCGTGGGGTTTTTAAGGCTGGGCCTGTTTAAGCCGGTTGCCTCTAGGGGCTTGGTTGCAGGCGCTCTCTTTGTTTAAGGTCAGTCGTCGATCAGACTGCAAGTTGCGGGGGTTGGCAAAATTAAGCGAGGTGTTATGGATGGACCTTGCCGTAGCAGGTTTCAGGGCCTATATCTTAATAGTCCAGCCAACTATTAAAAGTATAACTGGGATAGCTTCGGAAGTAGGAACGCCCAGAGTATAGATCGCTGTCGAGCGAAGGAAAGGCTGAGTAGGAAGAGCTGGGCCAATAAGAAGAGTAGGACCAGGAGTAGTTACGGTAGTAGGAAGAGCTGGGCCACCTTAACGTCCCCGCCTTGCCGGTGTAAGGGTTGTAGTTTCCGTAGGTGCTCCAGTTATTCCAGAAGTTGCCGTCAGGATAGCTCCGGTAGTGGGGGGCAACATAAGTGCCGTCTTTTCTAAAGTAGCCGCGCACGTACACTGCTGCGCTCGCCGTACTCGAGAAAGCAAAAGCCAGCAGAAGCATGAGTGCTAGGGAAAAGATGATCCTCCGGCTTCTCACCATCTCACCTCCTTCCCCTCGCTTTCTTGTACTTCCAGTGTACCCGATTCAACGCGCTAATGTCAATATATTCCTGTCTCG
>CADDZD010000142.1 GCA_902812385.1 Clostridia bacterium | reverse complement strand
AAGCAGGAAAACCACCTGTCGAATTAGGCAATCTCATTATAGCCTAATCAACAGGTGGTTCCAATCTTTTATGAGTAGCGCAGGTTTAACAATCCTTCCTATTTTTCCGGCAAAATTCGACATAACCAGAATTATTTCTTCTGCCAGTAACAGTGGTGACGTTTATTAAAGGCTCCCCCTGCTTTTTGTTTTAAGTTAAAATAATGGAAAGTTGTTTTTCAAGGGGAGAGAACGAGGAATGCCGGACTGCACACATGAACAATTCCAACAACTCCAGAAACACCCTTCACACGCTCACAGCCTGACCTTTGTGGGCGGCTTTCGGGCGGGAATCCCCATCGCGGTCGGTTACGTACCGATTGCCATTGCCTTTGGTCTCCTGGCGAAAGCGTCGGGGATACCGGACTACGTGAGCGTGCTCATGTCCATGATCGTTTTTGCGGGTGCCAGCCAGTTCGTCGGCGTAAAGTTAATCACCATGGGTGCTACCGCCTGGGAAATAGTAATGACCACATTCATCCTCAACTTTCGCCATTTTCTCATGTCGTCGTCCCTTTCCCAGCGGATTGAGCAGGGGGTATCGAAAAAGCTGTTAAGCCTGTTGTCTTTCGGCATCACCGACGAGACCTTCGCGGTGGCATCCCTGTGCAAGGAAGCAAAGATCACCCCCAGCTATATGCTGGGTTTGAACCTCACCGCCTATACCTCGTGGGTAGCCGGAACGGGAGCGGGAGTCTTTCTGGCGGGAGGGCTCCCCCAACCCCTTAAGGCGAGCATGGGAATAGCCCTTTATTCCATGTTTATCGGCCTCCTGGTCCCGGTTTGCAGGGATTCAAATTCTGTTTTTGCCGTAGCTCTGATCGCTGTCGGAGTTCATTCATTATTAAGGTGGGTTCCCGCCCTCTCCGGCATTTCCACCGGGTGGAGCATTATCATCGCAACCATAATCGCCGCCCTCGCCGGCGCCATCCTGTATTCCCCGGAGGAAAAGGAATCATGTTGAAACTTCTGTCGATCGTGATCATGATGGGGCTTGTAACATACCTGCCCCGCCTGCTTCCATTGGTTATCCTTAATAATTTGAAACTGCCCCCATTTTTGAAATCCTTTCTGCAGCACATTCCCTATGCCGCCCTGGGAGCGCTGATCTTCCCCGGTGTGCTCTATTCAACCGGGGACATAAAATCCGCCCTGGCCGGATGCGCCGTTTCAGTCGTTCTGGCTTTTTACCGCCTGAATATCATCCTGGTGGTGGTTGGGGGCATCGCCGGGGTTTACCTGTACGGACTGTTTTTCTAATATTTAACAAAGAAACCCTGCCGCTTCACTCCCCGGCAGGGGTCGCCTTGTTTGGATGGTATACTAAAAACCAGGAGGGTTCACACGTACAATTACAACATCCAGTAAAAAAAGGAAAGGTCACTGTTCCCCATCCTTATAAGGATATCCCCAAAAAGACAGTTAAAAGCATTTCAAAACAAACTGGAGTAAAGCTCTAGCATATAACAAACAGAAGGAGGTTTTATTAGTGAAAGACCGTTATTATTTCCCGGCCGTATTTACCATTGACTCTGATGGGATATCTGTGGAATTTCCGGATCTTCCAGGATGCTTTACTTGTGGCCACACTGAAGAAGAAGCCTTTAAGATGGCTAAAGAAGCTTTGCAATTGCACCTTTATGGTATGGAGCAAAATAACGATATTATCCCGGAACCTTCAAAGGTTGCAAATTTGAAATTAGATAAAAACGAGTATGTGGCAGTTATTGAAGTTTGGATGCCCCCATTTAGAGATAAGATGACTAACAAAGCAGTTAAAAAAACTAATTACTGCACCACCCCATGCTTCCTTAAAAGCTTCAGGGCCTCTCTATAGGTTTCATCCTTTCTTAAATCTACATAGAGGAACATAATTTCTGGTTCTTTTGGGGGCACATCCCAAATATCTGGCTTCTCTTCAGAAAGAACATATAAAATACGGAGTTTGCCGCTTTTAAACTTACGAATGCCGGAAAGCTCATGTTTGAGAAATCCAAAAGAAAGAGGGGCCGAAACTATAATTTCTTCCTTCTCGGCAATCCACTGAATAACATGAGATCAAATTCTGATCTCAGTTTTAAGTAAAGATCGTGATACCTTTTCCGCCAGGGCTTCATCATCCTCAAAACCCTCTATCATATCTGTAAGAGCAAAGTATTCTTCTTCGCTTTTGCAGGCCAGCTCAGCAACGTAAATAGGTTTATTTGGTTCTGAATATTTCCAGGCAGGCAGGTTATGAGAAAGTCTGGACAGTTCCGTGCCCGTTTTCCGGCCATACTTTTTACAAACTATATTAACGGTCTCCTGGACTTCTTTTGAAAGCTCAGCCTTCCTCTTTGGGCCGTAACAGTATTGAAATTTTTCCTTCCCCCCTTCGTAAATCGGTATCAAGGTTGTTTTTTTGTCCCAAAGTTCTCCTTCGCCATCTTTTAACACTTCATCAAAAAAGGCTACAACAGGCCCATTTTTCATCCTGACAAAATAAAGTCCTGTAATAGAGTCCCCTGTTCTCTGGAAGTGTTCTATTTCAGCAAACAAAATTAAATTGGCAAGTTTGGTCTTGGGAACCTCTTTTGCCTTGTTTAGAAAGCCGAGAATAAGGCTTGCCAGCATTTCTTTTCTGTCCCTCATTTTATCACCCCTTTATTTTGATATTATACCCCTGATTTCGGTGGTAGTTGCGAAGCCTCTTGGCGTTCTCGTAACAGCGAGTGGAACAGTAGTCCACATTCGGCCTGGTTGCTATACCCCCCACAGGGCCGCTGCTGGCAGCGGCGGTACTGCCGCAACCCAGTCAAGTAAACGATTGACCCAAGGACTTTTGACCGGCGGCATAAGGCCATATTAAAAAAGGCAGGACTGAAACACGTCAGGTTGCATGACCTGCGGCACACCGTTGCCACAACCTTGATTCAGGAAGGAGAGAACCCGGAGAACCTGCGGGACTTGTTAGGACACACCAGAACAAGCACTACCCCTGACCTTTACTGCCACAGCACTATGGAAGGAAAAAAGAAAGCCGTCGAGTGGCTGAAAGCAGTTTTGTCTCAATTGCAGTAATTTTGCTGTAAAAATAGCTAAAGGAAAAGGCTTCCCACCCCGGAAGCCTTGATTTTTCTGGTAGCCCTAACGGGACTCGAACCCGTGTCTCCACCTTGAGAGGGTGGTGTCCTGGACCGCTAGACGATAGGGCCTTTTTGGCTGCGGGACTAGGATTCGAACCTAGGCTAGATGATCCAGAGTCACCTGTGCTACCACTACACCATCCCGCAATTGTTTTTCGATAAAAGTATAATACCGTTTGACCGCTTTCGTCAAGAGACCCTCTCTCA
>CADDZD010000141.1 GCA_902812385.1 Clostridia bacterium | reverse complement strand
AAAGCTTTTTGCGCTGTAAGCATTTTTTTGCCACCCATGAACACCATTGGTTCGACAACTGCAGTATGAGAGTGCACCGACGAAGGGACTAAGGGAATGCCGGGTGTTACTGCCGGGAAACCACCCGGTCTCATAATTCGTTCCGGGATGATTCAACCGGCAAAACCGCATTGAGTGCTGGCGAGCAAGCGCAAAGACAATTAAGTGCGCTTGATTAACGCATATCAGATATCGACTTAAGCTGGCTCCGACCGGCCTGGCTGGCATCTTGTTCAGTGACGCCCCATCGCCCGCAGCGATCCCCCCAACGGGCAAGCACCTGTTCTCCCTGCTTAATTTCGACCACTTCGCAGGCGTTCGGACAACCCTTGCAGATAAAGCTCCGGGGTTGAAACTGGATTTCGGAGACCCTAAAGCCGCGAAACCTGGTTTCCCCGTATTCTGCCGCGTGATCAATGGCCAGCAGGGCGGCGCCAAACGCCCCCATCACGTTGAAATAGGGAGGAACGATAATTTCTGTCTGGAGGGCTTTCTGGAAGGCCGCCCGCATACCCAGGTTAGCGGCCACACCTCCCTGGAAAACGACAGGGGGCAGGATTTCCAGACCTTTTCCTACGTTATTCAAATAATTGCGCACGAGCGCCTCGCAAAGGCCTGCAATAATATCCGGTAAAGTGTGCCCCATTTGCTGTTTATGGATCATGTCCGACTCGGCAAATACAGTACACCGTCCCGCAATTCTGACGGGGTTGGTCGCTTCGAGGGCCTTCTCTCCGAACTCCTCAATAGATAAATTAAGGCGAAAGGCCTGCTGATCCAAAAAGGAACCGGTGCCGGCGGCGCAAACCGTATTCATGGCAAAATCCACCACAATTCCATCCCGCAGGATGATTATCTTGGAATCCTGCCCACCTATCTCAAGGATTGTCTGGACATCAGGTACGATTTTCAAAGCGGCTACGGCGTGCGCCGTTATTTCGTTTTTGATCACATCGGCTCCAACCAGGACCCCTGCCAGGAAGCGGGCGCTTCCCGTTGTACCGACCCCGCAGATCCGGTCGTTAGGAGAGAGTTGCTCCTCGACCAGGGCCAAACCTTGCTGTAAAACAGCAATCGGTTGGCCCTGTGTACGCAGGTACAGCGGCTGCACATATGGCTCTCCCTTTGCATCAAGCAGGACCAGGTTCGTACTCACAGACCCGACATCTATTCCCAGGAAAAGATCCATTACAGGTTCTCCTTTCTTCTTTTCTCGCGCCTTGCCGCCATCAAATCCACAAAGGCCTCAAGCCTGGTTTGTATCCCTGCTTCCCCCGACTGCTCGTCCAGGTAAAATGTTAACGTGGGGATCCCATAATCCCTGGAGACAGCAGGAAGTATGGAATGAGCCACGATTTCGGGCATACAGGTAAAAGGTGCGACATGCACCACCCCGTCATAACCCTGTCTGCCGAATTCCACGGTGGAACCGACCGTTTCCTGTCCGTGGCCTCCAACAAAGCTGTTGAGGTAGGGTGCGGCCAGCTTGTCAACGTGCTCCATACCCTTTACCCGGAGCAGACCGCCGAAAAGATGCTCGTTGATCCAGGCGCTCAAATAAATGCTGCGGGTCACTTCCACCCCCAACAACCCCAAACGCCTCTCCATGTCGTAATTTGCAAAAGGCTCGAGCACGGTAAATATCTCTCCCACAAAACCCACCCTGAGAAAAGGCCCGGATCTTAAGGGCAGCGTCCGGGACTGGTTGTTGAAATCCCGGAGAACCTCGTCCATCTCACGCTTGCTGCTTGCCTCATCAATTCTGCGCAGGGCCTGGCGCCTGTATTCCTCCAGCCGATACGGCTCGTAGGTGCGAGGGCGCAGGAAGAGCACCCTTTCCTCCACCGTGTCAACCGCCCGGGCCTTATACCATGCAAACCTGATCGCCTTAAAAATGCGCCACCAAGAAATATCCCCCACCACGTATCTGATCTTGTCCTTTACTTCCCTCCAGCTTACATCAGGGGGCTCCAGGACCACCATATCCATAGATTTGCCGAGATCATCGAGTATTTCCTTCTGCACCTGGGCATAGTAACCAAACCTGCAGGGTCCGACACCCCCCGCCATCAATATGGTATCAGCTCCCAATTCCCTTGCCTCAAGGAAATTACCCAGGTTGAGTTTAAGAGGAAAGCAGGCAAATTCCGGTGCATAGCGCACACCCAACTCCACGGTGCGCCTTGAGGTGGGAGGTGGCAGCACCAGATCCACTCCCAGGCTGGTTAAAAGTGCCCTAACAACAATGTACAGGTTTCCCATATGCGGATACGTAATTTTCATGCTTCTTCCTCCGCTTGATCATTTCAATGAACGCCTCCAGTCGCGTCACCATACCTGCCTCCCCGGTGTGCTCGTCGATGGTCAGCATCATAAAGGGAAGGTTGGCCCTGTGTTTTGCCCACCTTTCCACCAGTTCACCCACCAGCGACTCCGGCCCGCATCCGAAAGAGGTCAGGTAGATTACCCCATCCAGCTGCTCGTTCTCAAAAAACGTCAAGGCCGATCCGATCATCTGTTTCCCCAGCGTCCAAAAAAGCCTTTTGGGAAGCCTTTTCGTCTGGCTCTCAATTAAATCATCAGGCACGGAAGCAGCAGTGATCACCGATGCTCCCATTTGACGCACTTTTCCGATCAGATTCATGCTGATGTATGAGTCATAAAGGTTATAAGGGTGCCCGAGCAGACCTATCTTCAAGAAACCCTGGGAGGCAATCGATGTGGCAGCCGCCTCGCTAATCCCATTACCGGCATCCATCGCCTCCGGTGGAAGCAGGCCGCTTTTAAGAAGCCTCCGAAAATTCTTATCTGCTTCCAGGGCAGAGCCATAGGCTCGCTTGATCAAATGCCTGTCGCTGGTAAAGATGCTCCCGACCTTCTCAAAGAAGTGAGGCCAATCAAGCCCTCTCCGTTCGCTGACATCAAGAGGAGTATCAATAATAGGCGGGAGATTCGCCAGACGAGCCCGCAACATATCGGAAAGCCCCATGAATTTTGGGCAGATGTATTCCTTCTGTTCCACACTGATCAAGCGCGGTACAAATAAATAATCCACTTTGTCGGACAATACCAGCACATGCCCGAAAAAAAGCTTCACAGGGAGGCACGCCTCGCCCAGAGCACTACGCAACCCGGCGTCCAGGATTCTCTTGTTGGTTTCAGGTGAAACAACAACCTGGACATCCAGCTCAGTGAAAAATGCCCGCCAAAGCGGGTAGTAATAATAAAACAAAAGGGCGCGCGGTATTCCAACTTTGATCATACTCACGACCTTCTTTAGCCCAGTCTTGTCTAAAACATATTTTAGGTAATTTATCTTAAAAAGGCAAATTCTTCTTTACAG
>CADDZD010000140.1 GCA_902812385.1 Clostridia bacterium | reverse complement strand
ACCTTTTGAGCACGTGGTGGAGAAATAGACTTTTCCAGGTAGAGCAACCCCCAGGTTGGGAGGGAAACAGATTGGACAAGGAGATAATCTTCTTGGTCGAGGAAGCCCCGGAGGGCGGCTACACGGCACGCGCCCTCGGCCACTCCATATTCACGGAGGGCGAGGACCTGGAAGAAATAAAGAGCAACGTCCGTGATGCGGTCCGCTGCCACTTCGAGGACAAGGACATGCCGCGGGTGATCCGGCTGCACATTGTTAAAGACGAGGTTATGGCGGTGTGAGGCTGCCCAGGGACGTAAGCGGGGCAGAATTGGCCAAACTCTTGGCCAGGTATGGCTACCACATAACGCGGCAAACAGGGAGCCACCTTCGCCTTACCACAACTCTAAGAGGTGAGCACCACATTACTGTACCCCTGCACAGCCCCCCTAAAGGTCGGAACGCTCAGCGGCATCCTGACCGATGTGGCCGATCACATGCAAATCCCCAAGGAAACTTTGGTCAGGGAGCTTTTCCATAAGCGGTAAAAACCCCGTCACCTGTGAAAATGGCCGCGGCCACCGGGAGAAGCAAACACCTCTCCCGGGGGCTTTGTTTTTCTCGCCCATCTTTTACTCTATAGGCTGCCTTAAAACGGTTTTTATCTTATCGGGTGCGGCTTTGCGGGGATCGCTCAAATATATTTCATGATGTTTGCCTCTTGGCTTATAGCCCTTTTCCCGGATAAAATTGTGGAGCATAGCAATAGTCGATCCTTTTCTCCTTTCGGGTGACGTTCGTTCTCGGATTTGACTACTCGCAAACCCATAACCGGTAACAGAAACAAGAGCGATTATCAGACCAGACCTAACCGCAGATGGCGATACTCCATTGGCTTCTGTCCAGTCTGAAATCCGTTATTTGTTAGGACTGACTTATAAACAATTAGGGGAAACCGAGAAAGCTTTAAAGCAATTTTACAAGATATATGCAGAGGACACCGATTATGAGGATGTCAGAGATCTTTTAAAAGAGTTGAATCCTTCGTTTGGAGGTTAACCACAAGAGAAAACACTGGTTCGGCAAAACTTGTTTAGAAAAGACCAAAGGATGAGAGGTGTTCCGCCCGGGCGGGAAGTCCTGTGGCGGTGAAAACCGTGCAGGTGTCCGGCTGCACAGTGGCGATGATTTCCGCCGATCTCTCAAATCCCCGTCTTGAACTGCGGCCGGTGCTGGCCGCGGAAAAACCGGCTGTAACCCTGAACTCGCGGCGATGGCCCGGTCTCCAGGCGCCGTGGCTGCCGTCAACGGCACCTTTTTCAACGCCTGCAGCGGGGGAACAATCGTCGCCGTGATATATCGGCCAGAGGGGATGAAGACGAATTATACCATTTCACCTAATGTGAGCCTCGCGGACAGGAGGCTTTTTGTGTAGGGGTGGCGTGCGCCGTTAAAAAGGGTGGCGGTCTGGGCTTGCTCCACAATTTGGCCGCGGTACACCACGGCGATCTGGTCGGCCATCTGCCGGACCACGTCGAGGTCGTGGGAGATAAAAAGGTAGGCCAGGTTCATTTGCTTCTGGACCTTGCGCAGGAGTTGCAAAATCTGCGCCTGCACGGAGACGTCGAGCGCCGAGGTGGGCTCGTCCAACACCAGAAGCGCGGGTTCTAAACTCAGGGCGCGCGCAATTACCACGCGCTGATTCTGTCCACCGCTCAGTTCGCAAGGGTAGCGGTGGTAAAGCTCAGCTTCCAGGCCGACCATAGCCATAAGGTCGGCAACCCTATCTTTAATGTACCTTTCCTGAACCAGGCGGTGCACCTTCAGCGGCTCGGTTAAGATTTCACCAATGCGCATTCGGGGATTGAGCGCTCCCTCCGGGTCCTGGAAAATGATCTGCATCTTCCGTCGCAGGTTGAGGCTTTCTCTCCGTGAGACTCCAAAGATGTTGATCCCTTCAAAAAGAACCGACCCCTCTGTGGGCCGTAAGAGACCTACCACAAGCCGTCCGATAGTAGTTTTCCCCGACCCGCTCTCCCCCACAAGGCCAAGGGTCTGTCCTCTCTGCAAAGTAAATGATACGCCGTCCACTGCCTTGACGAAAGAGCGTCGCCACAAACCCTGCGAGAAATATTTTTTTAAATCCGTTACGATGAGCAATAATGACACCTCACTTTATGCCCCGGCTTAATTTCACTTAACGGCGGTACCTCCCGGCGGCAGACTTCCCGTACGGCGGTGCAGCGGGGGTGAAAACGGCAACCCGGCGGGAGGTGGGTCAGTGAAGGTGCGAAGCCCGGAATTGGTTTCAGTCCCAGGCTGGGGTGGGAAGCAAGGAGTCCCCGGGTGTAGGGGTGCCGGGCGTGCGCGAAGATGTCCTTTGCCCGGCCGTACTCCACAATCTGTCCCGCGTACATTACGGCCAGAGTGTCTGCCAGTTCCCGGGCTGCCGCGAGGTCGTGAGTAATCAGAATGAGCGCCTGTCCGGCCTCCTTTGTGGCCTCCTGCAACAGCCTTACGATTTGCGCCCGCAGCGGGCTGTCCAGTCCCTTTGTTGGTTCGTCGGCAATCAAAAGGCGCGGGTGCAAAGCCAGGCCCAGGGCAAGCAGCGCCCGCTGGCGCATACCTCCGCTTAACTGGTGCGGATAGCTGGCCGCCGCGCGCTCTGGCAGGCCTACCTTTTGTAAAAAATTGAGCGCTTCCCGGTACGCCGGGCGCCTGGCGATGCGCCAACGGGCCTGCACCGCTTCCTTGATTTGGTTGCCGACTTTGAGCACGGGATTTAAAGAATTGGCGGGGTTTTGCAGGACAATGGCGATTTCCCGCCCCCTGATTTTACGCATTTCTCCCGGCGGAAGGGTGAGCAGGTCGGTTTTTTCGTACCAGATCTCTCCCCGGACATGCGCCCCGGGCGGCAGGAGGCGGACAATGGCGCGGCCGAGTACGGTTTTGCCGGATCCGGTTTCGCCGATGAGTGCCAGCCTTTCCTTTTCACCAAGCGAGAGGTCGACGCCGTCCAGAGCGTGCACCGTTCCTTCTGGGAGCGGGAACCGGACCTGCAGGTTGCGTATGGAAAGCAAGGTCATATGCGTCACTTCTCCTCCGTTAAAAAGAATACAGTAGGGCGATAAAAAAGGCGGTCCAGCCGAGCCGCAAGAGGGCGCCCACCGCAGTTATCTGTAGCCCCATTCTGGCCCCGAAGATGCCCATATGGTACGGGAGGCGGTGGGCTAAGATGTAGCGGAGGCTGGTTACAAAATTAGCCATAAGCAGCGTGAGCAGCGTGAGCCGGAAGTCTAAAAGTTCCTGCTGTAGCAAATCTGCGAGCATGGCATAGGCCGCCATTGGATTCGCGAGACATACCGGTATCGCAGTCAGCGCCTCAGGGGGAAGGGCGAAACCCGTAAAGGAATCGGGAAG
>CADDZD010000139.1 GCA_902812385.1 Clostridia bacterium | reverse complement strand
GCGACTATGCGCCATGGATGGCGTCATAGGAGCCGGTCGGCTGCCGTCTGCGACAAGTCTTAGGGCGAGTTCAACCGGAGTACGGGAGCAAGCGCAAGGATAAACCGGAACGTATTTTCAGGGCAGGTAGTTCGGTATAAATAATTCCTAAACGAATTAGGAGGCATCCTATGAACATCAAAACTGAACTGTCAACTTATAGCAAGAGAGAAAGCTTTACCACGAGTCTGGGAGTTCTGGCAGCCACCTTGGGCTCGGCAGTAGGATTAGGCAATATCTGGAAGTTTCCCTTCATGACAGGACAGAATGGTGGGGCTGCTTTCGTATTGCTTTACCTGGTTTGTGTTTTATTTATCGGGCTGCCCGTCATGATCTCCGAGTTCATTATTGGTCGTAGGGCAAAGGCGAACTGTGTAAGCGCATTTAAGAAACTGGAACCGAGTAAACCCTGGTACTTGACCGGCGTGATCGGGGTTTTATCCGCTTTCCTGATCATGTTCTTTTATACCGACGTGGCCGGCTGGGTGTATTCATATATATTTAAATCCGCCTCGGGTGTTTTTAACACCATTAAACCCACAGAAACGGCCCATGTATTTTCGAGCTTCATTTCCGGGGTGTGGGGTCCTCTCTTCTGGCAGTGGGTGGTACTGGTGGTTGTAAGTATCATCATCATTGCCGGCGTTACAAATGGGATTGAGCGCATGACCAAAACCTTACTCCCCATCCTCTTCGTACTGCTGGTAATTTGCGACATCAGGGCATTGACTCTGCCGGGTGCTGCAAAAGGGGTTGTTTACCTGTTCAAACCGGATTTGTCAAAAATTACGGGAGCGGTGGTTCTTTCGGCCCTGGGTCTGGCATTCTTTAAACTGTCTGTGGGTATGGGGTGCATGACCACTTACGGGAGCTATATCGGCGATGGTGAAAACCTCCCGCGCAATGCCCTCAGAGTCGCTTTGTCGGACACGTTGGTTTCAATTCTAGCCGGCCTGGCGATTTTTCCAACAGTCTTCGCCTTTGGTTTTAAACCTGAAGCCGGTGCTTCTCTCTTATTCATTACCATTCCGGCAGTTTTTAAGGCGATGCCCTTCGGCCAGGTATTCATGGTGTTATTCTTTATCTTGAGTGCCATTGCCGCTACAGGGGCGATGATTTCTCTCCTGGAGGTGCCGGTGGCATACTTTTCGGAGCAGTGGAGGTGGTCGCGAACTGCGGCTACCGTAGTATCTGCCGTGATCATGGGCGGTGTTGGGGTTCTGGCTACCCTTTCAACCAGCGTCCTTTCGAAAACCCTGGTATTCGGGAAAACCTTCTTCGATCTCTTTGATTACCTGTCATCCAACATCTTCCTGACAGTGGGAGGGATCTTTATCTGCCTGTTTGTCGGATGGAAGCTGGGCAAGCAGGTAATTCTTGATGAGGCCTCCAACCACGGTGTTCTGAATAACCGAGCCGTTATGAGCGTCTTCACCTTTGTTGTAAGGTATGTGGCACCATTTGCCATCTTTATCGTTTTGCTGAGCGGTTTGGGCATTATTAAATTCTAAACACAGGGTTTGTAGTATCTGAGTGACGAACATCCTGCCCCTTTGGCGGCAGGATGTTCGTTCGCCCGGCATGGGCGTTAACTCGGCGGTGACGCTACCTAAGTCTTCGTCAAGCTTGGTGAATCGCCGGATGCGGACCCGCACGTCCGATGGCGTGTTGGTATGATAAAAATACGGTCCCCTCTAAGGTATAAATGGAGCAGGGCACGGAGTAAGCAGCAGGCGGGGCGGTCGTCCTCTTGCTGGGTTTTGAAGCCCGATGCGTGTTTGACCGTCTCCACATCCGGCCCAATTGTGGCAAAAGCCCACGGATAGGTGATATGTGGCAAATTACTGGCTCGGTAGGATTGCCAGATGAGAACCAAAACTGTTCGTACACTTGAAGGCGTTCCTGGGGCTGGATGATGGGAGCCGGATGAGCTGTGAGGTTAAATTCCTGTTCTAAGAGGGCCTCGAGGTGAAATTCCCAGGGGCTACTCACCGTAACATCTATGTCAGGAGCAGACGGGCGGCTGAGCGGGGCATGCAAAATATCCGTGACTTCTGCAGGAACGGTTAAAACTCAAGGTCAATGAGCAGAAGAGCGGCGTGGACCGACGCTGGAGGCTTAAGTACCTGGGATTCAGCATGTGCAAGAACAAGGGGAAGGTCCTCATCCGCCTGGCACCACAAACCATCCGACGGGTCAAGAACAGAATCCGAGAGTTCACCTCCCGTAGCAAACCCGTGAGCGTGGAAGACCAGATTTGGTGTATCAACTCTAAAGGACCTAAAAGTATACCTGGCGGAGGTTCGTAAATCCTAAGGTAGCTTTTTCCCATTTTAAAAATGGTGAGAAGCTAACCCTATTTTTCTTTCGAAAACGTGATCCAAGTTATTTGCTTTTTCGACTTTGTTTGACTTTTTGTTTTCCAGGGCTAATCGGCAATGATACCCACGGGCGAAATTTTTACCCACTGACATCTTTTCGACCCACATCCTCTAGACCTCGTTTCGGTTTGAACTATGATTAATGTCACCCTTTTCTTTTTTTAATACCTTTGTGAAATCTGACTCATTTTGTAGCATAAACCTGTTCTGTTTGTTACTTTCATCTTTTTAAAAATATTTTGCAGGTGCGTTTTTACCGTATGTAAGCTTACAAATAAAGCGTCGGCAATGTTTTGGTTGCTGTATCCTTTCAGTACAAGATCTAAGACCTCTAATTCCCTGGGGGTCAGGTTATACTTGCAGGTATTTATCTCTAGAAAATTATGGTCCGGTGCTAGACTTTCAGGAATAAGACTGGCCACATATAATTCTTTATTTTTGATAGTAAGCTCGTTGTGAAAAACGGGAAAAACGTGAACGCTGAATAATCTCAGAGAAGGTGAAAGTACTGTTTTTCGAAAGCCCGACTGCCAGGTCTTATTCTGGCCAGGGAGAAAATTTCGCAAGAATTGTTCCGGCGGGTTCTCTGCCGTACGCTTTCTGAGTAATTCCGCGCAAATTTCCCTGGCTGCAGGGTTGGTATAATAAACCGAAATAAACTGATCGAAGATAACCAAACCGACCGGCGACTGATTGGAATAAGATTCAAAAATTCTTTTCTGGTAGTCGAACTCTGCAAGGAATAAGTTGCTGGCTAGCGCCTTGGCAATAAACGGGGAAATGAACTCCATATAAATGGTATCGCTAGGCGTAAATCCCTTTTCCCTAAAGGAGCGAAACAGCCCGATCCCACCTATTAATCTTGTTCCGTCTAAGAGAGAGATAGCAATTTCGTAATAAAGTCCTTGCGGTGATAAAAATTCTTTATGATATTCAGTTTTTTCATATTGCTCAAAAGTCATTAAATCGCATACAGTCAGCACGTTCCTTTTTAACATT
>CADDZD010000138.1 GCA_902812385.1 Clostridia bacterium | reverse complement strand
GAGGTAAGCAAGAAGGAGTTGAATCAGCGAAACCTAATAAGACTGAAAAAGAAGCGGCCTAATAAAACCTTAATAAGGCCTCAAAAGCTACCAGAGGAATTTTACACACAAAAATGGACTTGACCTATCCAGTACCGTTAAAATCTCCGGAAGCTCATCGCAAGAAGGAGCGGGAAAGCTCAGGTATATCATCTCCTCTCCAAAATTATTTATTTGACCCATTATAGCGTTTGTGCTATATTAGTAGCGGGCAGGTGCACAAATGATAACTGTTGATGTTGAACCCGTTTTGGATTTTCTCACCTCACTAAATCCGGTTGTTCGTGCAAAGGTCTACCGGGGAATTGATTTGCTAGCCAACAACTGGCCGCTCATCGGCGAACCACACATAAAAAGGGTTCCTGGGTGTGAAGGGCTCTGGGAACTCCGCGAGAGATACGGTAATACACAAATTCGATTGTTTTTCTTTCAAGCCGGGCCGAATATACTAGCAATAATTCACGGTTACGTTAAGAAAACTAAGAAAATACCCGTGCATGTGCTCAAACAAGCTGTCCAAAAGATGAAAGAATACAAAAAGGAGTGACCGATGAATGGTGCTTGATTACCGTGAAGCATTACAGAAAGAATTAAGAAACCCTGATTTCAAAAAAGCTTGGGACATCTTTGAACTTGAATATAAACTTGCAGACCTTCTGATCAAGATTCGTAATGAAGCTGGACTGTCTCAAGCGGAATTAGCTAAAAGAGTTGGTACTACCCAATCCGCTATCGCAAGAATGGAGAGCGGAAAGGTCATACCTCGCTTAGAAAGTCTAGCAAAAATAGCTGCTGCTTGTGGTAAAAAACTAGAAATATATGCAAGATGAAAAAGCGCGCAGCCACAAGGCTGTGGGTAATGACCATTGCTGTTATAACGACGTACTTGCAGTTGACTGCGCTAAAAACTGCAAGCATACGGCGCCCCATACGCTGCCTCGCGCTCACTGATGCGCACGGTCTCGGCCCGGGCGGATACGCATGGTTTTTGCCACGCACCCGAGCCTCACTTTCATCCGCTCCTGCCCGACGCGGACCTGGGGAAGTCCGCCGGCACGCGCTGGCCAACAGCTTTAAATGTTTTTCAGTTGTCCAACCAAACCAAAAAGATATCAAAAAAGCAAAGAACGCCCCTTTCAAATGAAATGAGCGTTCTTTTAGACTTTCTTAATACTTTCTGGAGCGACGACGCTACCGCCGCTTATATGCTTTTCACCCGGCAGCCATAGGCACCGGTAAATAAACCTTTCATCCGGGTTTCCCCGGAAATGTTTCACTATAAAAATAATACCAGCCCCTCGGTGACGGTGTCAACTATTTTTTCTCAACTTTTATCGTTTTCCCGCCGAATCCCCTCAGCAAGCCATGATCTTATTAATGTCTGGTATGGAATATCTTTTCTCGCTGCAATTTCCTTCGCAGCCTCGATTTGACTCGATCGCAGGCGCAAGTTCACCCTTTTCGTTTCTTCCTGATTTGTTCTTGCTCTCATCATCATTGCTCCTTTCGAGATGCGTAGTATATGGGGGATCTCTCCGGATCCCCCCAAACTTGTTTAAAACTTTTTAAAGTATATCTTGGGTAATCGTGACGGTGCACGGCGACGGGAAAACTACCAACTGAACTTCTCTGGGTTCCTGAATCGATATTCGAAGGTGCAGGACGAAGTTTTTTGAATCCGTGGCAGGCTATAGAGGTAGAGCTTTGTAAATTTGGGTTCCGCAGATACTTCGGCGTGCGCGGTATCTCCCTCTTTCCAAACATCTACCCTTACACTTTCGGGCTTGATGAAGAGATAAGCCCACTTGCCGAGCATCTTCCTGCATTCCTGTTCAGCAATATCCGGGTCAATTGTCGTTGCATATCTTTGAACAGTTGCATGGGCTGCCTCCTGGACGAAAGAAGCTCCAATCCCCCACCAAGAAACGGCAAGCAGGCCGTAAATGAAGGCTAAAAATATAATCATCGCAAATACAAACTCAATTAACGTGGCTCCCCGTTCGTCGCTCAACGTTATCGCTTCCTTTCACTGAAAGATAAGGAAAGGGAGGGCTCGTTTTCACCAGTCCTCCCTGAAAAGCTCTAACTCTGTTTCTTCACCCATCTTTTGTTTACGTCGTCCCAGACCATGCCGGTGTCGCCGCCCAATTCGCCATGAATACCCGGTTCTCTCGGTACCTCTGGCGGCTTCTGCTTTTCCACCATGATACTCAGCGTAACAACATTATCATCAGGCTTCATGTCCTGCGCTCCAACCGGCCATGCCTGAACATTGACCGGGTAGACTCCCGGACTGTAAGCCGAAAGAGAAACCGGTTTCCCCCACTTGCCCCCAGGCTCCAGGGTAATGTCAAACGTCCTGTTGCCCAGAGGACACTCAAGAGTGACCCTCACCGGAACGGTGTCCCCGTTGTCTTTTCTGGTTACGACGATGTTCACCGGGCACTGGACCGAGCTGGCGTTGAACGGTATGACGTACTTGGGCCTGGGCGTGCTTGCCGTAACCGCTATGTCAACCCCCTGCACGTTGAGCCAGCCCCAGGCCAGGTTGTCCCCGGGCCAGTCCCCGCTCAGGATGTTGATCTCATCCGGGGGCATGTCCTTATTCGGGTTGACCAGCACACCCGCCGAGTATTTCCCTGGCGGCGGCGCTGTCACCGTGAAGGACACCGGAACACTCCCGTGGGCCGGCACGGTTATGTCCTGCTCTCCCACGGCACTGTTGTTAAACCTGTACTGAACCTTCGTGGCGATGTCCTGGCCGTACTGGTTCTCCACGTCGGCAGAGATGGTCACGGTGTCTCCCTGGTTCGCCGGGTTGGGTGTGATCCTCAGGTTCGTTACGGCGAGGTTCTTCACGTCCACCGGGACGGTGACCGATTTGAAGTTGTCCGAGCCGTCTAATTCCCTGCCGTCTATGTGAACATCTCTCGGCAGTAATCCGGTGGCGTTTACCTCGGAAGCAAGGGTAATCTCTTTACCGGCAAAATCCTTCGGGACCTGCCATTTGAACTCAGCTTCGTACTCCCCTTCCCCGATGTTCAGCAGGGTGTAGACTCCAGGAAGATCCGTCGGCTGCACGGTCTGGTTCACGGTCATTTCCGTAAGGCTCTTGCCGACGGCCACTCCAATCGGGATATTGTATTTATCCGTGAGATGCACTTCCGGCCCGTACATGACCTGGTAGAGCTGCCAGGTCTGTGCGTCGGAGATGAAGTCTCCGCAGGGGACCGCCTTAACCTTCACCTTCCCGGTGTACGTCTCCCCCGGCCTTGCCAGCTTCGTGCCCGGGTCGATGTCCTCCAGGATGAAGTTGGGTAGCACGTCCCAGTTGACGGTGATGGTGTCGTACCAGGGCACGCCGTTCCGGTAGTGCCATTCCC
>CADDZD010000137.1 GCA_902812385.1 Clostridia bacterium | reverse complement strand
CCACGCTCCAGCTGCGACGATGGCGCTTAAACCGGCTGACCAATACCGTGTCGATGTTGCTCTCAGCTGCTCCCAACCCCCGGGCGATCGCTAATTCCACGGTCATGCGCTTTCGCCAATCTCCCAGGTGCTCCCGGTTCGTCCACACATACTGCCAGAACTCCTCCAGCAGGGCTTTCCGTTCCGGGTACGCTTGCTGCCAACTCCGAACCCAGCGCTCGGCCTCGTCCCATGCTCCCTCGTCCAGGAGGTCTCGCACCTGCCGTAGGGCTTTCACGCTGTTTCCTACGGCCCGCCGCAGCGCTCGTAGCCAATGGAACCGGTCCAGCTGGAAAACCGCCTGGGGGAAGTACTCTACGCCCCGGCGGATCCATTCTGCCCCGTCCCCATTGATCACGATCCGGCAATGACCCAGGTCGTACGTCCGGGCCAGCTCCGCACTCACCGCCTCCCAGAAGGCCTCCGCCGTGGTGGCCTCCACCACGACCCGCTTATGGATGAGCCGGTAGCGCTTTCCTGCAGGTGTCTCCGGGCTCCATCCCTCATGCACCACTGCTAAACGCATCTCAATGTGCCGGGGACCGTCTTTCTTCCTCCGGTGGCGCTGAGTCCGGACAGACAGGCTGTCCACTTCCAGGAAGATGACCATATCCCGCTTTTGGCCGGCGCTTTCCCCTGGGTGCTCAAACAGCTGCTTGACCTCCTGGCGGACTTCGTCCACGCGCCGCTGCCCGAGTTCCTGGGTTTGGTTGTGAACCCCTTGCCCACTAATTTTGGCCCGCCTCAAGCGCCACAGCGTCTGGGCCGCAGCCCGGAACGGCATCTGGGTTGCCAGTTCCGCACTCAGCTTCTCGAGTCCGGGGCTGACCCGCGCTCCCTTCTTCAAGCCCAGGAACTCGTCTACGGGGACCCAACAACGCGCCTTCTTGTGCCGGTGCTTGTACACCCGCCGCGAGTAGTGGACCGTGCCGACCACGGTCTCCACCACCCGCTCGCGCCGCCCCAGCGACACCCAATCCCCGGGCCGGTTTTCGAACAGCGCATCGTCCAGCTGCTCCAGCCAGCGCTGAAACAGCCATACCCCGAACCGAGCCTGCTCCTCCATCACCCGTTCTTCGAAGTCGAACCCCTTGTCATCCACCGGCAGATCCGCTACACTGAAGCTAGCAGCCTCGTGCTGCATAAGAGAGACCTCCTCTACTTTAGTCGGTTGATGGGGTCTCTCTTTTCCTTACCCCCTCCAACTCCTGCCACCACCCCCATCTACTTTACACTAACCAGCCCTTTCTGTCCTGACCGATGGGCGCATGGAACCCACACACCCAAACAACCCGGAGGTGTGCGTGCCCAGCGGGATAAACGGCACCTCATGTAAGCGCGGCGCCCTACACGAACGGGTTTTCAATTCGTACGCCGCAGACAACCTGGCCGTGAGTGAGGCCCTCCGTGATAATTCTGTCGCATAACGCACCGGCGGCGCTGACAATGATCAGGGAGTCCCAAAACGACAAGCGGTTCAGAACGGAGCAGTCGATGGCGCGCAGAATGTCTTCGGGAGTTATGTTCACCGTTTCAGAATGGCTGAGCGACTGGAGGATGCCCTTGGCGAGCAGCGGGTCCAGCTGGAGCTTCTTGGTACAAACGAGATAGAACTCCTGCAGGACCTGAGTGGAAAGGACTCCGGCGTCCCCCTCCTCCCCCTGTAACGACCGAAGCAACGAGCGGGCTGTTTTCTGTTTGACCGGATCGGTCTGATCCATGGCATACACCAGGATACTGGTATCAATGAAAGTCTTCGACATCGTAGAGCTCCTCCCGCCTCCATGTCCTGCCCCCCAGTTTCACCCCGGCCCGGTCCATCATCTGAAAACACTCGTCAAGCCAGTTACGCGGCGACGGGAGCACGGTTTGGGCCAGCAGCTTGCGGATGAGCGCGTTTAAAGACATGTTGTGTTTCCTGGCGTATTCTCGACCGGCCTCGAGAAGTCTATCATCAACGGAGATCGTAATATTCTTCACGAAGATCCCCTCTCCCCTACATTGCACCTAAACACATTATACGTGCACACATACTATGTGTCAGCGGAGACAAGGGTCCCGGAGCATTCATGCCAACGTGATCCCCTCCGGTGTTTCCGAACGATCCCCTTGTTGACGCCTGCGCTGGCAGACGGGTATCATGGGATACGCTTCCTGGTGCGTAAACGAAGAGCGTGCGCCCGGCCAGTGCCGCCGGGTGGCTGATTGATTGCGCTCCCGCACGGGAAGGGGTAGAATACGCGCGAGGAGCCGCCACGGGTGAAGTGAGAACCCCTATGCCTGTCCGGAACGCGGATCAGGGACGAACTCAACAGCCTCCGACCACGGAGGATCGCGTGGCCCCCCTTGTTCCGCCGTGGGTCCTGGAAGCGCTTCAGCGCCTGGAAAGCGCAGGATATCCCACCTACGTGGTGGGAGGCGCAGTACGGGATTGCCTGCTGGGGCGGGATCCCCGCGACTGGGATCTGGCCACCGCCGCCACGCCGGAGCAAGTCCGGCGAGTATTCCCCCAAACCATCGATACGGGGGCGCGTTTCGGCACCATCACCGTGCTGCTCGCAGGCAAGGCCCTGGAGGTGACCACCTTCCGGCAGGAAACGGGCTATTCTGACCACCGCCGGCCGGACCAGGTTGTCTTCACCTCGTCTCTGGAACAGGACCTGGCGCGGCGGGATTTCACCATAAACGCCATGGCATGGCATCCTGAGCGGGGATTGGTGGATCCCTTGGGGGGCCGGGAAGATCTGAACGCAAGGCGGCTGGATACCTGCGGCGAGCCGGGCCAGCGCTTTCAGGAAGATGCGCTGCGGATGTTGCGGGCCATCCGCTTGGCTGCGGAGCTCAATCTGCGTCCCACGGCTGCTGTCAAGCGGGCAATCTGCCGCCACAGAGAGCTGCTGAGAAAAGTGGCGGCCGAGCGCGTGCAGACGGAGTTCTCGCGGCTGCTGCGGGCGCCGGCGCAGCAGACTCGCGGTGTTGTTTACGGCCTGCGGCTCTTGCGGCTGACTGGACTTCTGGCCCTCATCGCCCCGGAGGTAGGTGCCACCTACGGAGTGACCCAAAACCAATACCACCGCTATACCGTCTGGTCCCATACGCTGCAGGCCGTGGCTGCTACCCCTCCGGATCTGGTTCTGCGCCTGGCTGCTCTCTGCCACGATCTGGGCAAGCCAGCCACACGCCGGGCGGGGCCGGACGGGCGGGTTCACTTCTACGGCCATGAGGTGGTTTCCGAACGGCTGGCGCGTAAGGTTCTGGGGCGGCTGCACTACCCCAAGGGGGTGGTGGAACAGGTCGCCCTCTTGGTGCGGCACCACATGTTCGCCGCCAACGACAAGGTCTCCGACGCCGGGATCCGCCGTCTGGCGGCGCGTGTCGGGTCCGAAAACCTTCCGGCGCTGTTCGCTCTCCATCGGGCGGACCTGTTGGCCAAGGGGCCGCTGC
>CADDZD010000136.1 GCA_902812385.1 Clostridia bacterium | reverse complement strand
CTGCCATAGAATCCATTCGGCAAAATCCCATTCTAGGACCCCACATCAGACCACTGGCAGACAGGCCAAACGAGTACCGCTACCGCCTGAGCAACTTGCGGGTAGTCTACACCATTGATATTGAAAAAAGCTTATCAACATCGTCAGCATCAGACCGCGCGGGGATGTCTACAAAAAGTAATCTCCTTCAAGGCGATTCCGGCGTGTCCCGACCCCCGTGGAAATTGAATATGGACGATACGGACGCAACCCTCGTCGCCAGGAACAAAAAGCACTTTAATTTTATCCCCGGCATCATTGTCGCCTGCCTAAAATTTTTTTAGAAAGAGCGGAAGGATTTTCATAGAACGTGTCGAACAGTTAAAACAGCGAACCTGGATGCAAATGATGACCACGAAGGTCTCCGCCAGGAAGAAAGGGGATTGCCGTGGTCTTTTTCTTTGGTTGAGGGCTCACCTGTACTTTTGTTTTTGAGAATTGAATAAGCCGAAACAGGGTGCTCTTCCCGTTGCTTGAAAACGGGGGACTATAAAAGGGAAGTCCGGTGCAAGTCCGGCGCGGTCCCGCCACTGTGATGGGGAGTTGCCGTACAGAAGGCCACTGTCCGGCACTCAATGCTGAGTAATTGGCAACTGGCTTGGGTTCGGTTCAAATTCCGAACTCCGGCTCAAGTTCCAGATAGCCTTGAGTGCCGGATGGGAAGGCGTGCGGCGGCGATGAGCCAGAGCCAGGAGACCTGCCCTGCTTCGCCCAACCATACCTGCCTACGCGGATAGGAAGGGGGTTGATGCTTTTTTTACAGAAACCAAAGTTGATTCCCCGGCCCGTTTGCAGGTCGGGGATAAATTTTTATTAAATCAAACCGATAGAGGAGGAGTATGACCATGGTATGGCTACAGGTTTCAAAAAAAACTTACGCCTTTTCATTACTAATTATATTGGCTCTGGTTGTTTGCGGGTGCAGTCGGACTACAGGAACTTCCGAAAGTGAGCGTACCAGCTTGAAACCCCAGTTGGAGTTGGTTTGCGAAAAGTCTTTGGGTAATGTAGCGCAGGACCAAATTCCCGATGTTACTGCACAGAGATGGTCCTTCGGCCTGCAGCCCACCAAGCCGGTAGTTTCGCCGGATGGAAAGCATGTGCTGGTTGTGGGGGAAGGGAAAATGACTTTGTACGATACCTCTTCCGGCGTTCAAAAGTGGGAAAAGTCGACCTATGGAGGGATCGACAGCTATATCATTGGCAATGATCGGCTGTATCTGGCGGAGAAATTCGCCTACGAACGTGATAAAGAGCATGGTTACATTATCTGTATGGATATTGATACCGGAAATGAACTTTGGAAATATGATGTCCAGGCAGACCTGGCGCCGGTCGTGGAAAAATACAAACCTGAGGAAGCCAAGTTTGAGTTTTCCTGTTCTTTAAATATAACGACCTTTAATGACAAGATTTATGCAGTGGGCAGTACTGCATGGAGTGTGGGTAAAGATAAAGACAAAGGCGAAGTACTCTTGTGTTTGAACCGGAATGGAAAAAAACTATGGAAAACAGAATCTCATGGATACCCGGGCCTGATCGGTATGAGTGATATGAAGGTTATTAACGGAAAGCTGGTGATGGGCAACTATAGCTATGGTGAAGATATTAACGGCCCCGCATGTGTTCATGCTTTTGACATAAAGACAGGCAAGAAAGTATGGAAGTTTGATATCCATAACGATCCTGAATTGGCTGACTCGAAGGGCACTAATGTGGCTGTAGGTGTTGTGCAGGATAAAGTGGTAGCTGTTGCCAACTTTGGTAAGATATATTTATTGGATAGTGACGGTCACAAAACCAATGAATTTATTGCCTTCAGGCCGGAGAAGTACCAGGATACTACCATCTGTACAAGTGTATTCAATAGCGGTTTGGGTTTCGGCAAGGATGAGATTATTATCGCTCCTACCAAGAGTGTAGTGAAAGGGGCCGGCAGCTATTATGCCAAAGCGCCGGTGGAACATCCCGATGCCGGGTCGGTTATGGTATTTGACCTGAACGGAAGTCTGAAGTGGAAGTTTCGGTTGGGCGGTCAGGCATCAAGTATGTTGGTGAAAGGAAAGTATTTGCTGCTGGGGACAATGCATAACCAGGATACCATGGACTATAGCTATTGCGGTGTTTATGCTTTTGACCTTGCCCAAGAGGCAAAGAAAACCGAACTCAATATGGAGGAGAAAAATGTTCTCGACAGGTACATTGGCTACTATCAGACGGATGGGGCTATTATTTACGACTGCTTGGGCGCATCTGAAGACGGGCGGGTGATTTGTGCAACTACCTGGCCGACCCGGGTGGGTACCGAAAAACACGGTGAACATTCACTTTATATATTAAGGATTAAGTAACTGGTTGGGGGCTAATCCAGGTCCGGGGGGATGCGAATGGGCCCTGGATATAGAACAGGTGATCTAATTTGAAGAGGAGTGAGAGATATTGTCAGTTAAGTTAGTTTATCTCACATCAATAGAAGGTGACATTCATACATTAATCAGGGCAGCCAATAAAATTAGAGAGGTACATGGGCCGGTTATTCAGATCTGCGCCCGTACCCAAAGCGATTTGTCACAGGAAAACAATATTACTCAATTGATTGATGAGGTTCGGGGTGCCGATCTGGTTATCTTCCATCTGATGGGGGGAAAGGAAAGCCTGCCGGGTTTTGACCGGGTGGTACAGGCGGCTCGTGATCATGGGGTTGCCCTGTATGTCCAGCCCACCTCTGCGGGAACCGACCCTGAATCACGGGAACTTTCCACTGTATCTGTGGAAGAATATACCTTAATACAAAAATATATTTGCTACGGTGGGACAGAAAATATTACTAATATGTTGCTATGGATAATTAACAGGTTCGGAGACCACAACTTTGCGGTCCGGGAACCGGAGATGCTGCCCTGGGAAGGTATTTATCACCCGCAGTATCCGGCGGGGATTGAATTGCAAAGTTATTTGAAACAGAACTGCCTGCCCGGTCGCCTTACGGTGGGAATTCTCTTTTATCGAACTCACTGGATAACCGAAAATATACTGTTTGTCGATGCTCTTATCGACTCTCTTGAAAAGCAAAAAGTTAATGTTATTCCGGTTTTTCTCCATACAACCCGTGATGTGGAACTGGGTACCAACGGTATTCAATGGGTGGTAGAAAATTATTTTATGCAGGTCGGGCGGCCAATTATTGATGTTTTAATCAGCACTTTAAGTTTTTCCCATTTTACGACTTCAGGTCAGGAAAATGGATCGGACAAAGAGAATTGTTTGCTTCGGTTGGGAGTCCCTGTCATCAAGGTCATTACATCAATGAACAATTACGAAAACTGGTCGAATACTATTCAGGGGCTAAATCCTTTGGATGTTTGCATGAGTGTAGCCATGCCCGAGTTTGACGGCACTCTGATTACTGTACCGGTAGCTACCAGGGAATACGGGGAACAGGACCCCTTGACCGGTGCCAGTACCTTTTATTATCGTCCTATTCCCGAACGGGTGGATAAAGTCGCCA
>CADDZD010000135.1 GCA_902812385.1 Clostridia bacterium | reverse complement strand
TCTTCTTTGGGGTCAATTTTGCCAAAACGCCGTTTGCCCATACCCACAAGCAGCATAAAACCTGGCTCGTGCCGGGGTAAATTATTTTCGCCATTGCCCTAAAACGTCCTATTCATCTTTACTTCCGATCATCGCAATTGGCTCCTCGCAAAATGTTCTCATCGCCGGTGGTTGACATATTTCTCCCCCTTATCCGTGGGAATGACGCCCCTTTTCCCTTGTTTATCTTTGTCCGGTAATTTCATCAATCTCTGAGAGATATTCCGCAACCCACTCTAAAACCGCATTTCCGATCGGTTTGTCGTCTTCCCAGGCCCGGATAATTTTTTCCACTAACTCCCGGTGTTCACCGGTTGTTTCCCTGGCCCGGTATTCGTTTTTCAGCAAAGCCAGATATACCTGGGAGTCCAGCGGCTTTATCTTCTCTCGCTCGGTCCAGATTACAGATGCCCCGGATAGTATTGAACAGATCACATCCCCAGCCTCCTCGCCCCGGGCAAAAAGCAGCGAAAAGTCACCCCGATGCCAGTCCTGATCCGCAGCCCATTCAGACACCGCGGTTTCAAGCTCTTTGTTAAGTAAATTCCCGGCCGGGGAAACGATTCCCATCACCGGAACAACAATCCCCTGCTGTTCGGCATAACCGCTTAAAATCAGCAAAATCTGTCCAATCGCCTGCTTGACATCATCTTGGATATTATCAAGTCGTTCCCCTGTGTTTAAGTTAACGATAAAATGGACGGCCAGGGCAATATCGGTGAGGTAAATATCCCGAACGGCAAGTAATGGTTCCTTTTTTAAGAAAACAGAAGATACCAGGTTCTTCCTAATGTTTTTGTCCAGTTTTATTCGCCATCGCTTCATGATCTCCGGACCATTTTTCATATCGACACGCATGAATCTCATCCCCCTATGAGATTTTCCTAACCCGGTTTCGTAGTTTTGGGCGGGCTTTGGCTGCGATAAGCTTAGGCATCCTCAGCGAGGCGAAGAATTGATCCCTCAAGGCATCAACACTTCTTGGCATATCCCCATCCCGGCAAAAAAGCTCTTTAAAGGGAATTTTATAAATGGTGACATCTTTTTTCACGGGGAGATCCTGGTTCTTACCTGTTCCCGGCAGATCAAACCTTTGGTGGATAATGCCTGCTTCCTCTTCTAGTTTGCAACTGACAATAATTCCAATGTTCACGTTTCTCAACATTGCGCCTGCGTTTTTGAGAGCCTTATTGAATACACTCGTATCATGAAATAAGATTACCGGCAAATTCTCGATGATATTCAAGATAAAGAGATGATTTCCGGCATCCACGATCCGGTTTATTTCTTCCCAGCTCTCTTGATTACCAGCTGTGAGATAAAGGATTAACATGACTAATGGTAAAAGTACGGGCTTTTCTATCAATGGGAGGTATATGCCCTTGCTGCAGTGAGTCTCGCCGTACCTGATACAGTGTATCCATCTGGTTAATACGGTCACCTGCAAATCGTTATCCATCTCCAGCAGTTCCGGAAAGCGCCCACATGGCTTTTCGGGCGGAACGAGCCAGCTCTTGAAACCGGATAGCAAGGCCTCTACAGGGTAAATACATGATGAAAGGTAAGCATAAATGGGGGTATCATGGTTACAATATTTCTTTAACAACTGCCAGAAAGCGGCCTGGTATACTCTTTTCCAGAAGAGATCGGCAGTCAGATGCTCTTTATCCTCCGTCGCACCTAACTTCTTCGCATCTGCTCCTGTGATGGCATTGTGGGCCGCCGTCGGGGTTAGTTCACTGAATTTCTGAATCTTTAAAACATCTTTTACTAAAGAACGCTGGGCATCCTTCCCGGCCACCCATGTATACATTTCGCAGAGTTTATCCAGAGTCATATATTTTCGCAAATACTTGTCCGTATTGGTATTACCGGAGAGCTGCTTCAGCAGACACCCTCTTTTTCCGCAATTGCTCTGGTTATTCTCTTCTCCGCATTCTAGGAAGGAACAGCACCATCTCAACCATTGATTCGGCTCATGATCTTTTTCCATTAAATTTAATAACTTTTTGGCTATTGCCCCGATCATTTTACCAGTATCGCCGATTTGTCCGTTGCCACTCTTACATAAGGCATTTTTCGAAACACCGGCTCCGATGAAAGGCACTACCTTGCACTCAAAAAAGCGATCGACCAGACGGGACATCTTTTGATTGACATCTATCCTGCTATCGACCATTTGTACGCACCTCTTCGCCTGTACCATCAAGTGATGCCTTCCTGTAACACAACTGAAAAATACTAGCAAAAATAGTTCTCCATCTAACAACAATCTACAGCAAACTTTTCAAACCCCACCGGTCTGTAATCAACTGGCCCTAGGAAATGCCAGTAATTCAATTCAACACTTGTCGGCCTGGCAAAATCTTTCGGAGGAGCATCCACTACTACAATGCTTGTAGGTTTACGGGGGTTATAGAGACATCTTTTTACTCTAAAGCGGAAAAAGGAATCGTCTTCCGATAGAGAGCAACCGATAAAAACCACTCTGTCCGCCTCACGCAAGAGATCGTCCGCTTTTAAATGTAAAACTGTCCAAATATCACTTGGCATGGGGTGTTTTTCTTTCATTGGTGGGTAAATAAACCACTTTAATAATACACCATCGTGCCGACAGCGGAGCAAAGACCGGGAGAGACCGCGCTCTGTGTTGACACGATATATTTTTGAACAAAATGGGCAAAACATCCATTCCATAGAGCCGTGGAATTTTACGACGGGTATTTGCCTTTTTATCTCAATTTCAGGCTTACTATCGCCGGGTTCTTCTTGTTTAATATTTATATCTTCAAGCCTCAACAGGTAGTCAATCTTTTTACTCCCCACAACTCGTTTTAAAGCGATATCCAAGAGGGGGTCATAATTAAGTGATATAAAACCAATTTGATCCAATAATCCGTTAACAAGCATCTTTGCTAAATTTCTTATAAGCTTTACATAACTGGTATCAGATTCTTTACTAGCGTTCACACGATCAGAAAGCAGCTGGCAGAGGTCATCAAGAATGCGATTCTTAATATTTTCTAATGTTTCAATAGGATAATCTCCTCCTAAATACTCATTCTTCTCCAGCGCAATTTCGATAAAATTCAAAACCTCACTTAATGATGGCCATAGGTAATTAGGAGACTCCGTATCAACATAGAAAAAGTCTTTTAATAATCTGACTATATATTCGCACCCTTGATCAACAAGCAGAGGTAAAAGCTCCTTACTCTGCGGCAAATAATCGGCCGATGCCCCTGCCCCTAATACAAAAACAATATTCCTAAAAACCCTCGTTTTCACTTGTTTCAGGTATTCTTTTACAACAGCTATACCTTTTTCCTGAAGATCCTCCCGGCCAAGCTCACCTACCTCAAAACGAAAAAGCCCATTACCCTGGAGTTCAAAGCGGCAATTTTTTAAAATTACAAAATGTTGTCCATCTATGAAACATATTTCAGGCTTCTGTAGTTTAACCCGATTCAACAACTCATGAACCATACTTTTATCATCAAGGAGAAAAATTCCATTACGGTTTTGGGATTCCATTGTGATATTGAGGTAATGTCTTAAAATGTCTGTAAAAACTAAGCGGCCTGGGCTACCATAGTGTTGTACAACCAACAGCCGCCAAAGCGGCGAGAAAGGAGCCCAGACCTATGAATAGGATACCACCGACCGAGAG
>CADDZD010000134.1 GCA_902812385.1 Clostridia bacterium | reverse complement strand
AAATGGGAGTCTATTCCCTGTTCTTTTAGCTTTAAAAACAACAAGCTGGTAATTTGGTTATTTAAACGGCCTTTACCCGTAATTTCTGCTTTCTTTACCCCGTTAAAAGCTGTAGCCGAATTTTTATACTCAACCAGGACTACATTTTCATCGTCCGTACTATAAATTTTCTTTGCTTTTCCTTCATAAAGAAGTTCTTTCATGGGAATTCCTCCTAATTTTTCAATATTGGGAATCTTTCATTGCCAAGGGAGTATGATCTCCCCGGCTTTTATTCTGCTAAACCTAAACGGTCAAAGATTGTGTCTACATTTTTCAAGTGATATTGGTAATCAAAGCAATCAGCAATCTCTTCCGGTGAAAGCAATGAAGTGATTTTTGCTTCCCCTTCTACTAAGCCGCGGAATGGTACTTGCTTTTCCCATGCTTCCATTGCTTTTGGCTGAACCGTATCATATGCCTCTTCACGAGAAAGACCTTTATCAATAAGAGCTAATAAAACGCGTTGTGAATAAATTAATCCAAGTGTGCGTTCCATATTGCGCTTCATATTCTCTGGATAAACAGTTAAGTTCTTAATAATGTTAGAAAAACGATTAAGCATATAGTCCAATGCGATCGTTGCATCTGGAAGGATGACACGTTCGGCAGATGAATGGGAAATATCGCGCTCATGCCATAACGGAACATTTTCATAAGCAGTCAACATGTAGCCACGAATAACTCTTGCCATTCCAGTCATGTTCTCTGAACCGATTGGGTTTCGTTTATGCGGCATGGCCGAAGAACCTTTTTGTCCTTTGGCAAAAAACTCTTCCACTTCACGAGTCTCACTCTTTTGCAAGCCACGAACTTCAACGGCAAACTTCTCAATCGAAGTAGCAATTAAGGCTAACGTTGCCATGTAATGTGCATGACGGTCACGCTGCAGAGTTTGTGTAGATATCGGAGCTGGCTGAGTCCCTAGTTTTTCACAAACGTACTTTTCTACAAACGGATCAATATTTGCATATGTGCCAACTGCCCCGGAGATCTTTCCAAACTCGACTCCCTTTGCCGCCTGCTTAAAGCGCTCAAGGTTTCGTTTCATTTCTTCATACCAAAGAGCAAGTTTCAAACCAAAAGTAGTCGGTTCTGCATGAACACCATGTGTACGGCCCATCATAACGGTGTATTTATGTTCTTTAGCTTTGTTTTTTAAAATTTCAATGAAGTTTTCAATATCCTTTAAAATGATTTGATTCGCTTGCTTTAAAAGATAAGAAAGAGCAGTGTCTACGACATCTGTAGAAGTTAGTCCGTAATGAACCCATTTGCGTTCTTCTCCAAGAGTTTCAGAAACAGCCCTTGTAAAAGCAACAACATCATGCCTTGTTTCCTCTTCAATTTCTTTAATCCGATCAACATTGAAGGATGCCTTTTCACGAATCTTTTGAACATCTTCCTTTGGTATCTCTCCCAGCACAGACCATGCTTCACAAGCAAGAATCTCAACTTCCAACCATGCCTTAAAACGATTTTCCTCCGTCCAAATGGCACCCATTTCCGGGCGGGTATAACGATCGATCATAATTTTTGCCTCCAAACTTTTTTCTTCATTTATTTAAATATCCCAGATCCTGCTGTTATTCGCTTCCTCAATGGCTTCTTCAACCGAATTCCTTAGGAGAGTTACATGCCCCATCTTTCTTTTAATCTTTGGATCTTTTTTTCCATAGAAATGTACTTTCCAGTCCTTAACCTCAGCCATTTTCTCTAAAACCTTCGCCTGATGTTCTCCTAATATATTGACCATTACCGCCGGTTTTAATAATTCAGTACTAGCAAGCGGCAGGCGGCAGACAGCTCTGATATGCTGTTCGAATTGTGAGGTTTCACAAGCTTCAATTGTATAATGCCCAGAGTTATGCGGCCTTGGAGCAAGCTCATTTATGTAAATCTCATCCTCATCGGTCAAGAACATTTCCACAGCAAGTGTGCCGACGAGTTGAAAGTATTGAGCAAGCTTTTGGGCATAATGAATTGCTTTTTCTTTTGCTTTTTCACTGATTCTAGCCGGGACAATTGTTTGATGCAGGATATTGTTAACATGAATGTTTTCTGCTACGGGGAACACAGATATTTCCCCATCTACACTTCCCGTTAAAATCACTGATATTTCTTTTTTAAAAGGAACCCATTTTTCCAGTACACAGGTACCATGCTCAAGTAGAGGTACCGCTTTTTCAATATCTTTCTTTTCTTTAATAACCAGCTGACCCTTTCCATCATAACCCCCACGGGAGGTTTTTAGCACTGAGGGATAGCCAAGCTTTTCTATATGATCATAAATATCATTGATCTTTTGAATGACCGCGAAAGGTGCAACCGATACACCTGCTTTTTGGATCGCATTTTTTTCTTTGATTCGGTCTTGTGATATATCAAGCAACTGTGTTCCTTGTGGTACATAGGCATTTTCACAAAGCCAGGCAAGTGCAACTGCATCTATATTTTCAAATTCATAAGTAATAACATCACTTATCTCTGCTAACTTTTTAATGGCAGAAAGATCATCATACGAACCAACAATCTTTTTATCGGACACTTGACCACATGGAGAATCCGGCTCAGGATCCAGAACCGCGACTCGATATCCCATAGCTTTCGCAGCAATTGCCATCATTCTTCCCAGCTGTCCTCCGCCGATAATCCCTATTGTCTGACCAGGGAGAATTGTCTGTTTAGACAAGTTCATCACTACTTTCTATTGCGGCATTTTTCGCTGTTTCTCGTCTTTTTTCAAGTCTTTTTGCCAGTTGGGCATCAGTAATCGACAAAATCTGGGCAGCAAGAAGCCCCGCGTTGGTTGCTCCAGCCTTCCCAATCGCTACTGTTGCCACAGGGACACCCGCGGGCATTTGAACAATGGATAAAAGAGAATCAAGACCATTTAAGGCTTTTGATTGAACCGGAACACCAATAACAGGAAGTGTCGTTTTTGCAGCAACCATCCCAGGAAGGTGTGCTGCTCCGCCGGCTCCAGCTATAATAACCTCTATTCCTCTTTGTCTGGCAGTTTCAGCATACTCAAACATTAAGTCCGGTGTACGATGAGCTGAGACAACTTTCTTTTCGTATGGAATTTCTAACTCTGCCAAGATCTCACAGGCATGCTTCATCGTTTCCCAATCTGACTTACTGCCCATAATGACGGTCACTTTTATTTCCAAGCTCAACACCCCAATATATCAAAATAAAAAGCCCAAATCAGATCCTTCTCCATTTTTTTCGGTGAGAGAAAGCAGTCTGTCTGGGCTTAAAAAATGGCACAGCAAGGTACCATGAATGATCGAATAAAAGATATGATCATTCCTGACACTATCCACTTTCCCTCATAGTCCAATTATTTATGGTAATTGGGTAGAAACTTACGGGCCATATTCCCGTTATTATACGAGGGTTATTCGTTTATTAACTTATCGCACATTCATTTTAACCTTTATTGTTAAGAATGGTCAACAAAAACGAACAATATTTTTCTGTTAATATTTAACGTTCGTATTTAATCCATTTCCTTAGCTTCAAAAACAATTTGCCTTCCTATCGGTTCATAGGTTGTTTCGTTACCGTTAATCACCTCTTTAAAAATTGGTTTTTCAATTCGTCTTGTCGGCGAATATCCTTGTTTTTTTATTCTTTCTAAGCACTCGGCGATTGATTCATTTTCTTGAACCTCAAAGGTCATTTTGCCTTTTACC
>CADDZD010000133.1 GCA_902812385.1 Clostridia bacterium | reverse complement strand
CTGTCCTTCCGCTTGCCTTAAATCACCGGGTGAGTCCGGCCACCCTTACGGAAATAATGAATGCCGTCGGCAGCCGGATAGTAGGGGACCAGCCTATAGGAGACAACAGTAACAAAAAACAGCGGGAAGCCTCACCTTCAGAGAACAGGGAGGGACAGTCGACCGACGACGATGCACCGCCGATGAAAGCCCGTTATCTGCGCGATCTGTTCGGCAAGGGGGTAATCAAGAGGGAATCGGAGTTTTAATGGTAGCTTCGAGGTGCGGGCGAGGGCGGCACGCAAAGGCCGCAACCCACAGACGGGGAAATCCAGTAGCGGCGGCCAACGTTCCGGCTTTTCGGGCGAGCAAGGTTTTAAAAGAAGCGGTCGGCTGATAACCTCAATATACGGCCCAAAATCGTTTAAGCCGTTGTGCTGCCAGAAAGAAGCAGGCCAGGCCCATAGCCATTAAGGCTAACGTTGGCTCCTTTCAACGCCTCCGTTTCTCCATAGCACTTGGACAGGCCTGACACCTCGATGACGTGGGGCATGAGGGAGACAAGGGGACGGTTCTCCTGTCTCACTTCCGTCTCGTTTCGGAGACAAGGGGACGGTTCTCCTGTCTCACTTCCGTCTCGTTTTAAAGATCAGGAGGTCGGGAAATGGCGGTTAAAGGCTCTAAATGCGACTCATGCAAAGAGAAAAGCGAGAACTGCGAAGAAACATGCAGCAGACCGGATTTTTCTTTTGCTCCGAGGAACGACATTAAGTCTGTTATTGCAGTGATGAGCGGGAGCGTCACCCTGTAGGCTGACTCATCGCCGGGCGGCTCACAAAGGGAATTAAACCAAGGTTTGTAGCTGGATTGAGCTTGCAGCAGCGGTGTTCTTTGTGCCTGTTTTGTAAACGTCGTTTTGCCCAGGTGCAGGAAACACTTGCTTTAAGTTGTTCAACTCTGTTAAAATAAAAAGGGCATATGCCATAATAAGTCTGGTTTGGGGGACTGAATTTTGGAACAGCCGAATATAAAAATAACGGTGCTTTGTGAAAACACTGTCGGTATGCCTGCCGGCCTGGTGGGGGAGTGGGGGCTGGCCATGCTTGTAGAAGCGGCCGGCAAAAAGATCATGTTTGATACCGGGGAACAGGGTATGGTGATCAGTAATGCCGCCGCCCTGGGAGTAGACCTGCTGGCGGTGGATGCGCTGGTCATGAGCCACGGGCACTACGACCATGCCGGTGGCATGCGGGCTTTTTTGCGTTATCGGGGGAGGCTCCCTGTTTACCTTCATCCCGATTTTTTTATGCCGCGTTTTTCATCTATGCCTCGTGAGCATTATGTGGGGGTCCCTTACAGGCGGGAGGATCTGTCGAGCCTGGGGGCGGATTTCGTTTTTTCCCGAGAGCCTGTAGAGATTGCGCCCGGTGTCTGGTTCAGCGGAGAGGTGCCTCGAAAAACCGATTTCGAAAAGGGAGATGGTGCCCTGTTTTATTTCAACGGCGATAAGAAGGTAAATGATTTGGTCTATGATGACGTGAGCCTGTTCTGCGTTACCCGGCAGGGGATTTTGATCGTTTCGGGTTGTGCCCACGCCGGAATAGTAAACATAATAGAACATGCCCGCCAGGTGACCGGGATCAATCAGGTCTACGGCATCATTGGCGGCACTCATTTAGGGCCGGTTTCAACGGCTCAACAGGAGGCCACTGTAGAATACTTGAGGGAACTGGATCTTAAGTTCCTGGCCGTAAATCACTGTACCGGACTGCCAATGATGGCACAAATGTCTCGGGTTTTTGGTTCTAAATTCCATTTCGCCCCCGCCGGGGCTGCTTTCAGTTTACCTTCCGAAAATCCATGAGAATTCAAGTTATACATGGTTCCATACGGAGGATGTGGTCGGCAAAAAATTGCTGCATCCTCTTGTTTTTTTCCCCGGAGTGTGTTAAAGTAAGAAACGAAAAGGGCATATGCCCTATTAGAATTCCGAGAAGTTAAAATGAAAACGGTCGGCTCGGGAAGATTGAGAGCGATTGAGAAAGGCGAAGTATCAAAGGGAGGGAGGTGTTGAAGTATGCCACGCGGCAGGTACTACTTCGGACCCGGATTCTGGAAAGGTGGGCCCGGCCCTGCATCATGGGCAGGCGGCGGCTGGTGGGGAGGCAACCCTTCACCTTTCTGCCGGTTTTTCCCCTGGCTTCCCAGGCACTGGTGGGCATATCCGGGAGCGGGATTTGGTGCAGGATGGCTGCCAGGGTCCTGGGGAGCAGGTCAGGGTGGGGCACAGGATGAGGCAGCGGTTCTCAAGCAACAGGCCGCATTTTTGCAGCAACAGTTAGACGAAATTAACAAGCGCCTGGGAGAACTGGGAGAACAGAAATAATCTAATTCTTCCAGGCTGCCTCATCCCCACATTTGGGGAGAAACTTAAGGTTTCTCCCCTCTTCACAATGAAACAAGTAAAGGCAGGAGGCAATGAACGTGAAAACAGAAAAACCCGCTTGTGGTTCCTGTCCGGATAAGGGCGAACTCTGCGAGGAAACCTGCACGCAAGCGGTTGCGGCGGAGTTCAGGTTTGCACCCAGAAATGATGTGAAATCGGTTATAGCGGTGATGAGCGGCAAGGGGGGTGTGGGCAAATCCACCGTGACGGCCCTGCTCGCCAGCACCATGGCCAAAAGAGGCTACCGGGTGGGCGTGCTTGACGGCGACATCACCGGCCCCAGCATTCCCCGCCTCTTCGGATTGAAGGGAGGCAATTTGCGGACAGGCCCTCACGGCATCAGTCCCCGGGAGACGGACCTGGGAATCAAAGTAATCTCCCTCAACCTGTTTACCGAAAGAGAGGACGAAGCCGTGATCTGGCGCGGCCCCTTGCTGGCGGGAGCGGTCAAACAGTTTTGGGAAGAGGTGGACTGGGGGAAACTGGATTACCTCTTTGTGGATCTGCCGCCCGGAACGGGAGACGTACCCCTGACGGTGCTCCAAAGTTTGCCCCTGAAGGGCGTGGTGATCGTCCTGTCACCCCAGGACCTGGCGGTAATGATCGTTAAAAAAGCGGTCAACATGACGCGGCAGCTGAACGTACCCATCGTCGGTTTGGTAGAAAACATGGCCTACCTGGAATGCCCCAGGTGCGGGGAAGTGCTTTACCCCTTCGGCAAACCCCAGGGCGAACAGGTAAGCCGGGAAACAGGCATTCCCTTGCTGGCAACACTCCCGATCAAGCCCGATATTACCAGATTTGGTGACGGGGGGATGGTGGAGATGCTGGAGGCCGGCGAGGTTTCCAGAATAGTGGAACGTCTGCAGGAACTCAATCTGCCTCAGGAGCTGGCGGAGAATGGCCAATCCGAAAATAGTTGAACATGCCCGGAACCCGCGCAACTGGGGGGAACTGGAGGATGCCAACGGCATTCTGATCAATGTCCGGGAATGTGGCGACATCATCATGTTTTTCATCAAGGTGAAGGACGACCGTCTGGAAAAGGTGAGGTTCATGGTACAGGGGTGCCAGAACCTGATCGCCTGCTGCAGTGTTACCTCCATGCTCGCCCAGGGGAAAACCGTCTGGGAGGCCATGGAGATCTCGGCTGGTGATGTGGAAAGGGCGCTGGGCGGCCTTCCCCCGGAGGAGAGGCATACGGCGGAGGACGCCGTCGCTGCCCTATACGCGGCGATTCAAGACTATCTCTCCGGGCAATCGAAGCAGGGCGCCCCGCTCTCCAGGGGCATGACAGGCGAGGGGTGGAGGTTGCTGTATATCCAGGCGCAGAGGGGGCAGCAGCCAATGCCCAACCTGTACCAGAAGTATAAAAAGAAGGAAGGAAGTGGACAACCGCGGTGATAATAGCCACGCCCCAATCTACATCTGCTCCTGCATCCCAGGCTGCTTGACG
>CADDZD010000132.1 GCA_902812385.1 Clostridia bacterium | reverse complement strand
GGTGTGGTGCCGATCTTTGTGGGCAAGAACAACCGAGATTACCTGGTTGCTCTATCTTCGGAAGAGGTGTTGCGCGCCTTGCAGCCGGATTTTAACCTCTTGCGCGACCTCGATGCCGAGCGCATTGTGATTACGGCGCGTGCGGAAACCAGCGGCTACGACTACGTTTGTCGGGCTTTTGCGCCCCACTGCAGCGAGACGGAGGAGTGCGTCTCGGCGGATGCGCATGCCCTCTTGGCCCCGTTTTGGGCACAGAGGCGAAACACAAAAAGTTTGGTGGCCCTCCACGCCTCCAAAAGGGAGGGCACCGTTCGCGTGCAGATGCTGCGTGATCGCATTCGGCTCTCTCTGTACGCGGTTATCACCATGCAGGTACGGCTATGTGAGCAAGGATTAGAGGAGTTAGAAGGAGAACAATAGTCATGCGATTTGGTGTATGTGCAGGCGTGGATGTCGCTCCGGTTTTGGCGGAGGCAGGCTACGACTATATCGAGCTTTCCGTTGCTGCCGATCTTGCGCCGGAAACGGACGATAGCACATGGTCAGCCCACCGGCATCGGATCGAGCAGATGCCTCTGCCGGTTGAGGCGTTCAACTCGTTTGTACGTTCGGGCAAAATTGTGGGGCCGGAGGCGGAGTTCGAGCGGTTGCGCCGCTATGTGAACACTGCGCTCGAACGAGCCGCCCGACTAGGGGCGGAGATCATCGTCTTTGGGAGCGGGGGCGCGCGCCATATCCCCAACGGGTTCGACCGCGCGGTCGCACGACAGCAGATATTGGACTTCCTCCATCTCTGTGCCGACGCTTCGGAGCGTACCGGCGTAAAGGTGGCCATCGAGCCGCTGAACAAGCGGGAGTGCAACGTCCTTAATCTCGTTTCCGAGGGTGCAGCGTATGCGCGGGAGGTCGCTCGGCCGGGGGTGGGTGTTCTTGCCGACACGTTTCACATGGAGTGCGAGTCGGAACCGCTCGATGCCATTCTCGCGGCTGCCGACATTCTGTTGCACGTACATACCGCCGACACGCACCGGTATGCGCCGGGGACGGGTTCCTACGACTACGAGGCTCTATTCCGCACCCTTTACCAATGCGGCTACAACAGGCGTCTCTCCATCGAGTGCGACTTTCAAGGAAAGCTGGCGACGTTGGCCGCCCCAGCCCTATCTCGCCTGAAAGCTGCCTATGCGGCGGCCTATAATGGGAATGCTCAGACCTAAGGAACTCTCCTTACAACCCAACGGTGCTGCGCTTAAGGGCGCCCTTCCCCCTTAATCAACGGTACTCCGACGGAATCTGGCTCACGTTCTTGCAAGAGTCTCCGGGGTCAGGATAGACGTCCGTCCACAGATGTTGCGTGCAGGTGGCGGCGAGTTTTAGGCGCTTGGCGTGCCCGTCGGCAAAGAGAAAGTTGATCGCCCCGTTGTGCGACTGAAAGGCCCCCAGGCCGCCACGACCATCGGGGGCTGTCAAGGTGAGAAACCAGTTCCCAAGATCGGGATAGTTATAGCGCGATTCGATCACCCAGAGGAGCTGCGCCGGAGCGCTTATCTCGGCGAGGTATCGGGGGCGCACACGCGGCTCGCCGTACCAACAAGGCGGAACAGCCTCGTGAAAGAAAGCACCATTGTAGGCATACGAGGCAGGTAGCCACTGCGAACGAGGGTAAGCCCAGTTCGATTCGTCACCCATAGTGCCGTTGAAACCGCCTTGGTACCAGGCGTAGGTGTTCGAGGGACAGTCAAAAATCTGCAGATTTTTGATGTAAGGAGCGATCTCCCGTTTCCAGTTGATCGAACTGCCCTCAAGCTGATCGGACGGGTTCCAAAGTGGGGACGGCGCCATACACCCGCTTAAGGGATGGGTAGCGTCTGGAAGGCGGCTCATCGGGTAGGTCTCGTCATAATCCTGTAGATAGAGCAGAAGCGCAGTGCCGATCTGCTTTTCGTTGGAAAGACAGCTTAGGCCCCGAGCGGCCTCGCGCGCCCGAGAAAACACCGGAAAGAGCAACGCTGCCAATAGCCCGATAATTGCCAGAACCACCAGCAGCTCGATAAGCGTAAAACCTTTCAACCGCCTAAAGTAAGGCAGATAGCTATATGCAGTATATTGGTTCATTGTTGGTTCTCCTCGTTACCATTGGCCGACCATCCAACGTAAGAAGGCACGGTCAAGATCACGCGCGTTATGGATGGCAACACCGGTATATGTTGCTAGCCTTTGCAGCCCAGCTTTATGGTCGGCACCTCGCTGCAGCACCAATCCATCCTGGCAGATGGCGATGAGGCCGTAGTGCGGGTCGCTCAAGGCGCCTTCGGCAAAAAGCGGGTAAACATCGTTGGGCATAGGCCAATCGTTACGAGCGTAGCCGAGCACGATGTATTGAACCGGCGCCCCCGTGAAAAGGGTTCTGTATTCGCTCGACACCGGCGGCCATCGGTAGTAGCTGGTTTGCTTCTGCTGTTCCAGTGCTTGGGGCGTGCCGCCCCAGCTTAAGTGAGTAAAGGGATTAGGAAAGGTATAGAGATAGGGCCTATCGGCAAGGGCCGCCAACAGTTCTCCCTGCGCCGAGATAGAGGGGAAGAGTGCTTTACCCGATAAAAATTTGCGATTTTCTGAGGCCCCCGGTAATGGGCTTGAAGATTGCTTCGGAATGCGTGCCAGTAGCCGATAAAGAGCCTCGGCTCGCGCTCGTGGCAGGGGAGAGTAGATCTCCACTCTGGCGCTTCTGAAAAAGGGCCCATACTGGGTAGCGAGAAGCGTTGTTAGCGCAAGCCCCACTAGCATCGTGCAACTAAGCCAAATATGACCCCATCGCTCCCAACGGGCGTACCCCACCACGGCCGCATCGAAAATAAAGGGAATGCCGTAGGTGGTGTAGTGCCCAACGATGGAGGCCGGAGCTAAAGGGTAGTAGCCTGTCCTCTGTGCTAACAGATAAACCCAAAACGAGGGCAGCGCTAGAACACACAGCTCAGGCGCCAGAAGTGACAGAAAACAGAGCGGTGATAGGAGTTCGCTGAAGAAGCCTCGCGTCATAGGGCTGTAGAGGCTTTTAACCAGAAGCCATGGGTGCAGCAAAAAATAGCCGATAACCTCCAATGGGGTATGCCCGTAGCGACTGAAATAGTAGATGTAGGCCGAGGGATGTCCTTCGTTAAAGTGACGCACTGCTGCAAAGGCGATAATAAGGCTTAGAACTCCTAAGCCCATTGTGGCCAAGCCCGCCTTGCGCCGGCCGCGCACCAGTAGATAGAGACCAAGCGGGATGATGGCCAAACCGGCGACCTCTTTCGTGGTGGCACAGAGACCGAGAAGGCCGAAAAAGAGAGGCCAACGCTCTATCTGCTGCGCATAGAGGGCGCCAAGCAAAAGGGGGGTGGCAAGAGTTTCCGGATGAAACTCCAGGAAGTTTGCCCACTGCATTGCCGGGTAGAGGAGGTAGGCCAGTGCAAAGAGAAGCGCTTTAGCCTGAGAGCCTAGCTGGCGATAGGCAAAGAGGTAGACCGGCACCGCTCCCAGAGCTAAGGCAATCGTCTGTACCACCAAAAGAAGCTCCGCATGAGGATAAACCCACTCTAAAGGAGCCAACAGATAGAGAATAAGGCTGAAGTGATCGCCCAGAATATGAAGTCCTCGCACCGTTACAAACGGGGATAGCCCATGAGCGATACACCATGTGGCCTGTTGAAAAACGGCCAGGTCGAAACTGGGGTAAGCAAAGCGATGATAGAGGTTGAGCTGATAGGAGCAAAAAAGAAGGCAATAGGCTGTAATGGCGCCCAGCAAGACCAAAGGGACAACCCATTTGGTGCCGCCGGCAGGCAAAAAACAACCCCGTTCTTCCAGCCATTGAGAGCCTAAAAGGAAAAGGCTCCCAAACCGAGTGCAAAAACCGGTCCCCGAGTGCTTCGCCTTAGAGGTGGTCAGGCGCATTGGTTTGGTTATTTGGTTCCTCTCTCCATCTTGCCTATTGAACACTGCCGTTTGGCGCTATGCCCAGTTTATAC
>CADDZD010000131.1 GCA_902812385.1 Clostridia bacterium | reverse complement strand
TTTGTATAACTGCTGGTCTAATAAATATCCTCTCATACCGGGTTCTATTTGTACATGAAAAAATCACCTTCTTAAGGTATCCGGTTATTTATTGTGTCCTGTTCTTAATGCCCGGACTCACCGTTGGTCTCATTTCTATCTTCTACCGGTATTGGCATGCTAAAGGTGGGAACCCTTTAAGCTACCCAAGGGCTTTATTTGATGTCAGCCTAGCTTCGGCTCCCGTTTTGCTATATCTCGTGTTTAAAATAATCCCGGGGTCAAAGAGTGTCACTGAAGATGTTTTTTCTTTATTATCTACCCCAGCAGAAATACTGTACCTTCTTTACCGCGGGGCAACAGGAACCATCGGTCAGAGTTTGAATTCTCTCGGAAACCTTGCCATCCGGGTTTTTGTTCTTGTAACATCTCTGACTGTCTTAATGTTCAGGTCAAAAAAGCTCTCTTTCATCCTGGCACTGGCCATAATTGCCAATACCTACCTTGCCGCACTTCTGTTAGGATTCCTTCAACTAATGATGGTTGGTGCTCTCGATTGACCAGACAGTTGTTGAGCTCAGATCAACTCCGGATGGAAACTGAAGACGCCGGTGTTCTCACTATTAAGCATCTCGTCGATGCTGTCTGCTGCATTTATGATAATGGCGACGGGACGGTACCCTGTACTGGAATGCCTCTCCCAACCGAGTAGCGGATCAGAACCGGGTTAAAGTAACGCTCCAGAAATGGACCGGTTCAAGTTAGGTGGATGTTACCTCGGGTTACCGTTTGGACCGGTACAACACATGGATTGCTGAGATATTGAAAGAACGGCCGATTCAACTATCACTCCTGTCTACTTTAATCCTCCACTAGGGCCATTTGACGCCATTATAATTTCCATTGAAACTCACGCGCCGGCACCCCACGGAGGTTATTAATGGTTAGGTGCAGTTCCTTAATACGTTCATTAACAGGGAGGCGAAAACGAAGCAAGCCTTCCGGGTGATGGGGATCACGGCTGATAAATTGCCAGGTTCCCTTTCCGGCATCGTTCCCGTTCACCTCTAACTGAGCTGCTCCGGCAAAGTCGAAGTCCGTCAAATCACCGCTGTGGGTGGTCAAGGCCACGTCAAAAACAAGGTTCCCGGCCAAATCTCTTTCCTGCTCCGGGGTCAATTTCCGTCCGGTGGCGCACATATATTCAGGAGTAACCCAGGTCACGGCAACGGCAACTCCACCCTGAGAGTCCTGACGCTCGTAGAACCCGGCTTTTATTTCCCTTTGATCCGCTGATGAAGAATTTTTACCATCACTTTTACCCCAGCCGCACCCGGAAAGGATGGCGGGAAGAAAAGGAGATATCGGATTCCTCTCCGTCGACCGATTCCGGTGCCCCCATCGTTCCCCACCGCAACTCCTTACCGGGGTTAATTGTCAAAAAGCCGTTTGCGGTAACCATAAAGGGATACCGAAACGGCATACATACCTGGAGGAAATGCCCTGCCCTGATTTATAATCCGTCTTATTCCTCTTCCCGAAAGAGTTCGGTGCTCAAATAGCGCTCGCCTGTATCCGGCAGGATCACCACGATCATTTTCCCGCGGTTCTCCGGCCTCTTCGCCACCTGCTGCGCGGCGTAGGCCGCCGCTCCCGCCGAGATCCCGACCAGCAGTCCCAATCCCCGTGCCAGAAGCCGGCTGGTCCTGAAAGCATCCTCGGCCGTAACCGGAATGATCTCATCAACAAGGGACAGGTTGAGAACCTCGGGAACAAATCCGGCACCGATTCCCTGAATCTTGTGGGGACCCGGCCTGCCTCCCGATAACACCGGGGAGTCGGAGGGTTCCACGGCAATAATCTTCAAGGTATCCTTGCGCGGCTTGAGTTCTTCGGCGATCCCCGTAATGGTCCCGCCGGTGCCGACACCGCCAACGACGATATCCACCTTGCCTTCCGTGTCGTCCCAGATTTCCCGAGCCGTGGTGGCCCGGTGTATGGCGGGGTTGGCAGGGTTCTTGAACTGCTGGGGGATAAAGGAGTTGGGGATCTCCGCGGCCAGTTCTTCCGCCTTCCTCACGGCGCCCCCCATTCCCTCGGGACCAGGGGTCAGTACCAGTTCGGCGCCGTAGGCCTTGAGGAGGCTGCGGCGTTCGATGCTCATGGTCTCCGGCATGGTCAGGATCAGGCGGTACCCCCTGGCGGCGCAGACAAAGGCCAGGGCGATCCCGGTGTTGCCGCTGGTGGGCTCAATGATGACGGTATCCTTATTGATCAGCCCCTTTTCCTCGGCATCCTTGATCATGGCGTAGCCGATCCTGTCTTTCACGCTTCCGGCAGGGTTGAAATATTCTAGCTTGCCAAGGATGTCGGCGCCAGTCCCTTGGGCCAGGGGCTTCAAACGCAGCAGAGGAGTCCCCCCGATCAGCTCCGTGAGGTTGTCGTAAACCCGCATCAACTATCCCTCCCGTTATTTCCAAGGAAAGCATAGTTCATCACTATGTTTTCTTGTGTTTTGTTTATTATACTTTCCCGTCTTGGGGTTGTCAACAGATCGGCGATAGTCCTTAACGCCTGAATGTGATAAAATATTACTGATAATGCATTTTATGTCACCTGTGCCGGTAAAATTCTCCTCACGCATTTTCGAAGGCAGGAACAATGAAATGAAAGAGAAAGCCTCGTTTTCCTCGTTGCTTCTTTTCCTTGGATTTCTTATCTCAGCTGCCATTGGTTTTTTTATTGGCAGTTCCGTCTCCGACTTACCAAAACTTGAAGGTCGCCTTAATTTATGGTGGAAGTACTCTACTGTTGGTTTCGCTTTGGCATCTCTTTATGTTATTGAATTTCTTCTACCCGGTGAAAGCCTTCCTATCAAGAAAATTACGAGACCACCACGGTCACGCATCGAATTTCTGAAGCAAATTGCCATTGCAAAACAGACGTTCTTGGCCGTCGCACTCATGCTTCCTGCTTTGGCGGTATCAATTATTTTTGGTAACATACCGGCAATTTCGGCGATAAGCTGCTTTCCGGGAATGTTTATCGTGGCACTCGCAGCATGCACCTGGAGCACGGCCATAGATTTGAGCCCGAGTCTCCTCAAATCCGCATGGAAACGCAACTTCATTTATCCAGCGATTGTTTTACTCTTTTTAGCCCTATACATCGTCATTGCGATAACAATCCCTAAACTGAGTATTTTAAATGGAACAATAATTGATTACACAATTTTCCTCACTTTGTTTTCAACCTTGGCATTCCTTGTTATCCTGGAAGATTCTTACCGTTCCTTGAAGCAAAACTGGACCATGGGAGAAAATCACGGCGAAAAAGAAACGGGCTGACCGGAGCCGGAAACCAACAGTTTTTTACCGGCATCTACCCGGTTCTAATAAAGACGAACCCCGGGCATGGAGTCTTGCCCGGGGTTTGAGATATCTCCGGTCAGGACCGGCCTATTTATTTCTTATGCCTGATCGCTGCCTGAGCGGCGGCCAGGCGGGCAACGGGAACCCGGTACGGTGAGCAGCTCACGTAGTCAAGCCCGATCATATGGCAGAACTCGATGGAGCTGGGCTCACCACCGTGCTCGCCGCAAATACCGATCTTCAGCCTGGGATTGACGGAGCGCCCGAGTTCCACTCCCATCTTGACCAGCTTCCCGACCCCATCCCGGTCCAGCACGGCGAAGGGGTTGTCGGGGAGGATCTTTTTCTCCAGATACTGCGGTATGAACTTCCCTTCCGCATCGTCCCGGCTGAAACCGAAGGTGGTCTGGGTCAGGTCGTTGGTCCCGAAGGAGTAGAAATCGGCCACCTTGCCGATCTGGTCGGAGACCAGGCAGGCCCGCGGGAGCTCGATCATGGTGCCGATGGGTATGTCCAGCTTCATTCCGGTCTCTTGCTCCACCGCCTGAATGACTTCCTCGGTCAGTTCCCTCATAAGCTTCATTTCATCGTAAGACATGGTGAGAGGGATCATGATTTCCGCTTTCGGATGATAGCCTTCTTTAAGCAGCTGAACCACCGCCTGGACGATAGCCCGCACCTGCATGGCGTAAATGGCGGGGGTGGTCACTCCGAGCCGGCAGCCCCTGTGCCCGAGCATGGGGTTAAACTC
>CADDZD010000130.1 GCA_902812385.1 Clostridia bacterium | reverse complement strand
TTGCCAAAACGCCGTTTGCCCATACCCACAAGCAGCATAAAACCTGGCTCGTGCCGGGGTAAATTATTTTCGCCATTGCCCTAAAACGTCCTATTCATCTTTACTTCCGGTCATCGCAATTGGCTCAGATTGTAAATTATTAACTCCGGCGGCGCCAGCCCTCTAAGATTTTCCGGATCTGGTCCGTAAGGTGACTATCCAGGGAAACCCGGTCGAAGGCCGGCCGGTGGAATCTTTTTTCTTCCCTCTTTAATCTCAGCAGTTCATTGCGCAGTTCGGACGGTGTGATGCGGTAGGCGCCCTGGGCGGAAACGATTCGCTGCTCCAGCCAGTCGAAAGTTGATACAAAAAGAGGAGGTTTATCCTCTTGGGTATTAGCCCTGTACTGGGCGGTAAACCTTTCAATCCACTGGTCGGCGGTTTCCCCTTCCTTCGTATAAATGATCTTTATCCCGCCTCGCTCCTCCTGCTTTTCCACGCCTCCTTTCACGTGATGGGCGTCAAAGATGAGCAAAACGCTCAATCCGCTCAACACGTGAAACTCGCTCAAGTCAGAGATCAGACGGTCCCTGGCATGGTCAAGATCCTCATTTATCAGTTCTGCAAATTCAGGCCAGGCATTGAGGACGTTATACCCATCCACCAACAGAAGCCCATCCATGTTCCACCCCCAACAAGAATTATTTAGCTGCCCGGCCTCCCAAGCCTCTGTCTCAGTACCTCATAAAGGATGATAGAGCCTGCAACCGCCGCGTTTAAAGACCTGACCCTGCCCCTCATTGGCAGGCGTACCAGGTAATCGCAGATCTTTGCAAGATGCCCTAATCCCTTTCCTTCCCCACCGATGACCAGGGCAAGGGGAACTGTGAAATCCGCTTCAAAATACTGCAGGCTGCCGGCTGCATCCGCCCCGGCTACCCAAAGGCCGGCCTCTTTTAATTCTGCCAGCGCCTGGCTCAAGTTCCCCACCCTGCATACGGAGAGGTATTCCAGGGCGCCTGCTGAAGCCTTGGCAACAGTCCCTGTCAGGGGTACGGCACGCCTTTCGGGAATGATCACCCCATGGACACCGGCAGCCTCCGCACTGCGGAGGATACTGCCGAAGTTCTGCGGGTCCTCCCAGCCTGCCAGCACCAGGATAAGGGGGGCTTCGTTGCGATCTGAAGCATTCTTCAGGATTTCCTCAAGGGAAACATAGTGCTTAGGGCTGAGGTAGGCCACGACCCCCTGGTGTCTGGCGCCACCCGTCAACTTATCCAAAACCTGACGCTCCACAACCTGCACGGGAACCCCCTGCCGGCGCGCCATAGCGGCAATCTCGTTAACTTTTCCGCGACTGCCGCGGGCGATAAGAACCTTGTTCAGAGAACGGGTACCGTTGAGGGCTTCCAAAACCGGGTTACGTCCCCAGGTTATATCTTCCATGATCTGGCACCCCCCGGCGCCGGACCTCTCTCGCCAGCCCGCAGGTCATTTTCCCTTCCCAGCAGATGCCTTCGGTTTCACAGGAGGGGCCTGCCAGGGCAAACAGGGTGGGGGCAACCTGGCGCACCTCCTGGCGCATCCTGTGGGCCAGTTCCCGGATCTCCCACTGGGCGCGCCGGCAGCAGCGCAGCCGGAAGAAGTTCAAGAGAGAACGGGCATTAAAGGTACAGACCAGCTTCGTTTCTGTGGCATTGGGCAGAATGTACCGGGCATCCTCCCGGGGTACAATCCTCGCCAGCTGCCTGTAGGCCGCCCGGATCTCCTCCAGCTTGGTTCGGTACAACTCCAGGGCATCCGGGTCGGCGGCAATGGAGGGAGGGGTGATGTACTCAAAGTTTTCCTCATCCACGTAGCGCTGGGATTTCTGGGAATAGGAGGCAATGCGGTGCCGCACCAGCTGGTGGGATAATGCCCTGCTGACCCCCTCGATGGCAAAGGTGAAGCTGGCATGTTCTAAAGGGGAAAGATGCCCTATAGAGATCAGCTTTTCCAGAAAACTTCGAACTTCTTCCGGGCTTAGATTTTCCCTTATCTCAGAAGCCCCCAGGTCTGAATAGCAGAGCCGCGCCGCCGCCGCGACCACCGCTTCCGGTTCAGGTGTATAAGCAATCAGTTCAACCTTCAAATTAAACCCTGCCTCTCTTAAAACGGTTATCTCACACCAGCCTCCAGCGGACGCCCCGGGGAGTATCCTCCAGGATTATGCCGATTTTTTTGAGAGAGTCCCGGATTCTATCGGACAACCGGTAATTCTTTTGGGCCCTCGCTTCCTGGCGCACCTTGAGCAGGGCATCCAGCAGGACCTGCGGCGCCTCGGGCAGCGGTTCCGGTAGCTGTGCCGCACCGCTTTCTTTTAGAGAAACCGCTATTTCCCGCAGAGCCTGAGCGTAATCCATCCTCAGTTCCCTGCTTTCTCCCGGAACAAGCCCCAGCACGTCAAGCAGGCTCTTGAAGTACCGGCGTACCCGCACAAGGGTGTGCCGGATGGCCGGAGTGGTCTTGAAGTCCTCCCGGTTGATAAAACCGTTGACTTCCCTGCCCAGGTTGAAAAGGGCGGCCAGGGCCAGAGCGGTATTAAAGTCATCGTCCATCGCATCCTCAAACTCGGCCACCCGGGCCAGCACCTGGTCCCTGAACGCCGCCGCCTCCCGGGAAAGCCTCCCCGCCGGAACCGCCTCCTGGCTGCCTGTAACCTCTTCCAGCAGCTCCAGCGTGTTGCGAAGGCGTGTGTAGCTCTTGCGGGCTGCCGCCAAATTCTCCAGGGTGTAATCCAGCGGACTGCGGTAATGGGTAGACAGCAGGAAAAACCGCAGGACCTCCGGCGGCCACTCTTGAAGCAGGTCCCTGACAATGAAAAAGTTGCCCAGGGACTTGGACATTTTCTCATCGTTTACGGTGACAAAACCGTTGTGAATCCAGTAACGGGCAAAAGGCTCTTCCCCTTTGAAAGCCTCCGCCTGGGCAATTTCGTTTTCATGGTGGGGAAAGATCAGGTCGCTACCTCCGCCATGGATGTCAAAGCCAAAACCCAGGTACTTGACGGACATCACCGAACACTCCAGGTGCCAGCCCGGCCGCCCCTTGCCCCAGGGGCTATCCCAGGCGGGCTCTCCCGGCTTGGCGGCCTTCCAGAGGACAAAATCCAGCGGGTCGCGTTTGCGCCGGTCCACCTCCACCCGGGCGCCGGCCAGCATTTCCTCGAGGGTCCGCCCTGAAAGTTTCCCATATCCGGGGAACCGGCGCACCGAGAAGTAGATATCCCCTCCGGCCTCGTAGGCGACTCCTTTTTCAAGAAGCCCCCGCACCATCTCGATCATCTCGCCGATGTGCTCGGTGGCCCGGGGGTGAACATTGGCCCGCAAAACCCGCAGGGCATCCGCATCCCGGAAGTACTCCTTGATGTACCTCTCGGCAAGGTCCAGGGGTTCCTCCTGCTCCTCCTGAGCCCTGGCAATGATCTTGTCGTCGATGTCGGTGAAATTTTGCACATAGCAGACGCGGTACCCTTTGTACATCAAGTAGCGCCTGATGGTATCGAACACGACCAGGGCCCGGGCGTTGCCCAGGTGGATGTAATTATAGGTAGTGGGCCCGCAGACGTACATCCTCACCTGGTGCGTCGAAGCGGGAACAAACTCCTCCTTCTGCTTGGTTAACGTGTTATACACCTTGAGACTCACAGAGCCTGGCCTCCAATTCTTCGATCCTGTTTTCCAAACGGTTGATCTTCCGCTGCAGGCAGAGGATCATCTCGCCGACGGGGTCGGGTAAGAGGTGGTGCTGCAGGTCAATGGCGTCAGGCTGCGGGGCATCGGCTATCCTGCGCCCATCCCTCACCACAACCTTTCCGGGAACCCCCACAACAGTGCAGTTTGCCGGAACATCCCTGAGCACCACCGATCCGGCGCCGATTTTGACGTTATCCCCAACGGTGAGGGAACCCAAAACCTTGGCACCGGTGCTGATGACCACATTATTGCCGATGGTGGGGTGCCGTTTCCCCTTTTCCTTCCCGGTACCCCCCAGGGTCACCCCCTGATAAATAGTCACATTATCTCCGATTTCGGTTGTTTCACCGATGACCACGCCCATCCCGTGGTCTATAAAAAGGCCTTCTCCAATTGTTGCACCGGGATGAATCTCGATTCCGGTCAGGAACCTGTTCAATTGAGAGATCAATCGGGGAAGCAGCACCAGTCCCTTCTTGTAGAGCCAGTGAGCGAGGCGGTGCATCCAAAGGGCAT
>CADDZD010000129.1 GCA_902812385.1 Clostridia bacterium | reverse complement strand
GCAGGTCCACCTTTTGCATCCTTTCAATCCCCGGGATAAGGAAAATTATACCCGGCCCCCGGGCGCCGACGCACCGCCCGAGGCGGAAGATAACCCCCCGTTCGTATTCCTGGACGATGCGGATCGCTGCGGCCACCAGGATAAACAGCAGTATCAACAGCGGAAAGAAACTCGGCATCGCAACCCCTTTGAAGGCGAGCCTTCGCAGGGTTTCACCCCTTTCTTATTTGTATTATTACCCTTCCGGCGGAAACTACATTTTCTTTTGAACCTTCAGTCGCAGCCCTTCGACACCCGTAATCACCACCTCTTCGCCGGCTTTGACATAGTTGTGTTCAGCCGAAGCGTTCCAGATCTCACCGGCCACGAAGACGGTTCCCGTCGGGTTGAGGTCGGTTCTGGCCACCGCCGTAAGGCCTAGCAACCCCTCGCTTCCGGTGGTCACCACCCGCTGCTGGCCCCGGACCACGGCAGTGACCAGGAGGGCCAGCAATGCCGCAAAGATTAGTGCGGTCGTAACGATCAACGAGATGCTCACCCCCAGGCCCGGAGGGCCGTTGCTAAAGAGGATTAGGGATCCGATAATGAACGAAACGATGCCGCCCGCGCCTAGAACACCGTGGCTGGGCACGAACGCCTCGGCGATGAAGAGGCCGAAGGCCAGAATGATCAGCAGAATGCCTCCCCAGTATGCATCAAGTGTACCAAGAGAATAGAGACCCAGCAAGAGGGAAATTCCTCCGGCAACTCCTGGGAAGATCAGGCCGGGGTGATAGATTTCCACCATCAGGCCGGCCATCCCGATGGTCATCAGGATGTAGGCGAGGTCCGGATTGCTGAGGGCGAGGAGCAGCCTTTCCACATAGTTCATGGGAACCTCCTGCAACGGGGCATTCCGGGTCCTCAGGGCCACCGTTGCCCCGCCGCTCAGGGTGACGGTTCTGCCGTCCAGCTTCGCAAGCAGGTCTTTCATGTCGCGCGCCCTCAGGTCGATCAGGTTGAGCTTCAGGGCCTCCTCGTCGGAATAGGACCTGCTTTCACGCACCGCCAGCTCTGCGGCGCGGGCGTTCCGGCCGCGCATCTGGGCGATGGAGCGGATCCAGGCGGCGGCGTCCTCGGTGATCTTTTCGCTGGGGATGTTTTGCTGGCCGTCCGAAGGCCCGATCCCAACCGGATGCGCAGCTCCCACCCTGCTACCCGGGGCCATAGCCGCCACATGCGCCGAGATGGTGATGAAGGTTCCGGCGGAGCCTGCCCAGCCACCGGCAGGCCCCACGAAAACCACCACGGGCACCCTTGCGTTGAGAATGGTGGTCACCAGGTCCTGGGTTGTGGTGTAAAGCCCGCCCGGGGTATTGAGTTCGATGATGCAGGCGTTGGCCCCACCGCCCTCCGCGGAGCGGATCACCCGTTCGAAATAACGGGCGGTGATGGGAACCACCGGCCCGTTGTACCGGGCGATGCACACCGGAGCAGTGCCGGGGCCGGCCGCGGCGGGGTTCCGTAGCTTGGGGGATAAGATGAGTGTTATTGCGAAAAGGGTGATAAGAAGGGAGAAAGCCATCCGGCGCCTATTCACTAAAGTATGCAGGACTCTCGCTGGCATCTGTCTTCGCTCCTTTCATGTGAGTTATTCTTTATTAAAAGGAAATATCCTTTAACCATTTTGCAGGATTGAAGATAGCGGGCCTTTATTAATAATACGCTTAACAGACCACCACGCCGCCTCCGGCGGCACCAACAGAGGATGAAATCTGGTTATCCTTGCGCTTGCTCCCGGACTCCGGTTTAACTCGCCCTAGGACTCGTCACAGACGGCAGCCGACCGCCTCCTACGCTGCATCCTTGCAGCGGAGTCGGCTACTTCGGCATCCATGCCTTAGTTCGGCTGCCGTTAGCTGCTCCTTCGTCAAGGGCGAGTAACAACCTCCGTAGGTCGCTGCGCCTGCAAGGATAACCAGAATGTATTTACAAGGCAGGATAAACCGGGACATATTTCCAGGGCAGCTAAAGAGGAGAACGGACGGAAGTATAGAGGCGATGGTCAAGACCTCTGATCGCGCATGATATTAAATACGCCCGCAGAACTGCGGGCGGTGTAGTGCCTGTCTTTCATATAACGGTCTCGGCTTCACGACGTCCTTGTGCCCTAAGGCAAGTTCGAGCTTTAGAACTGCTTGCAGTTCTTAGCGAGTATGAGCCGGGTCCTGCCGGTCTTGGGCGCAAGGATGTGGCACGCCTACCAAGTGAAAACCGCTATCCGCGCTGCGTGAAGCCAATGTTATACGCCATGTTGGCCATTCGAAAAGATTATTCTGCCCAATTTTCAAGAGATAGATTAGGGATTCTACTAAATTCTTTTGTATTATTTGTTACTAAGGTTAAATTTTCAGAAAGTGCATGTGCTCCTATTAGTAAGTCATATGCTCCGATAACTTGTCCTTTTTTTTCAAGTGCTGCACGAATTTCACCACATTTAACTGCAGATTTATCAGAGAATGGCAGAATTTCTAAAGGAGTTAGAAATACAGCTAAAGCAATTTTGTTTCTCTCGCGGTGTTGACTTTTTTCTGCTCCGTATTCAAGTTCAGCTAGCGTAATTGCAGAGATACATACATCGCCGATTTTAAGTTTCATTAAGGTGTCAAAGACTTTACGAGTTTTTTTCTTGATTATATAAATACATATATTTGTATCAAGCATAAATCGCATTACAGATCATCTCGCTGATGCATTTCTGGTTGGTTTCTATCGGATAGAAAGTCATCAGAAAAGTATTTTATACTTGCCTCAAAGGTTTTCCAAACACTATCTTTCGGAATTAAAATTACAATATCATCAATTTTTTTAACAAATACTTCGGAATCATTAAAACGGTATTCTTTCGGCAAACGCACTGCTTGACTTCGGCCATTTTCAAAAATTTTAGCAATATCCATGATGATTCCTCCTTTTATAAGATATATATCATAGTATATACCAAGTTGAATTAATTATCAAGAAATATTTGGTAATAACTATGCCACCTCAGGCGTATAACGGCCCCACATTTCCGACGTTACCGAGCCTTAAGAACGATTAGCAAATTTAAGCCATGAGAACTTAAAACAGCAGAATTCTATATATGTCCATTAACCGGATACCATTTTAAATCCTCGCTTCTAAAAGTAGAAGTGTTTTTGGGATATCGATATTCGAAAAGCGGCTTATTATCTAATGAAAAGGCGACCGGACACAATTCATTGAACTGTATTGCCTTGTTCCAAGAAAAAATTGTAGGACTCCCAGTTTTAATTTCTTTTTTTACTCTATCAGTCGGTGGCCCAATTTCAACGAAGGCAATTTGAGGATCTGTTGACTCAACGGCAAATACTGTCGCCTGACCCTTTTTATCGAAATAACTCATCCATCCAACGGTTCTTATAACATCTGTTGATGGCTCGAAGTGTACAGCCGCTGGTGCCCTCCAAAAAAACCAAGACTTAATCGAAATCACGGTCCGGGGCCCATTAGCCGTATCAAAAACATAAACCTTACCCCAACCGAAATCTACATCTCCGAGAGACACCGCATCTTTTCCAACATCGAAATGAGCTTTGGCCGCTGCGAGTGGGGTAAACCGATAATTACCTGCAAAATACAAAAACCTAGTACAATAAATATGATTACCGCCAATAGAATCTTAAACTTAAGCTTCCCCATTTTTCTTCCGTTCCACCTTTCGTAGAAAAATATCTACAAGGCTTCCTGCTTCAACGACCGGTTGCTCGTAGACCGGATTCCTCCGTTCCGCCGCAGAGCCGATCTCCACAGGCGTGAATTCCCACGGAACTCGCGGTACATTCAAATTTAAGCCGAATTAAGGTACTGCAAGAGATTTACGGCTGCATTGATGTCCCGGTCGTGAATGGCGCCGCACTCCGGACATATCCAGCGCCTCGTCGAAAGCTTCAGCTCTGGCAGGACATAGCCGCATTCGCTGCACCTCCGGCTGGAGGGGAAGAACCTCGGCACCACCACCAGTCTGGAGCCGTACCATTTGGTTTTGTACTCCAGCATCCGCCGGAACTCGCCCCAGCCCGCATCCGTGATATGTCGGGATAGGTGATTGTTTCTCATCATGTTCTTTACTGCCAAGTCTTCGACTATAATGACCGGCTTGGTTTTCGCCAGTCTGGTCGAGAGCTTGTGCAGGAAGTCTCTTCTCTGGTTCCTGATTTTGCGGTGCAGTCTCGCCAGTTTAAGGGCCGATTTCTT
>CADDZD010000128.1 GCA_902812385.1 Clostridia bacterium | reverse complement strand
ACGCTTGGTGCAAAAACCTGGGGCGTCTTCTCTTCTTTTCCCCCCCGAAAATAAAATATCGTGACAAAAAGTAGTCACGTTATTTTACCCTGAAGAGAAATATTTTATAAAATATTTTGACCAGAAACCTATGATTTAAGGTTAAGATAATTTGCGGTGTAACAGTAGATTCGGTCTATAAGTCGCGTCCGAAAGGAAAACTTACCGGCGATTCCTTCGCGGCGAAGACCGCGCGGGCCATCTAGGGGCTCCTGGCGTTGCTGACCGCGGTATCGTAAGGCAACAGCTTCGTGGCCTCGAGGTCTCAAGGGAGAAGTTGACAGAGCAGGCAGCACAAAAAGAGCTGCCCGCTCTGATTTACAAAAACGCCGAGGAAAGGACCCACCCCTTTAGGGGTAGGGTTGAAAGCAGTGGCCCGGTTTTTCTTGCAACAGAAACCTGAACCTGGTAGTACCCCAGCACAGCAAGGAGCATGCGGGAGGGATTATATTGCGGCCGCCGGTCTGTGGGCGGCGGCCCTTCAACAGTCTTGCCGAACCGATTTAGCCAGAAATCCGATCAATAGCTTAACCTCTGATGCGGCTTGCCCCAAAGTGTGGCCGGGCGGCGATGAAGCCGTGCCTTGAAAACGAACAGTGCCGGGGTTTACCTCCGGCACTGTTTTCGTGCGCCCGGCATGGGCTTGGGCTTTTGGGTGAAAGTCCCGAGCAACGTAGGTAGCAGCAGTCGTTACCCTAAGGCAAGTGTGTCGTGGCGCGTAGAGCAGATGGTACCCGACGGGAAGGGCAGGCGGAGGCGCGTGGTGGATTTCCTGGTCAAGTTCGTCCGGCGGGACAAGGTGGACGGGCTGTACCTGCCGGAGATTTCGGGCGGGCCCCGGTGTGGAACTGGCGGCCAAATTGAGGTAAGATATTTCTGGATTGCATTGTGCCGAGAAATGTTGTATCATTTCCGTAGCAAATGGATATAAATTTTACGGAGAGGGGTTAGAGGAGATGAGTGCTATGTCTGTCGATGAAATGGACGATCCTGTGTTGCTCAGCCCGGCACAGCTGGTTTCCTCTTCGAAGTTGAGCAAAAACTTAGGGGCTTACTTGGACAAGGCAAAGAAACGTCCGATCTTTGTCACCAGGGAGCAAGAAGTGGAAGCTGTGCTGATCAACATCGACGACTACAGGGAGCTTCTTGTCGAGGAACGGAAAGTGGAAGACCTCTACTACGCAGTGCTGGCCATCCGCCGCCTTGTGGAACACTCCAAGTCTTCTGAGCCTCTGGTAGATATGGAGGAAGTTTTGAGCCGCTTCGGGGTAACGCTCGGGGAGTTGGAAGGGATACCAGATGAGCCGCTGGAAGATTAAGTGGCTCCCGGAAGCGGTGAAGGACCTTGAAGAGATGGACGGAGGCACCCGGAAAAGAGTACTGAAAGCCCTGCAGAAACTTGAGGCCGACCCGTTGGGTTACGGGAAACCGCTGGGCGAAAAGATAGGCATCGACCTGGCGGGGCTGCGGAAGATCGGTGTGCAGGGCTACCGAATAGTCTATCTTCCCAGAGAAAAAGAGGTGCTGGTGGTCATCGTCGCGGTGGGCAAGCGGGAGCGTTTCAAGGTCTACAAGACGGCGGCCAAGCGGATCGCGGAATACAGCGATCTCGCCCGAAGAGAGCTGGAGAAGTTGAGCGATCTTCTAAAGTAGCAACAAATTCCCCATCAATCCGAAGAGGAACCATTTCGCGGTTCCTCTTTTTTGAAGCCACGACGCAAGGAGGAAAAAACGGATGCGGAAAGTTGTAGGTACTGGCCGCCTTTGCGGCCCTTGTTCTGGCACCCCCAGCGTCCGCCGTCCCGTTCTACCCAGGCCTGATGGAGCTCAAGCAACCCGACGGGAAGGCGCATTCCAGGTCAGGCAGTGGGGGACGAGCGGCTGCACGGCTGGGAGACGGCCGACGGCTGCACCATCGTCAGAGACCCGCGGACCGGTTTCTGGTGCTATGCCAGAAAGGACGAGAACGGGAACCTGGTGAGCACCGGCGTCCGGGCGGACGAAGCGCCGCCTGCGGGCGTCCCCCCGCCCCTGCGGCCGGGGAAGGCAGGGAAATGCTTCCTCTCGCCCCGCCGCTATGTCCTGCTGGGGGACATCAAACCGCGCGTGGGCTGGCTGTACCTGGTACATGGACGTTTGTGGGAAGGACCTAACATCTGGATGAGGCCCGCCATTGAGGTGGAAAAGATCACTCCGTTGCTGCCGATCTCCTGAGCGAAACGGCCGTTGCACTTGGCGGGTGGGTAGGTTCCGGCTCTACTCTCGCGCAGGATTTTGCTTCCCGGAAGTAGAAAACTTACGTCAAGGTGCTTTAAGAGGGCGGTGAAGAGCGTGAACTCGGGCCAGGGAAGAGACGGCCTCCACCGGCTGGTGGACGCTTTACCGGAAGACAAAATTATAGCGGCCAGGGAGTTGCTGGAACTCCTGCTTGTTGAGAGCGGCGAACTTCCACTGAAAATGTCAGGAAGGTGGCTGAGCCTTCTTGAGAAGATCGTCGACTCCCTCCCGGACGGCGTCCTTGCCGTTGACCGCGAAGGCAGGGTGGTCGTGTGGAACCGGACCGTGGAAGAAATGAGTGGGGTCAGAAAAGAAGAGATGCTGGGCCAGGGTGAATATGCTTACGCCGTCCCGTTTTTCGGGGAGCGTAGACCCATTCTGGTGAACATCCTGCTTGGCAACGGGAAGAAGTGGGAGCAGGAGTACGAAAAGATTGAGAGGAGGGGCCAAGTTCTTGTCGGGGAAGGTTTTGCCCCTTGCGCTTACGGCGGCAGGGGGCTTTATTTTTGGACGCTCGCGGCCCCGATCTGCGACGAGAAGGGGAACCTGCTCGGGGCGGTCCAGTGCATCCGCGACATCGGTGAGCGCAAGAAGATGGAGGACGAACTGAGGTACCAGAGCATGCACGACGCTCTCACCGGGCTTTACAACCGCACGTTCTTCGAGGAGGAACTGCGACGGTTGGAGAAGGGCCGCTCCTTTCCCGTGAGCCTTATCCTTTGCGACCTCGACGGCCTCAAGGTGGTCAACGATGCCCTGGGCCACGAGCAGGGCGACGAGCTCCTGCGCCGTGCGGCAAAGGCAATCGCGGGTTGCGTCCGAGGGTCCGACATGGTGGCCCGGGTCGGCGGGGACGAGTTTGCCGTGATCCTGCCGCAGACGGACCGGAAGACAGCGGAAGAAGTAGTCGGGCGCATAATCGAGGCGGTAGAGACGGACAACGCGCAGCACCCGGATCTCCCTCTGAGCGTCTCCGTGGGGGTGGCGACGGTGGAGGATGCCTCCTGCCCGCTGCGGGAGGTGTATGCGGAGGCCGACGACGCCATGTACAGGGACAAGCTCGCCCGGGGGGCAGAGCCGCACCGTGCGATCGTCCGCGTGCTCAAGGCGGCCCTGGCGGAGAAGGATTACGTGGCCGAAGGCCACACGGAGCGGGTGAAAAAGCTGGCCTGTATGCTGGGCAAAGCGGTGGGGCTCTCCCGAAGCGATCTGGATACCCTTTGCCTTTTGGCGGACGTGCACGACGTGGGTAAGCTGGGAGTGCCGGAGCACATCCTTTTCAAGCCTTCTGCGCTCACCGAGAAAGAGTGGGAGGAAATGAAACACCACCCTGAGGTGGGGTACCGGATCGCCCTTTCTTCACCCGAAATGGTCCCTGTGGCGGAACTCATCCGGCAGCACCATGAGCGGTGGAACGGGAAGGGCTATCCCCGCGGGCTGCGCGGCGAGGAGATCCACATCCTGAGCCGCATCCTGGCCATAGCCGACGCCTATGACGCGATGACCTCAGAACGGCCCTACCGCCCTGCTCTGTCACCCGAGAAGGCCCTGGAGGAACTAAGAAAGGGTGCAGGGACCCAGTTCGACCCGCACCTTGTGGAAGTTTTTGTAAAGTTGCTTTCGGAAAAAAGGTAAAGCCGCGTGTAGATTCTTGACCTTTATAAAACCCAGGTGAGGGCCATTGCTCGCCATTTGGAGATTCCGGCGCGCATCATTGAAAAGGCTCCTTAATTAAGCACAATTCCTTGTTCCAGGATGCTGCTCCTCCACTGTGCGGCAGGCCATCCAGGCCACCGGGACGAAAGAGTAAGGCTCGGGAACAGCCACCAAGCCTGAGCAAGCAGCCAACTTTATTGTAAGGGCAATGTTTTCTCTTTCTCCGGTCACTTCAGTAGCCTTAAGGCTGCGGCCAAGCTGGCACCGGAAGAGAAGCCGGCAGAGATACCCTCAAGACCGGCCAGCTCGG
>CADDZD010000127.1 GCA_902812385.1 Clostridia bacterium | reverse complement strand
AAAAAAGGGACTTAGTCCCACCTATTTCCTCTTGATTTCGCGGGACAAAGTATAGTTAAATTAGGACAGGGAGTATTATCGAAAAGAGATGGTGGGCCGGAACGGAGGAAGTCCCGGCTTTTTCTTTTGAAACTTTTCAAAACAGGCTGGGTTGCCCTGAGGGAGGAGCAGTTTTTTATGGCCAGGCATCCGAAGGCAGGAAGGTGGCTGGAAAAAGTGAGGTACCGCCTGGACTTCTCCATGCTCGGTCTCTTGGAAATTTCCGAGAAAGAGTTTGGGTATCTTGCCAACTCTCCGACCGGGGGCAGGTATGCCGACTACCGCGACATTCTCAGGGTGGCCGATGAGAGAAAAGTACTCCCGGAAATACTGGTAGATGAAGAGTTTTATTACGGCCGGTCTGGTATGGCGCCGTACCGGCTGTGCTTCCATATAGCCCGGAAGTGGCCGGGAGTAAAGGAGTTTTACAACTACATCGCGGATACCTGGGCTTTTAAACCTGGAGAGTCTACGCTGTACGATCTCCTAGTGGGAAGCCTGTACTTTCTGCGAGACATCCGTCTGTGGATGGTCCTCAAGATATGTAACCTGGCGGAAATGCCTATGGCCTACCTCTTCACTCCGTACCGGAGGATGGCCAAGGAGACGATATATGGCGAGCTGACAGGAGTGCTGGGAGCACTCAGAGACTGCGACGTGGCAGTGCTGGCCGGGTTTGCGAGGCTCCTCGCACAAAACAATGTGGACCTGGAAGACGTAAAACGGTTGCTAGCATGGAGGGATGAACATGCTTCAAGGGACTTCTCCGTCCGCCGGGATGCCTGCGCGACAGGTGGACGTAGTTGAGTTTGTGGACAAGCTGTTTCAGGACCGGAAGGTGGACGGAGTAAGTCTGCGCGATTGCTTCATGGCAGCAGCTACCATGGATGAATTTCTCCGGCTCTTCCATGATCGGATAGCTGTGCAGGCCAGTCTACACCTGCCGGAAGTTGTAGAGAAATTGGCGCGCCGGGCCAAACAGGGAGACATAGAGTCTGCAAAGCTCCTGTGCGAGGTATCGGGAGTGGTGATGCGGGGCAGGAAGGCTGCTCAGAACGTACAGGCGGTGCAGATAAACATCACCTCCGAGGAACAAGCGAGGTTAGAGAGGGCGCTTGCTGGTGAGTTTGATGCCGGAGAAAGGGCCTAGCAGGATGGAAATGTATATGCAGGGCGTCGAGCGGGCCATGCAGGACTTTGCATTTTTCTGCTCGATGTGCGCGTACATCCGCAACAAGATGGGCGAAGTGGTTCCTTTGGAGCTTAACTCGGTCCAAAAGAAGCTGGTGGCCGAGATCGAAACCCAAATCCGTTCGGGGAAGCCGGTGCGGATAATTGTTCTCAAGGCCCGGCAGATGGGGATTTCCACGGTTATTCAGGCTTACATCCTGTGGAGGATGCTCCGGGCCAATAACGTCAATGCGGTGGAGATCGCCCACGAAAAAGAGGCCGCCAGGAGCATCTTGGACATCAACCGCTTCGCCATCAAAAACCTTCCCGGCTGGTTCCGGGCGGTGAAACAGGTCAAGGAAGAGTATTTTACCAAGTACGAGATCAGCTTTGCGGGGATTGGATCGTCGCTTACGGTCACTTCTGCCGAGGGCAAGGAGCCGGGGCGCTCTCGGACCATACACCTAGCCCATGTTTCGGAAATGGCGTTCTACGAGGACGCCAAGGCCATAATGAGGGCGTTGTTCTCGGCCATACCCAAGACACCCAACACGGCGGTGTTTATCGAATCAACCGGTAACGGTCCTCAGGGGGAATTTTACAATCTGTTCATCAAGGCGTGGAACCGGCAGAACGCCGGAAACCCGACCGCGTACCGGGCGCTGTTCTTCCCCTGGTACGAGTGCGATGAGTACCGGATGAAGCCCCCGCCGGGAGTGGAGGTTTACTGTCCGCCGGAGCTCGAACACCTCGACCTGGACAGAGAACAGCTCTACTGGCGGCAGTGGGTTATTGAAAATGAGTTTGAAGGCGACGAAGACGCTTTCAAGTTGGAATTTCCAAGTACTATTGAGGAAGCCTTTCTGCGGAAGGACTCCAACATCTTCAGGCCGGAAGCGGTTATGCGCCGCCTCCGGGAGATTGAGAATATAAGTTATGCTGAAGGTTTCCTGACCCGGCTGACGGCGGATGCCCCGCCGGTGTTCGTTCAGCAACCTGGCGAGCACCTCCGGGTCTTCAAGATGCCGGAGCCCGGCAGGGTTTACGTTATCGGGGCCGATACCGGCTCCGGCGTGGTAATTAACCGGGAAGGCGATTTTTCCAGCGCGGACGTGCTGGATGTCATTACTGGAGAGCAGGTAGCCCACCTGCACCTGCTTGCCGAGCCTGCTTCATATGCCCAGGACTTGCTCTTTCTCGGTATGTGGTACAACAATGCGCTGATTGCGGTTGAGGCCGATGGTCACGGGCTGGCGGTTCTGAACTGGTTGCGGGACAACGGGTATTACAACCTGTACCAACGGCGGGTATATGACAAGATCAACAACCAGTGGGTCGGCAAGCTGGGATGGGCCACTACCAAGCGGACCAAGAAGTTCATCATCGACAACCTGCGGGCGGACTTTTACAACGGGACGGTCGTGATCAACAACAAAGAAACGCTCCAGGAAATGAGCACCTTCGTCCGGCTGTCGGATAAGAGCGATGAGATCGGCGCGGTCAGCGGGGCACACGATGACCGAGCAATGAGCTTGGCCATCAGTAACCAGGTAAGGCGTGAGATTTCCGGTTACGAAGTACAGCGGCAACAGCAGGAACAGCAGGCTCAAGTTGCCGAGCCGGAAGGGCCGCCTTCCCTGGCCGAGATGGTTCGCCGCCAGTGGGCGCAGAAAAGGGTGCACCCGGAACTGGGAGTTTACGTTTAAAGACCTTAAAAGGAGCAGGGAGGTTTGATCGATGGCCTTAAACACATTGCTGAATAATGCGACGGCAAATGGCCCTGGAACTTCGTTGGACTGCCGGAACGGAAAGACGGCGGTCTTTTTAATTTCCGGAGTATTTGATGCGGCGGTCAAGTTCGAGGCGAGTTTGGACGGAACCACCTGGTTCTCGTTCAACGGGGAGATAGCCGATGACTTGAAGTCTTCGGTAACGTACAGCCCGAGCTATGTTGAGTTCGATGTCGAGGGCGTGGCTTATATCCGTCCTAACGTCCAGAACTACCAGAGCGGTGCCGTAACCGTTGTGGGTTACGTAGAAGCCCGGAGGCTTGGAAGCTACAGCTTCCAGCACTTTTCCGCTACTACTGCCGGGACGCTGGTCAAGAGCGGTCCGGGTATGCTCCACGCAGTCAACATAGGAGATGCCGGAAGCGGTATGGCGGTCAGCGTCTACGACGGGACCAGCACAGCTGGCACGCTCATTGGAGTGTTCAAGCAGGCAGGGAGTTTTCAGTTCGATGTTGCGTTCAACACCGGACTGTTCGTGGTGATTTCTGCCACCACGATGGGCGACGTGTGTATCAGCTATCTATAGTAGTTCATTTGGGGTGATGACGGTGCCGTTGAAGGGTGGAACATCGCAAGCGTCAATAAGCTCCAACATCGAGGAGATGTTGCACAAGTACAAACAGACTGGTCGGATTGGCAACACGCGGCCCGGTAGCATGGCGGAGGCACGAAGGATAGCTACTGCTGCGGCCTATGCCAAAGCCCGCAAGTCGGCCAAGAAGGTCAAAGACCCCAAACGGAGAGCAGCGATACTGAGGAAGCTGGGGAGGAAGAGCTGATGGCGGAAATAGTTGAGGGGATTTATGCATCCTGTGCCTTGTGCCGTTCCTGGATACAGAGGGGAGTGGCCATAGATCATTTTAACGTGGTTTGTCCCGTCTGTGCCGATGCTATTGTTGAGGCTTGGGCACCTAAACGTCTGGAGGAGCAGGCAGTTTCGGAGGATGCGGAAGCACTGGATGACGGAAAAGAATCTCTACAAGAGATGGAAGAGGCTTTGTTGGATGTAGCGTTGGAGTGTCCGATCTGTGGAGAGGTATTTACCAACCGAGGCAAGTACCTAGCGCACCGGAAGGCTCACCGAAAGGTGGGTGAGGAATGATTCTGGAGACGCTTGTAGTTTCTGTGGTCGCACTGGTCGCCTTCCTGTGCTATCGGGAGTGGTATCACTCGAAGGAAATCGAGAAGCTGGAGGACCGCTACTTTAAGGAACGGCAGATGTTGCTAGATAGGCTGATGGCGAGGGACTTTAACCAGTACAAACAGATGGAGCTCCTGGAAAAAGCCCCACCGCAGCCAACGCCGGAAGCGGAACCGGAATACTACGATTTTAACCAGGTCGGTAACTAACCGACCAGTTTTATTTACGGGGAGTGATC
>CADDZD010000126.1 GCA_902812385.1 Clostridia bacterium | reverse complement strand
AGCGCTTGAAGAGGGCGCTGGTGTCAAGAAAATAATCCTTCATTGTACCCGCTTATCCTTCTTCGCGCAGCTGGCGTACCCTCTCGTGCATCGCCACGGGCACCTGGGACATTATCCGGCGGGCTTTATCCAGGTCGGCTTCCTGGTCGTTTTGCCGGCAATATTCCAGAAGCACTTCGCTGTCGTTCTCTTGGGTTACAGGCCTTAGCACCAGGTCGGTGCCGCGGATGCGGACCTCGAGAAAGCTTCCTGCCCGCAGGCGAAGTTTCTCCCTTATCTGTTTGGGCAGCGTCAGCTGGCCTTTTGAGGTTATTTTAACTCTGTGCATGCCGGTGCTCCTTACTTTCTTATTTTCTTACATTATTAAACGGATTGCATTTTAAGTCAAGAGACCTTTTTTATAGGGCACCACATTAATGTTGGTCCACCTGAAACTCGGCCGGCCTATAAATCTTGACACTTGTGCGCCCGATAAAGTGCCTTTTTTTGTTCCACGCAACTATTGCCGACGCCCGTTATCCCGGCTTCTCTTAAGAATACGGCGTCGACGATGGTTATTTATTTGGTGATATACCTGCTCAAACACGCTAAAAAGTTTCCCAGATCAATACCCTCTTGCTGGTAGCGGGTGGTATATGGTATAATTCAGAAAAACAGAATCGCTGTAAGGTGGCAAATAGGAATGGATGATCAAGTTGTTATTCAGCAAATTCAGAAACGAATGCTTATCAGTATAGGCCAGGTGGCCAGGAAGCTGGGGATCAAGGAGGGCGACTACGTGCGCGTCGAAATCGGGGAGGACGGCGCCAGCCTGCGCATTGTCCCCATCGCGTGGCACCCTAAGGAACAGGAATATTTCTGGAGCGAAGAGTGGCAGAGCAGGGTGAAAAGGAGCCTTAAGGACCTGGAGGAAGGACGGGTTGAGGCGCATGAAACGGTGGAGAGCTTGATAGAGGAACTGGAAAATGCCACGAATCGTAAGAACCGATAGCTTCCTGGAGCAGTTCTGCGAACTGGACAGGAAAGCCCAGAAACAGGTCTTAAAAACGCTGCGCTTACTGGGTAACAACCCCAAACATCCTTCCCTTCAGGTGCACAGAATAAGAGGGACTCCTTTCTGGGAGGCGTATGCAAGCAAAAGCATCCGGGTCGTATTTCAGCGGGAGGAGGAGACCATTATCCTGCTGGCCTGTGGGCACCACGATATTCTAAAGAAGTATTAGGCATCCCGAACCTGCCAAAATATTGAGTCTAGGCCAGCAAACGATGTAGGTTTCCAGGATGGTGGTTTGAAAAACATTCCTATAGCCGAGTGTCATTTTTCTAACTTGTCAGACATAGCACACCTATCCCTTCAACGCTGTGCCTCAAGGTACCGTTTAACCGCCATTCTGACAAAGGTAGAGCGGTCCATTCCCAGCCGACGTGCTTCCCTGCTGATGGCCAGCATGTCCCCGGCATCGAAACGTACTGTCAGGACCAGGCGTTTCGGCTTGTATTCCACCGGTTCTATTTCGCCAACGGCGAACTCGGTGGTGTCATGGTTATCCCAGAACTCTGCCATCTCTTCTATGTTTCTAAATTCGGGAATCTTTTTTTTCGTCACCTTTATTCACCCCCATAACGGGATTTCAAGAAATTACAAATTAGCCACTCGCCATCATACTGCCGTTCTAAGTGTGTTTTAGATAATACTCGCGCTCCCTTATGGTCATATCCCGCACCGTTACCGGCATGAACATATTCTTTAGGGGCGGCTCGGAAAGTACGATTCCAGGGATTAGTAAATATCTTCCTTCCGCTGTCCGTCCGTAAACCAGATAGGCCGGTGATCGCCCGAGCGATTTAGTTCTCACCCATAAAGGCGGGAAGTCGGTATTTTCCAAAACTTCGTGCACTTCAACCGGCAAAGCCCGCTTTGCAAAATGCTTTGCGCGATCAACAGCTTCTTTGGTTCTCCTCACGGGACTGCTTCCTTTACGATTGTGGAAAGCGAGCGCAGGAGAAAATCCCTTGCCTCAAGGATTTCCAGAAGAACCGGCTCCCCGTCTGCCGCGAAGTGGACGATTACCTGCCCTGCTTCCTCTGCGTGATCGATCGGCTTGTCTGAAAGCTCCACCAGAAGCACATCTACGTCTCTACTGTACTTAATTCTTTTCATAACGCGACCTCCTTCCTGGATAAACTGTTACTACCAGTATTTCACTGCAATGTGAAAAAAGAATAAATTTTTTCCGCGGCCGGGAACTTATGGGTACCTGGTCACGCCCCTTGCGCCCGCCTGAGCCGCCGTTACCTGTATCGTACAACTTAATTCTTTCCGAGGGTAAGCCGGTCCGCCGTTCACGGCAAGGCCGTGCTCCACGGGGGAATTCCTACGCCTGGCGAACGTCAGAGCGAGCAACAGGGAAACCCGTCATACGCAGGGCTTTCAAGGAAGATGTGGGCGTAAAGCAGGTCTGGCCGGCACACACGTCAACGATAGGCTACTGGAAGTACATGGAGCGTTACGGGATAATAATCCACCACGCCGCGGCGCCGGTCATAACCCCGCGGGCGATAGGTTTCAGAGAACGTATCACCAGAGAGTTAAAGCAAAAAATCCAAATCCTTAGTACCACAAAAAAGTTTTCTTCCGGGCGGAGCTTTTTCCGGCGCGGCGTTCGGATATTCTTAAATACGGCTGCAGGTCCATTTGCCGGCTGGCGCGGCGCAGGCTATTAATGAAAAATAGAAGCTACCGGATAAGGATAACAGTAGTATGGGGGTGGCGATGATGCGGCGATTTACGGTTATCTTAGAAAAAGATGAAGACGGTCAGTGGGTTGGCACTGTTCCGGCACTGGCCTGACTTTCGGCATATCCGCACCAATATGGCTACGGCCGGTATGAGCAGGGAACGCTCCACATTAGTGTTGGTCCACCTGAAACTCGGCGGGTGTGTAAACCTTGATGCTGGTGCGCCCGACAAAGTGTTTTTTGTTCCAGGTAACTATCGCCGAAGCCCGGTACATCTCGGCTTCTCTTAAGAATACGGCGTCACCAATGGTCATTTTTTTGGTGATAAACCTGCTCAAATCCGATAAGAAATTTCCTAGATCAACTTTTTGACCGCTTGTAAGACTGTAAGGATCGAGAACTTCGACGGGATAGATTTCGCCGAATAGATAAAGCCATTTTTCCAATTCCTCTTCGTTAAGATTAAAGGATGCCACGCCGCAAATCTCCAAAAGGGTGTAATAAGGCAAAGCGCCCTTGATCTGTGCCTCTTTTAAAGAAGAGAGAAATTGTCTGTTAACAGGGTAATTCTGGTCTCTTGGGAAAAAGCGATCTATGATAAACACGTTGCTATCAAGAAAAACCATAACGATCTCCCTTGGCAACTCTTTCCATCTCCTGCCATGAAGCAAACTCCGTTACTTTGCTAGAGATGCTGTCACCGAGCTTTTGCAGTTCTTGAGGTGACATGGTCAGCAATGCAGGATACTTTCTACCGATATTTTCTCTTAATTTTTGGTAAAGAGAGTCGCGCCGGTGCTCCTGTAAATCTTCTTCGCTGTATGGTTTTATTGTAACAATTGGTTTGCCGTGGCGAGTAACAACAAAAATTTTCTTCTCCGCAGCACGAAGAATTTCATTGGTTTTATTTTTCAAATCTCGCGTATTAATGAAATTGATATCACTCACCAGCAACACCTCCGTAGCTATAATTGTAGCTATTAGCCTGGACATTGTCAATAATTTAACCCCGTGATGCCTTAACTCTAACGAGAAGCATGCTATACTGAAAACGCCTTTCCGGACAGGGATTTCAGGCCGGCAAAAGGAGGGAAAAGATGAATTTGTTTTATTATCCAGAAACAGATTCCCTTTATATTGAGCTTTCAGAAAAAGTAAGCGTCGATTCCAGGGAGGCCGCCCCAGGAGTAGTTCTCGACTTTGACTCCGAGGGTTGCCTGGTTGGTATTGACATCGAGGCTCTCAGTGCCTCTTTCGACAAGTGAAACCCCTCCCAATAGCGTGAATCTAAATTCGAGCAGCCTGTTTCCGGACCGGCTGAAGGGGGATCTTGAGAGGACAAGAAAAAAGTGGAAGATCATCGTCTTCCACAGGCTACCCTACTGCGGTAAGGTAAACCGCCCTAATGACGATTTAAAGGATGCGTTCTGCCAGGAGGAAAACCGCACGGAACTTGTCGTCAACGGCCGTGGCCACGCGGTGATGCGCACATATACCATTGCAGGCGGCAGGTTGCCGGCCCGGCCGGAGGAAACCGTTTACCTTAAATATAGTTATCAGGTCTTTGGCGGCTTTTTTCTTAGCGGCACCGCGGGTAAGCGGATGAAACCGGCGGCATCAAAATGGCCGTCAAAAGCGGCTGCCTCGTTAATCCCCAGGCGGCGCATGAGAGCAAAGCT
>CADDZD010000125.1 GCA_902812385.1 Clostridia bacterium | reverse complement strand
TTTCCTCATCAGCAAACCGGCCATCCCCTCTCCAGAAATACTTAACTGCATTAACTAATTCAACCACAATATATAGCAGCCCATAAAAATTGTCAACGAGAACCAGAGCCCTATTCAGCGATCCACAGGCCACAGATAATTACTCCAGAGCACGCAGATAATGAAAGAGCCCGGATCGGGTTTTTGATCCGGGCTCTGCTGTGCTGCGTCACAAATTGCGAACGTTAGAAGTTGACCGTTGCGGTCTGAGTCGCCTCATCCCAGACAAAGTCGGCAGGGCCTGGCGGGTTTTTACTCTGCCAGGATAACTTCCAGCACCCGTAGGAGCGGGCCGCGCATGTAGATGTTGGGGCCGGGGAATAGATAGCCCGTCACGGTAACCTGGCGGCCCTGGTACGCCCGCAAAAGCGCTGCCGTGGCCGCGTCCGCCGGGTCAGGTAGGAGAACATAGGTCCCCCCGTCCGCCTGCAGCTCCCAGTGCGGCTTCTCCAGCGTGCTCAAAACAAGCTTTCCCGTAACCGCGGTCGTCACTTCAAAAAGGCCGATCTCCTCCGCAAGCCTAGCCATGATCGCGGCCGCCTGCGCCCGCGTCACTTCCGCCTGCGGCGCGAACCTCTCCGCGGATACACCGTGCATCAGGCCCCGGGCATATACCGACGCCACAGCGTCTCGCGCCCAGGGCGAGACCTGGTCCGCGTCGGCGAAAGGCGGCGCAGTCACGGCTGCTGCCGTCTTGCCAGGCATGTTAGCAACCATGACGGCGAGCTGCTCCCGCGTGAGCGTGGCGTCCGGCCGGAAAGTGCCGTCGCCGTACCCCTTGATCAGCCCGGCCTTGACAGCAGTTTCGACGGCGCCGTAGTACCACGCGCCGGGACTGACGTCCCGGAAGGCGGGCGCGGTTGGTGCCACCGGACCGAGGCCCTTGAGCTTCACCAGGAGGGCCGCCATCTCCGCCCGCGTCACCGGGCGCTCGGGCGCGAAGACACCAGGTGCCGTACCCTCGATTACCCCGCGTGCAGCCAAAAGTTCGATGTCCTTCTGCGCCCAGTGGCCAACAACGTCTGCAAAGTTTTTCCTAACGGCAAAAACTGCATAGTTTGAAAAATGATCGAGATCTACAGCCACTGCGTTTGCTACACGGTCAAGCCTGCCGCCCACCGGCTCCCAGGCACCGTTGTCCCCCTGTCGGAAGACCCGGAGGGCCCGCGGGTCGAGGTTCCCGAGCCGGGCGGGGTCGAACCGGATGGACAGGGTGACCGGCCTGATCGGCGGCGCAGCAGCTTCCACGGAGATCACCTGGCTCGCCGCCACCGCGCCTGCCGGCACGCTTTCGGGTGTTTCGGCCACAAGCTCTACCGTCACTTTCGCGCCCTCCGGCAGTGCGCCCGCCGGGATGTCGAGCGTCACGCGGCCATCGAGGACGCTCACCGTCTGTTTTTTTCCGGTAGTGGTGATCTCGACCACGCCCGGCTGCGCCTCCTCCTTCGGCGGTGCGCCGCCACCGCCACCGCCTCCACCGGCGCCCCCACCACCTCCGCCAGCGCCGGGCAGGGGCAGGGATTTCACGTAGGCCAGCGCCCCGGCGGCATTCAGCGTCCCGCCGGAGGTAACTTTTCCGGCAAGCGCAGGCAGCCGCGTGACGCGGTCCTTGAGGATGCCTATCACCTCAGCCGGCGGCAGGTCGCCCCGCAGGGAGAAGGCCAACCCCGCCGCCCCGGCGACAAAGGGCACGGCCATGGAGGTGCCGGACCATGCTTCATACGGGTTGAAACTAAGCACGGCGTTGGCACCTGTCCGCGCCGGTTTAAGGATGTCAATGCAAAGACGATCGGGAGCAAGCGGATACATAACGTCTGTATAAGGCTCGTAGACCCCCTTCATGACGCTGGGACCTTCCCACTCGGTGACGAACTGCGCCCCAAGGTAATCGCGGTAGAACGGCGTGTCCTCAATCCTCAATCCTGCATCGCGGCCGCTCAGAAAGAGCCGCCCACCAGCCTGAAGGTAAGCGATAAGGTTGGCCTGGTCAGCAGTAGTGAGATTCGGGGGATCATTGATGTCACTCGATCCCGGCAAGCTGTCGTCGCTGTACCCCATGAACCAGACCACGCCGCTGTAAACGCTCGCGGCCACCGCCGGGCCGTCAGCACCGTTTGGCACCGTGTAGAGAGTGTAGCCGTAGCTGGCCGTGCTGAGGGCGTTGCGGTAGTATGAACTTACATCGGGAAGAGTCAACTGGTTCGGAGATGTTCCGTACGTCCCGTCCTGGTCGTCGTCCACTAAGAGCAGGGGTTTTGTTTGCGTTTCGGCGGGGGTGATCCCCCAAAAGCCGTAAACGGTGCGGACGATGCTGTCGTAAACCGCATCAGCCGTGGCCAGGTCTTCCGCCCCGAAGCCCCAATACATGACCCTGTACCCGTAGACGGCGTCGTAAACTGCAAGGGCCACCCCGCCGTCTGCCGGTGGAGCGGGAACGGTGCTACTAATCTTTTCACCGGGGGCCGCAAGACCAACCGAATTGATTCCGTAGTTGGAGAAGGAAGCAAGACCCCCTGCATTAGGCCCCTCCGGGTCGGCCAGCGCCGCCACGCTCACAATGTTAGGTAGGGCTGGGTAAGTTGCGCCGCCTACCATATTTTCCTTGCAGTAATTGGCCGGATAAACAGGTGTTATGTCATTATCATCGCCAACCCCATCGGGACCACCGTTTCCAGCCGCAGCGACGAACAAAATTTCCGTGTGGGTCTTAATGGCGTCGTACTCTAAACGATCGAACTCGTATGATCCGAAGCTCATATTCACCACTTTAGCTCCGTGCTGAGCTGCATAGTTAATGCCGTTAACGATCGAGGCAGTAGTTCCTGAACCACCAGCGTCCAGCACCTTCACAGCCATGATCTTCACGCCCGGGGCGATCCCGGCAACGCCCTTGCCATCCAGCGCCGCGGCGATAATCCCAGCCACGTGGGTGCCGTGTCCGTTGTCGTCCATTGGGTCGGAATCATTGTTCACGAAGTCGTAACCCTTGATCACCTGACCCTGCAAATCCGGGTGATTGTAATCCACGCCGGAATCGAGCACCGCCACCACCACGTTGGGGTTGCCGCAGGTATACTGCCAAGCAGTCTCCGCCTGCACGCCGTATACTGCGTCGGCGATCCCCCAGCTTACTAACGGGTCATTTACCACGCAGCAGCTATAGATGAAGTTCGGCTGGGCGTACTCCACCCGCGGGTCTTTGTTCAGCTCCGCAACGGCCTGGGATACATCAGCCGCGGTCTTGAAGAGCGCCGCCCCGTGCGGCAGGGTCCGCCCCATCTTTAGGCCTAGAGTTCCTTGCGCCGCCGCGAAGTCCGCCGCGGCCGCCGCAAAGCTCTTACTCTTCACCGCCTCGTTTTTAAACTTCACGATCACCTCACCGGGCACGTATCCTTTGACCGCGCCCGCTGTTGCCCGCACCTGCCGGTTAAGAGTTCCCGGTGCCGCAGCCGCCGGGAGTACCATCCCCAGGACCAGCACCACCGCCAGCAAAAGCCCAAGTGCCCGGAAGAGGTAACCCTTCCGCCATAGCATCTCTTTTCAGACCCCCTGTCGCAAACAATCTTCTCAAATCTGCCAGTCGGCATTACTACCTACCCGAACCTCTGTCTTCCTTAACAAAGAGTGAACACCTACTTCAGCCGATTAATAAGCTCTCAGTCTCCGGCAGTAATTGGATGCTCCTGGAGCGGCTCAGGCTACAGTGTCCCAAACACCTCAGAGCGGCACCGGATACGGTTTTTTTGATTACCATTATGCTTTCACAAAGAGCTTCGGGAGAAATTACCGCGAGTATCTTAAATTTCACCGCCCAAATTCCACCGTATATATCGGTGCTCTCTAGTTTTGTGGCAACACTGTTCTACCTTCCCAGTGCTGCTTTAAAAAAGCCAACAAAGCAAAGCTATTCATTGGCCGAGAGGGTAAAACTTCTTTCCCATGGTGTAAATGGTGCGGGAAACTCTCCAGTTCCGGGTGATGAGAGGCATTATCCCATCAGTCAAGAGCGCAGACAAGAGAACCGTCCCCTTGTCTACCCTTGTCTACTTGTCTACGAGAACCGTCCCCTTGTCTACCCACATAAAATGAGTGCCCGAGTTTATAACTCGAGCCCTCACAGTATTTTATTGCCTGCTGCTGTTAATGCTTCAGATGCTAGAAGTTAAGGGTGATGGTGTTCGGGTCAGCCGCATCCCAAACCACTTCTGCACCGAGAGCCTGGGCAAGGAAGCGGAACGGAATCAGCACACGGCCCGGGACCACCTTCGGAGCAACATCCATGGTCAGGGCAATACCGTTCACAAGGATCTGGTTGCTGCCGACCTTCATCTGGACGATGCGCTCGTTCCTGATGACGGTGACGGTCTGGTTGGCCTGATCCCAGATAATGTTGCTGTCGG
>CADDZD010000124.1 GCA_902812385.1 Clostridia bacterium | reverse complement strand
CTTGCCCCGGTCTTGGGATCACCGCTATTTCGTTGTCAAGGTTCTTTTTTTAGTTGCTGGGATAAGGATTGTTCTAGCACATATCCCAGTTTGTTACATGGGCATTTTTGGTTTACGAGAACCTACTTTTAAAAAATAGCTAAATCGATGGAGCAATTTACGGCAAGAAGTTGTATGTCTGCCCCTGACCAAAGTTCCGCAGCTGCCGCCTTTCCCCCACAGCATAACCTAACCGCACCCTGGTATAAATACTGTAAAAACGGTCTTTCCCCAGGATGGCGACGCACCACCAGTCTTTGAACAATCTGCAATAATGTGCTCGCCCCGGATGGTATAACGCGGTTATGTTTCCTCACCAAGGCGGCAACAAAAAAATTGGGGACCGGGAAGCACTGTTCAGCCGATCCCTCCTCTTGTCTACGTTTACCTTACCCCGCTCGTCTGGAGCTATTCCAAGATAAGCCGAGTCAGTTGTGGAAGCAGCCCATCCGCTTGGTAGGCTTGCATTATCGCCTCCAGCATATGGGCGTACTGTGGGAAACGCCGCGTAAACTCTTGAACAAACTTTTCCCGCCCGTTCTCCTCGTCGGGTAGGTGGATGACCCATTCCTCGAAGAAATGTTGCATTTCTTCAACATCTTTACCCCGAAAACCAGAAATCAAGGCCAACAGCGAAAACGAACGAAAGTTGGGATCAACCAGTTCAGCGACTCTGGCAACAGCATCCACAAGGAGCCGCTGGCGGATTTCTGTCTCTCGAATCCGCTCCTCAAGCTTACGAATCCGCTCCTCAAAGCCCTGATGTTTGTCCAAGATGCTACCCTCCCCTCAGAGGAGAACCCACTCCACAAGTCGGATGTAGTAGCCTACAGCCTTTGCCGTGGAGTAAGGAACGCCGATCCCGTTGAGACCACCTGTGATTTGATCTTCGATAGCTTTCAGCGGAACATCTGCCCGGGTCAGCAAATTATCCACTATATCGACCTTCTAATCGTGCTCGCTACGCTCGACGAGCCGTAGGTCTCGATGAACCTAAGGAGGGGCTGTCCAACTAAAGGGAGCGGAGCATCATTTGAAAACGTCCTCAGGGCCGCCTTGATCACCGCAGACTGGTACTTCGGGCTTCTAACTGACCATCCTATCCGAGCGCAGGTTTGAGCATTAACCCTTTTTCCTTGATTTTTTGTTGAACAGCTTTAAAAGAGGCATCCCAGGTGCGTCTTTGCTGAAGGCTTCGAAAATCCGTTCCAAGTCTTCTTCACCTCTGGTGGGCACGAGACACTTGAAGACCTCTACCAAGCGTTCGCGGGCCAGTTTAGGTTGGGCCCAAAGCCTGTCATGGTTATCGGGTATCCAGCGCATGAACTGCTTGAATCCCTCATATTCTTCTTCACTGAATTCGCTAAGAACGCGGTCCAAGTTAGGGGTACCGCCGGAGACGCTCATGTTAGAGCAACCCCCATTCAACGATCCATTTGATGCCGAGGGCGATCCAGTGAGACGTAGTGTGAGCGAAACCGAGATTCCAGCGCAAGAAGTTATATGTCTGGTCGTAGATGGTCTGATACGCTAGATCCTCCCACGTAAGCAACCTCTCAAGGAAACCGGCAATCTTACCTGCGTTGTTCTTGAGCACAGTGAGATAGCGGCCAGGAACATAATCACGTAGCTCACTGATAACCGTGTCGACGTTGTGGCGCAGGTAATAAACCAGCTTACGGATGGCCGCCTTGATCGCCGCCGTTTTGACACCCTGGGCTTCAACCCGACCATCTTGCCCTGGCGCTGGTTGGACGCTAATCCCTTTTCCATCAAAAACTACGATATTATTGTTTGTTTCAGCAGCAAGCGCACTCATGCTCGGCAACAGTATGTTTACTAATAGGACGAGCACGAGCAAAAGGCTCAGTTTTTTCTTAACCGATCTCATCTGAATACCTCCCGTTTTTAGGTTTGCCTGCCAAGTCACTATTATTAAGGGGGATCTCAGGATTAAAAAAGCAACAAAATTCTTCACCTCCTTGCCTGCATTCCGGCACGCACTTATTCAAACGGCGCAAGACCTGCGGTCTTTTACGTAAACGCTACCCGGCAGGGACTTGGTGTAGCGTTTGAGCTGAGCCGCCTTTTCCGCAATTTTTTCCGGGTCGTACAGGCAATCGCGGCCCGTGCATTCAACAATGGCCATGGATATAGAAATTAAAGGGAAAAAAGTCTCCCCGCCGCTCCGGTCGCAGCCGCGTATTCCCCCCGCCGCGCGGTCCTCCGGGTCGTAAAAGCGGCGGATCAGCCGGTCGAAATACCGGGCAATTTTTGCGCACAAAATCTCGGCCTTTTCCGGAACGGTTATGATGGTAAAGTCATCGCCCCCGATGTGGCCGATGAAATCGTTTCTGGCGCCGAACTTTTTTACGACGCTGCTTAAGAGAGCAGCGGTAAACAAAATCACCCGGTCACCGTTTTCAAAGCCGTACCTGTCATTATAAGACTTGAAATAGTCCAGGTCCAGGTAGATCACCGCGCAGCCCTCATTTTCCCTGGCCCGCCTGGAAAGTTCCTGCTCGATGGCTATATTTCCCGGCAATCCGGTCAGCGGGTTGGCGCCCCTGGCCATCTCCAACCGGATTTTGGTCATGGTATCAAGTAAAGTCTGAACCGATACAACTCCTTTGAACATCTGATTTCTTGTAACAATGATCCAGTCGTAGAGCTTGAGCCTGTTCCGGTTCATGGCAACCTGAGAGACTATTTCAATGGGAGTGTCTTCCTCCACCACCAGGGGGGAAGCGTCCATTAGCGATGTTATCGGGCGCTCGAAATACAGGGGTACCCCGTACTGCAACCCCAGGTAGCGGTCCAGACGGTAGCGCATCACCAGCCCCACGGGTTTTCCCTCTTCTACCACCACCACTCCATCAAGCAGGTCATTTTCTTCCAGTATTTTTTTAACTTCGCGAACCAGACAGTCTTTGCGGACACTTACGGCGTTTTCCGCGATTTCTCCTACCGGGAAGGCATGCTTCCAGGCACTGTTGCGCCCGCTGGAAGCCAGCCGGAGCACCTTAAACTCCACAGTCTCATCCAGATAGGCTTTCGGAAATACCGGCCTGCCCAGGAAGTAGCCCTGGCCGTAGTGGGCGCCGATACTGGCAAGGGTGGTCAATTCCTCCCCGGTTTCAATCCCCTCGGCAATAATGGAGCCTCCGATTTTTTCGGCAAAGGTTATAAACGTTTCCAGCAGGACCCTCTTGATTGGGTTAAGATTGATGTCCCTGACCAGGGACATGTCTATTTTAATGAAGTCGGGCCTGATTTCCGCAACGGACTGCAGGGAGGAAAATCCGGAGCCGGCATCGTCCACGGCTACCATATAACCCTGGCTGCGGTAATGTTCCAGGGTTTTGTTAAAATTGGGAAAGTCCTTGATGCAGTGCCGCTCGGTAATTTCAAACACGATGTTGGAAGGCTTGAGGCCCATCTCCCCGATCAGCTTCATGGTCTCTCCCCTGACGAAATGGGGGTCGCTGATGGTGCGGGGGTGGATGTTCAGGAAAAGCTTCTGGTCCGGCCCCAGCTCCCCGAAGTTTTCCAGGGCCAGCCGGCGGCAGACCCTTTCCAGGGGATAGAGCAGCCCGGCTTTCTCAGCAAAGGAAAAAAATAATATCGGGGCTGCGGAAATAACTCTCCCGGGGCCCCCTGGTCAGGGCCTCCCAGCCCAGGATACCGCCGAAACGCAGGGAAACTATGGGCTGGTAGACGATCTCAAACCGGGCCTGATCGAGAATTTCCCTGAACTCGGATAAGAGCACGGCCGTCTCCAGACTGATGGAACCCCTGGCCATCTCCTGTGCCTCGCGCAGCGCCGTATAAAGCTGGCTCTCAATGTTTTCCGCCTTTAAACTGAGGACGGCATATCCCACGTGGATGTCCGGTTCCCGGCCGGTAATTTTCAAATATTCCTGCTTTATCCTTTCCCTGATGCCGATGCGGGAAGTAACGGCTATTTTCTGCAACTCACCGTGATCCGGCCTGCCTTCCATCGCCATCAGGACGACAAAATCGTCACCCAAGAGGTTTTCCACGGCAAGGATTTCGGTGCCGGGGAAAATTTCGGGCATTTCTCTTTCCAGGCTTTTTTTAAACATGGCCAGGATCTTCGAGGCAGCCTGAAAGCCGCTCACCTGCTCCACCTCGTGGAATTTCACCAGGTCAAAATAAAGGAGCACCACCGGCCTAGACTTTTGGAGATTTTCCCGAACATTTCCTGCCACGCCGGGGTCCTTCAGACTGAAGTTCTGGAATATGATTCTTCTTTTAAAGCGGGGAAAAGAAAAGAACCTGGAGGCGACTTCCCAACCCTTGATTATCCCGGAGATCACAGCCACTCACCCGAATTTTTTAGTACAAATATATAACAACAAGTTTAAGGCATTATTACTTTTCCAAAAACTTCTTCAACCGAGATATGATGGATTAAAGATCCATGTTCATACGCATTGTTAGAGTCAGAGATCTCCGTTACATGCAGATAGCTCACAACTACTATGTTAGCGGAGGGTATCCCAGACAACA
>CADDZD010000123.1 GCA_902812385.1 Clostridia bacterium | reverse complement strand
CGACAACCTGCCGAAGAGCTGAAACCGATACACAGCGCGGGCTATCGGGGTCTTGGGGTTCCGAGCTGGAGGCGCCCTCCAGGAAGCAGCCAAAATGAAGAGTCTGTATTCGTGCGCCCCAAACGGGGTTTCCAGCCTACCTATGAGGGATTGAAACTCAGACGCACACATTTCGCCCAGGAACGTCGATCCCGGTTTCCAGCCTACCTATGTGAGGGATTGAAACGTACCAGAACGGTCCACAGAAAGGGTATTTCGACGTGGTTTCCAGCCTACCTATGAGGGATTGAAACCCAGACGCACACATTTCGCCCAGGAACGTCGATCCCGTTTCCAGCCTACCTATGAGGGATTGAAACTTCTTCTGACGGCTTTTCTGGCCTCATTCAGCATGGTTTCCAGCCTACCTATGAGGGATTGAAACATTCGTACCTCAGAATGCCTGTCAGACGCACATAAGTGTTTCCAGCCTACCTATGAGGGATTGAAACCATTTCGAATTTTGGAGTAGGCAGTAGGCAAAAGTAGTTTCCAGCCTACCTATGAGGGATTGAAACTTCGCAGGTGTCGGAATAGTCCATGCTACTCATACGGTTTCCAGCCTACCTATGAGGGATTGAAACCGAATATGCATATCCCCTCTCCTCCCCCCTTTTTCTAGTTTCCAGCCTACCTATGAGGGATTGAAACACCAGTACAAAATCATAGGCAGTTCGGCGTACATCGGTTTCCAGCCTACCTATGAGGGATTGAAACTGAAACAGCATCTTCTTGACCGCATTGGCAAGTTCGTTTCCAGCCTACCTATGAGGGATTGAAACTAGTAATACCGGCACTCAGCGTTTTCGACAACCTCCGGTTTCCAGCCTACCTATGAGGGATTGAAACTTTTGTAAGCCTCCATCCGACGTAGTTAATAAAAAAGGTTTCCAGCCTACCTATGAGGGATTGAAACCTTAAAAGGCGAAGTAACCCATTCCTGCGCCTCACCGTTTCCAGCCTACCTATGAGGGATTGAAACTCTTGCGTATTCAGGGTCGGAAGCCGTCCTGTAAAGGGTTTCCAGCCTACCTATGAGGGATTGAAACCATATAGTAGCGATACGGCCTGCCACCTTTAACCCTGGTTTCCAGCCTACCTATGAGGGATTGAAACACACTCCCGCCAGCACAGGGCCCTGCGTGGCGATGGCGGTTTCCAGCCTACCTATGAGGGATTGAAACGAAACTCCAGCCTGCTGGCGAGTGAACTGGAAAAACGTTTCCAGCCTACCTATGAGGGATTGAAACGGGTACCATTTCTCACGAATTTTTTCCTTTACCATTGTTTCCAGCCTACCTATGAGGGATTGAAACCTTTACGAAGCAATCGACACTTTAGGATTTGATGAGGGTTTCCAGCCTACCTATGAGGGATTGAAACTCAGAATGCCTGCCAGACGCACACATTTCGCCCAGGGTTTCCAGCCTACCTATGAGGGATTGAAACGGGTCTTATCGACATTAAGCAACTGAAGCTGTTGGCGTTTCCAGCCTACCTATGAGGGATTGAAACGGTTTTATCCCTGCTTTTTCGATGTACATCTTCTCTGGTTTCCAGCCTACCTATGAGGGATTGAAACCGTAGCGTAAGCAACCAAGGCGGGTTCGGCGTCCTCAGGTTTCCAGCCTACCTATGAGGGATTGAAACGATAATCTGCCTGTACGGGTCTCCTGTGTTGTGGGCAAGTTTCCAGCCTACCTATGAGGGATTGAAACTTCCTGGTCCGGGACCAGCTCCACGAGCTTGGCGTCGTTTCCAGCCTACCTATGAGGGATTGAAACTATTCATCCTCTTCCTCACCCCTTTCGAACGTTCTGGGTTTCCAGCCTACCTATGAGGGATTGAAACGGGGCAAAGGCTCATTTTTTTACCACTATTTAAGAGTTTCCAGCCTACCTATGAGGGATTGAAACGGAGGTGGTTAAAAATGGATGAAGAACGGAAATCTAAGGTTTCCAGCCTACCTATGAGGGATTGAAACTGCACAAAACCGTGCACACCTTGCGCCACAAGGCTTGTTTCCAGCCTACCTATGAGGGATTGAAACTATTACTCTCGTGGTGACACTCATCGGCAACACCATGTTTCCAGCCTACCTATGAGGGATTGAAACATGACGAGGCCAAGCAGTTTGTGATAGGTGCTTATGGTTTCCAGCCTACCTATGAGGGATTGAAACTGCACAAAACCGTGCACACCTTGCGCCACAAGACTTGTTTCCAGCCTACCTATGAGGGATTGAAACTTCATCAAAAAGGTTGATAAAAGAAAAAAAGAAAATGTTTCCAGCCTACCTATGAGGGATTGAAACCAGAAAGCCAAGAGTGCTTCCGACGTTATGAGAAGGGTTTCCAGCCTACCTATGAGGGATTGAAACGACCTTGACCCTACCGAGCCATGGCCAAACCTGACCGGTTTCCAGCCTACCTATGAGGGATTGAAACGCGGGGCGGCGGCGGTCATTGGGGAAAGATATTTACCGTTTCCAGCCTACCTATGAGGGATTGAAACGTGTAGTGCCCAAAATTGCAGAGAAGACGCTGCCCAGTTTCCAGCCTACCTATGAGGGATTGAAACCTGGCGGAAAATAAACTTGGACATATATATATTATGTTTCCAGCCTACCTATGAGGGATTGAAACTTCGGCGGTTAGGTCGCCACCCATCTCGTTTGTCTTGGTTTCCAGCCTACCTATGAGGGATTGAAACAAGGGAACACTGTCGCAGCGTCCGTTTTCAAAGAACGTTTCCAGCCTACCTATGAGGGATTGAAACCGGCCGTAGTCCCCTTGTGCCCCTCGCGCCGGCGGGTTTCCAGCCTACCTATGAGGGATTGAAACGCTTCTTTTAATTCTTTCTTTGCTCGTTTTAATGTGTTTCCAGCCTACCTATGAGGGATTGAAACGGTAAACATTAATAAACTAAACATAACTAAACAAAAGTTTCCAGCCTACCTATGAGGGATTGAAACCTTTGGGTAGATATCCTACTCGAACAATATTTCCCAGTTTCCAGCCTACCTATGAGGGATTGAAACGATTGCCAAAGCTGTTGTTTCTGCCAAACAGCTAACGTTTCCAGCCTACCTATGAGGGATTGAAACTGCTCTTCGCACCGGAGGTCCAGATATTGCCCAAAGGTTTCCAGCCTACCTATGAGGGATTGAAACGCATCAGTGGCCTGGTCTTGGAAGTAGTAGACCAGCGTTTCCAGCCTACCTATGAGGGATTGAAACCAGTTCAGTGTTACAGTTTGGTACATCTCAAATCCTGGTTTCCAGCCTACCTATGAGGGATTGAAACGTACAGTTGTTCCTTTGTTATCTTCCCCTGTTCGTAGTTTCCAGCCTACCTATGAGGGATTGAAACAAGGGAACACTGTCGCAGCGTCCGTTTTCAAAGAACGTTTCCAGCCTACCTATGAGGGATTGAAACCGGCCGTAGTCCCCTTGTGCCCCTCGCGCCGGCGGGTTTCCAGCCTACCTATGAGGGATTGAAACCGATTTTCTCCCGGAAGATTCTCAAGAAAACTTCTGGGTTTCCAGCCTACCTATGAGGGATTGAAACAACTACATTCCGTTTTACCGCGTGTTTGAGGAAAATGGTTTCCAGCCTACCTATGAGGGATTGAAACATCATGTTAGGGCTGCCCCAGGGGCACAACACCACGGGTTTCCAGCCTACCTATGAGGGATTGAAACCTTTTCGAATTATGGAATAGGCAAAGGTAAAAAGATGGTTTCCAGCCTACCTATGAGGGATTGAAACCCAGACGCGCATAATTCGCCCAGGAACGTCGATCACGGTTTCCAGCCTACCTATGAGGGATTGAAACTCACTACTTACGAAATTACTTACCTGTCGTAAATAGGGTTTCCAGCCTACCTATGAGGGATTGAAACTCGCTTATCTGGGCGAACTTCAGCACGTCGGAGTCGTTTCCAGCCTACCTATGAGGGATTGAAACCCTTTCTCCGCCTTGTGGCGGTTACGGCGATTCCGGGGTTTCCAGCCTACCTATGAGGGATTGAAACGTGAGATATGAAGCGAAAACTGCCGCGTCGGCAGAGGTTTCCAGCCTACCTATGAGGGATTGAAACAGATGTCACATTGTACAACTAAATAGTACATTAAAAGTTTCCAGCCTACCTATGAGGGATTGAAACTCATCTTCTTTTTTGCACACTCTGCAGTGGGCAAGGGGTTTCCAGCCTACCTATGAGGGATTGAAACGGAACGTCGATCACGGCCTCGGTAATAGTAGAATATAGTTTCCAGCCTACCTATGAGGGATTGAAACGTGAAGAAGTCCTGCTCATCAAGCCCTAGAGCGTCAGGTTTCCAGCCTACCTGCCCTGAAAATATGTCACGGTTTATCCTTGCGCTTGCTCCCGAACTTCGGTTGCGCCAGCAAGGATAAACCGCTTTTTCGTTCCTCTGCTGGTGCCGCCGGAGGCGGCGTGATCGTCTGCCCTGAAAATTAGCTTCACAAAAAAGGCAATAATCAAGCAGACCCTAGGCATTAAAGGGATAATGAGACTTAAAAACGAATAAAACTCTAAGAGCTCGATTATGCAACCTCGATGCTCACACG
>CADDZD010000122.1 GCA_902812385.1 Clostridia bacterium | reverse complement strand
AGGGGTGCCAGAACCTGATCGCCTGCTGCAGTGTTACCTCCATGCTTGCCCAGGGGAAAACCGTCTGGGAGGCCATGCAGATCGCTGCGGAGGATGTCGAGAGGGTACTGGGCGGCCTTCCTCCCGACGAGAGGCATACCGCGGAGGACGCCGTCGCTGCCCTGTACGCTGCGATTCAGGACTATCTCTCCGGGCAATCGAAGCGGGGGGCCCCACTCTCCAGGGGCATGACAGGCGAGGGGTGGAGGTCGCTGTATATCCAGGCGCAGAGGGGGCAGCAGCCAATGCCCAACCTGTACCAGAAGTATAAAAAGAAGGAAGGAAGTGGACAACCGCGGTGATAATAGCCACGCCCCAATCTACATCTGCTCCTGCATCCCAAGCTGCTTGATGAACGGGAATTTAAAGGGGCAAAACAGGTCGTTAAAAACGAAGCGGCCTGCAGTGGATGCGGGAAATGTGAAGAGGTTTGCCGTTTCGTGGCGACAATAAATACGATTTGAGGCCGGAATTGAGCGCGGAACTTGAGCGTTACTGCGCCGGCGAAAAGGTAGACCTGGTGGGGAAAATTCCCTTTGACCCGGCAGTCCTGGACGTGATCAGACAGGGGATGCCCCTGGAGGATTTGTTAAAAACCAGGGCGGGGCAGGCTATAGAAGGCATCTGGGAAACCGTCAGGAGGTGCTTGCCTTAATCCGGCCGTCCAAGCGGTGAATGCCCGGATACGGAACAAGAGTTATCAAAATAGTAATTGGGGCTGGCTGGTTTGCAGGGGCCGATAAGATTTTAAAGGGAATAAAAAAATAACGGTGCGGATGACAAGGACGTTGGCGTAAATACTCCCCGGGTTGTAAAAACGCTTTTCTCCAGCAGGAAATCTGTGCCCGGCATAGAATATAAAACCTGATAAACGGAGTGGCTGAAGCCATCCGCTGTCTTTATTTACTATAAGGTGGTTGCCAAAAGGTAAGTAAATCAAGGCCACGAAGGTCTTTTACCCTGCCGGAGCAGGGGGCCGCGTGGTTTTTCTATTTTTCGGCGAAGGAGGAGAAACAGTTGCGACTTAAGAGAGGCTTGCTTTTTGTCTTATTGCTTACCGTAGTGGTTTTGTTTTCTGCCGGCTGTGGGCAGAAAAACCCAGAGAAGTTCGGGGTTGCTACCGGCTCGACGCTGATTGCAGATATCGTGCAGGCGATCGGGGGAGAAAGGGTTAATGTTAACAACATCGTTCCGCCGGGAGCCTGCCCTGGGCACTTTGATTTGAAGCCGGCCGATGTGCAGAAGCTGGCCACTGCAAAACTCCTGATTTACCACGATTGGGAGGGAAATACATTTAATAAAAACCTGCTGGCATCGGCGAATAACAAGGAGTTGACTGCTGTGCCGGTGGCCGTAGCGGGGAACTGGATGGCTCCGCCTGTCCAAAAAGAGGCGGTAAGGCGAATTGCTCGGATTTTGAGCGAAAAGGACCCCGACAACAGAGCTTATTACGATGAGAACGCCAGGCGCCTGGTTTCTGCCATCACAGAGGAGGAACGAAAACTCACAGATCGGCTTCAGGCGGGAAAAGTTGCGGGAGTGAAGGTGATATGTGCGGAAATGCAGGCAGGTTTTCTCAAGTGGGCGGGGTTTGATGTCGTTGCTACCTACGGCCGCCCGGAGGATCTGACGCCCCGGAAACTTCAGGAACTGGTCGAAAAAGGGAAAGCCGCAGGGGTACGCCTTGTGGTGGACAACCTGCAAAGCGGGCCGGATGCCGGTAAGGAGCTGGCAGCCGAGCTGGGGGCTGCCCAGGTCACAATCTCTAACTTTCCGGGGGGATTTCCCGGTACCAGGACCTGGAAGACTGCCGTGGAGAAAAATGTCAGCCTGCTGCTGGATGCTCTTAGGGGAAAATAATAGGTTGTTGCATTATATGCAGTGGCCGGCGCTGTGGTAAGGAGGAAAAACGTGACTGAGAAAAAAAACCTGGCGGACGGTGTTGTGATCGAGATCGAAAAGGCCGTTGTCTCCTACCGTGAAGATGTTGCTTTACGGGGGGTCTCTCTATCTGTTTCGAGGGGCTCCTTTGTCGGGATTGTCGGCCCCAATGGAGCCGGGAAAACGACGCTGTTAACCATTGTCAACGGTCTGGGGAAGATCATCCAGGGGCGGGTGGAAGTGCTTGGGCACTCGCTGGCCAGAGGGTGTCCGGCAAGCTTGCGGGCACGAATCGGATATGTGCCGCAGATGCAGAACATCGACCCGCGGATGCCGGTATGCGCCAGGGAGGTGGTCATGATGGGGCGCTACGGTCACCTGGGCTTTTTCCGGCGGCCCAGCCGGGACGATTGGGAACTGGTGGATGCCCTGCTAGAGAAGGTGGGATTGGCGCACCTGGCCCGGCGCCCTATCGGGCACCTCTCGGGAGGTGAGCAGCAGCGGGTGGCCATCGCCCGGGCCCTTGCCCAGGAGCCGGAAATTCTGCTCCTGGACGAGCCCACTGCATCCCTTGATCGCCGGGTAAAAGAAGAGATCCTGGCGCAGGTGAGTGGTTTTCACAAGGCCGGAAATCATACCACCCTGATGGTCACCCACGAAATGGATATTGCCGCTCGGCTTTGCGACTGGCTTGTCCTGATGAAGGCCGGTAGGATCTTGGCGCAAGGAAAACCGGAGGATGTCTTGCAGCAGGAAATCCTGAAGGTCCTTTACGAAAATGGTGATGGGCAATACTATCTGCCGCGTCAAAGGAGGATAGCGAACTGGATCTAGCCATATTCGGATACAGATTTATGCATAACGCTTTTTTAGCCGGGCTGCTGGGCGGGGTGGCCTGCTCGCTGATCGGTGTCTTAGTGGTCACCATGCATATATCTTTCATCGGGGTGGCCATTTCTCATGCTGCTTTTGCCGGTGCCCTGCTGGGAACCCTGTTGGGTTTCAGCCCGGTAGCCGGCGCTTCTGCTTTCAGCCTTGCCGCTGCTTCCATTATCGGCCCCGTGGCAGATCGCGGAGAGTTCAACCCGGACACTCCTATCGGTATCATCTTTTCCGTGATGATAGGGCTGGCCTTCTTGTTCATGGGTCTTCTGCCGGGGCCAAAAACAGAGGCGCTGGAAATTCTCTGGGGGAGCATTCTGACGGTAGGCGAAAACGATCTGGTCTTACTCGGAGTCGTTTGTGCCTTAGTCGTGGGTGCCGTGACGCTCTTTTTCAAGGAAATTCAGGCCGTCATCTTCCAGCGGGAGGTGGCGCTGGCAGTGGGTATCCCGGCACACCTGGTTTTCTACGGTATGCTTTTTCTAACCGGTCTGGTCATCACCGCCTCCCTGCGCAGCATCGGCGGGATTCTTATCTTCAACCTGATCGTGAACCCGGCAGCAGCTGCCTACCAGCTCACGTACAGTTTAAAAAAGATGTTTGCACTGGCCGGGTTTTTCGGTGTTTGCTCGTGCTGGGCGGGTTTGGGTCCTCTCGTACCTGTTCAATCTCCCCAGCGGAGCAACCATTGCTCTGGTTGCCGCAGTGGTTTTCGTGGTATGCAGCATTATTTCTCCGAAGCGGAAAGTGAAAGAGTGGAGGTGTGAAAGATTTGTCGGAGAGTCATCGGATCTACTTCAATGAAAAGGCTCCTACCTGGGATAGCCTGATTGATATAGAGACGGTTGAACGCCTCGCCCGCATTGTGGAAAGGCTCGGCATCAGGCCGGGTAGTGTTGTCCTGGACGCCGGAACCGGCACCGGTGTTCTTCTGCCTTTCCTGCGGCAGGCTGTAGGTAAGGCCGGGAGCGTGGTGGCACTGGATTTTGCTGAAGAAATGCTGTCACGGGCCATGGAAAAGTATGGCAACGAGAGCATCACCTACGTACTGGGGGATGTAACCAGCACTCCTTTTCCGGACAGTGCCTTTGACGAGATCGTTTGCAATTCCTGTTTCCCGCACCTTCAGGACAAGGCAGCGGCCGCCCGGGAAATGATGCGTATCCTGAAACCCGGCGGAAGAGCCACTGTTTGCCATCCCATGAGCCGGGATGCGGTAAACTCCCTGCACCGCTCCCTTGGCGGTGTGGTGGGCAACGACCTGCTCCCGGATGAGGGGGAGGCTCGCTACATCTTCGAGCAGGCGGGTTTCGCCAGAGTGGAGATTACCGATGCCGTGGACGGATACATCCTTACCGGGTATAAGCCCACAGCCTCGTAGGTTCCGGGGTTGATACGGAACTGGCGTTAGTCAGTTCTGCAAACCTCTGACATCTGACATCCTGCCTCGGACATCTATTTCCAGGGCAGACCACCACGCCGCCTCCGGCGGCACCAACAGAGGAACGAAAAAGCGGTTTATCCTTGCAGTCGCAGCGACCTTACAGAGGTTGTTACTCGCCCTTGACGAGGAGCAGCTAACGGCAGCCGAAGCGAAACAGGAGGTTGAGCTAGGCGACTATGCGCCATGGATGGCGTCATAGGAGCCGGTTGCTGCCGTCTGCGACAAGTCTTAGGGCGAGTTAAACCGGAGTCCGGGAGCAAGCGCAAGGACCGGAGTTCGACAGTACCGAGGCATTTTTAGCGATAATTTCGAAGAGCGATCCTTTAATATCAAGGGTTAGCGGGTTCGGAACCGAGGCAAAAACGAAAAATGCATAGGCACACGTTTTGC
>CADDZD010000121.1 GCA_902812385.1 Clostridia bacterium | reverse complement strand
GTGCCGAAGTTGCTCCTGAGGAGAGTGAAATCCGCTGTGTTTACCGCACTGTCTCCATTGAAGTCTGAGCGATTGTCGTAGTTGCCGCTGTTTGGTGCTAACCCAAACGATGCCTTGAGCGCTGTGAAGTCGGTGGTGTTCACGATGTTGTTGTTCTCCACATCTCCTGCTCTCATCGTGCCCATCTCTATAAGGATAGATTTATGTACTTTTGGCATCTTCGCGCTTTATTTTTCCCAGCATCTCTAATTCCTCAATTTTGGCTTCAAGGAACTCCACAACCGAAGAAGGAAGTGTTATTTGATTTCTAAGGCGTTGTAGTACCAATGCAACAGGCGGATGGTATATCCGGGCAAATACTTCGAGGAGTGAGGAAGGTTGGAAGCGTAACCCAAAGGTATTTCCTTCTTCTAGGTTCTTCCACAGCCTTATGAAATCCGGAATTAGGGTCATGTAGAATTCAGCATCATCGTAAAGCCGTGAATTCGCTGTGGCTCGAAAGCGAGTCCATGTTATTTCCAACTCCTCTTTACTAGACAGTCCTCCACCATCGAGTAACTCTGTGCAAAGTCGCACTGCAAAGTTGGAGAATGTATCGTTCACCAATGACTCCGCTACTCCTTTTTTCACGGACATTGACTCTGGGTAGGTGTATGCCAGATTGCGCAACACTTGCCTCTTATCGCGTTTGAATGTGTCTGCCAGCAGTGTCATCACCAACTCAGTTGGTGGAGCTAGCATCGCCGCTTCGATGAACAGATCGCGGCCAGCAGAATACTTTTCTTCATCATACAGCCTAGTTGCTTCCTCAATAAGATGAGCTGTGTCGCCTGTGACTCGTCCTTGTTCATCTCTCAAAGACATGAAATCATTTGCCTTTCTAGGGACCATATCAGGGGACCATATCAGCGCGAGGGCCTTCTCGAACCTGTCCAGCCTTGGGGACCACTTGAGAAGTGGATGTCTTCTACATCAGTTGCGCCCTGCCAACGATCAACGGACAGTTGATACCATTTCCTACTGGCCGGGTCATATACTTGAACATACAGACGCTCGTCACCAGTGCGGCTGATATTTCCCAGTTCTTTACTTCCCACAATTCTAGCATGATCCCAGTCCCATCTCCTCACATCCGTACCATATCGCTGACTCGCCAGGTCTGCAAGGTCCTCGAAAGTCGCATTCTGTACGTTGGCAATGAACTGAAGAAAGCCAGCTGTATCGCTTACTTCCCGCCAGAATCGATCCCAATCACTCTCTTGAGGCGGTACTGGGATTGTTGGCTCGACTGTTGGCACTGGACCAGGTATGGGTCGAGGGGGGCTCCCTGTACCGCCACCGTAGGTGCATTCATTGGCATAAGGTCCACACGCCCCAGGAATCTTATGCCCTGTCGGGTCATCAAAGCGAAGTGGATCATTAAGTACGTAGCTGTACCGATTGATAGCCTGGGGATTGTCAGGTCCCCACGGTTCCTTAGCCTTCTGCTTATCCTGCCCACTCAACTGGAACCAGAAGCCCTTCTGTAGGATTTGCTGGTTCTCTCCTTGCACTGAGGAGACGAAGGCACTCTCGTGGAAGTCCACGGTCAGTTTAGAGTTCTGCTCCTGCCCCACTGTCCCTAACGCTCCTCCTGCTCCCAATGAAGCACCAGGCACAATGCTGTCCGGACTGATAAAGCGAGCCAATGAAGGGTCGTAATAGCGGGCATGGTAGTACAACAAGCCTGTAGCGTCAAGCCTCTGACCGGTGTAGTTGAGCGAGGTTTGGCTGACACCTCCAGAGCGCACTACTCCCCACGGCTCGTACTACTGGCTGCTTGCTAATGTACCGTTGGGGTTGGTGGCTACGCTGATGCTTCCCAGGTGGTCACTGTGCAGGTAGTAGACGGTAATTACAGTTCACTGATTCTCGCCCTGTTTGAGAATTCGACCGCTTTGCGCGTCAATTACGAAGTAGAGGGTCCCACCCGAAGTTGTAGAATAAATGACATTCCAAACTGCCGGGGCGGAAATACCCTTGGGAACATCTTTACCTACCAAGAGTCCGCGCAAAGGCAATACGTTACCATCGTGCTTCCTTGAGTAGGTTCGACCTGCTTCGATTGTTTCTTGCATAGCTTCGAATTGGGCTTACCCCGATACGAATGACTCGGTGAAGCCTGCCGGTGGGTGCGCTCGAATACCGGGAGCTCATACAACCACTGGCCGGGTGCCCCTAATATCGATTATACCACCCCTATATGTGCCTTACCAGACTCTGATGCGCTCTATAAGACTGCGATTTAGGAAATTGGTCTGGGGTGCGGATGTCTAGAGCCTGCTCCAGACGAGCCAGGTGGCGTCGGCTACGGCCACAACCGACCAGAAGGCCATAATGAGGAGCGGTTTGCGGAGAAAGCAGCGGCTGCGAATGAGCCCCAGGGTCAGGGCTTTGCCGTAGAGGCCGATAGCAGCCAGCGCCACCAGGAGCACGAAGACCGGGGGGGTGAGCGCCCAGGCCATCAGCCCGACCGTGCCCATCTTGCAGAAGGTGAAGGCGAGCCGCTCGTACTTTTCGGCGGGCGATAGCAGGGGGTGGTCGGAGCTTGCGGTCTGCTGCATTTCAGGCCCTCGCTCTCCCCGACGGTCGGGTGGCAACCAGGTTGTTGACATCTATCTGTCCCGCCGAGGTCTTGCGCCTCAGCTCGCCGAATAGCTGGCGAGCACAAAACGGCACGCGTATGGGGCTCATCTCGGCGTCCGTGGAGCCCACGTGCACGCAGCACTGTTGCAGCCTCTCGACGTTCAAAGTCCACGCGTCCATGAACGATTTGATGGTGAGCCGCTTCATGCGCTTGGTGACCGTCTCAATGGGGTTCTCTCGCTTGAGCAGCGACTTGGTGACGGTGGCGATGAAGTTGTTGAGGCCCAGGTCGCAGTTCTCGCAGAGGTTGAGCATGTAGTCGATCAACTCAGGGCGGGTGATCGTGGTGGTCTCGCTCATCATGCCCATGAGGGCCGCCTTGATCTCTTCGCTCGCTTCGGTGAAAGCGATCCGGTTCGCCACCAGGCCCAGGTTCTCCTTGAGCCGCTCGATCCCGAGCAGCCTGGGGATGGAGTTTAGCTGGCCGCTGTCACCCTTGACGAAATAAGTTATCGAGCAGCAGTCGGGGTGGCTGCACGGCAGGGCAATGAAGTCCTGCGGGCCGACCAGCCCATCCGTCTGCTCGCCCAGGCGTTTCATCACGCCCGTGGTGGTCACCCGGTTCACGGGGTCTATCGGGTTGGCGCGCCCCGAGCCGAATACGGGCTGGAACGACACGCCCGCGATGTAGTCTGTGTCGAAGGCGTAGCGCACCACGTCGCCCACTTCGGCGTCGTTCACGCCCTGCGCGACCGCCATCACAAGCGTAGTAAACACCCTGGCTTTTGCCAGGCGCTCCACCGCGAGCGTTTTGATCTCTCTCAGGTCTTTGCCCCGGTGGTACATGTGCGTGTCGAGCGAGAAGCCGTCGAACTGCATGTAGATTTCCATGCGGTCCCGCAGCTTGTGCAGCGCGTCCACAAACTTGTCGTCGCGGGCGATGCGCACTCCGTTCGTGTTGAGCACCACCCGCGTGACGTTCTTGCTGGTGGCTTCTTTGATGATGTCTATCACGTCGGGGTGCACGGTCGGCTCGCCCCCACTGAGCATGAGCACGTCAACGCGCCCGCCCTCTCGCTTGATGGCTGCGTCGAGGGTTCGCATTATATGGTCGATGCGCGCATAGCGGTTGACGTGGGTGCCGCTCTCTGCGAAGCAGGTGGGGCAGTTGAGGTTGCAGTGCTCGGTGATATCGAGCAGGAGGATGCAGCTATGCTGGGTTTGCAGTTCTCCCAGGCCGCGGGCGTAGCTGAGAGGGATGGGCAGAGTATTGTCGGGGGTATCGGGGATGATCGTCTTGGTGGGCACGCGCCACTGCTGCAGGTACTCCCACAGGCCGTAATCCTCCTCGTACAAGCTCATCACCGGGCCGTGGCCCCTCCTGCAATGCCTCAAGAGGTACACCTTGCCGTCCATGAGCACCAGGTTGCCCTGCAGCACGTCCTTTTCGTAATCGACCGGCCGGTCCGGGTCTTCGCTGAAGCACTGCCCGCAGACTGTGAGCACCATCCTGAGGGGCGTATATGGCCGTAGAGGTAGCATGCGCTGTTTCTCCTTTGTGCTTATTCTAGACGGTTACCAACCCCGTGAGACAGATGCCGAGCAGTATGAATAAGGCAGTGAACGGCAGCACGACAACCGTCATGAGCACGCCGTATAGGAGGCCGAGGCCAAGCGGGCGGTTGCGGTTGAGCGCCAGGAGGCCGCCTATGATCGAAGCGATCTGGAGCGCGCCGAAGGAGGCGAGGGCGAGCCAGCCGAGCGTCGTGGACAGTCCCTGGTTGTAGGAGCTGAGGCCCGACAGGTAAAGGAGGAGGGCAGGAAGCGCGTACGAAAGCACGATGAGGCCGACCAGGCTAGCCCAGAATATGGGGCGGTTGGCGACCCGCTCCTTCTTCGGTGGCGTGTAGCTTTCGTCTCCCCAGCCCGTGCGGTTGGGTGGGGTTGGTATGTAGCCCTGCGAAGGCTGGTTGGCGTCCTCCGATGCCAGTTGTGCCCACGCCGCCGACACCTGCTCGCTGCTGTAGCCGGCGGCCAGGAGGCGGCTGTCTATGGCTTCCCGGCTGTAAGTGTCGCGGTACTGCCTGATATACTCTACAATCTGGTCTATCATACGGCCCCTTCCTTTTCGAGGGCCGCCATCTCGGGAG
>CADDZD010000120.1 GCA_902812385.1 Clostridia bacterium | reverse complement strand
CCACATCGATCATCCCTCTTTCCTCCTGTTGCCAAAGGATTGTTCTCCTTCAGCATAACAGGAAATTTGATCCTGGTGGTCAACTTTTCGCTGATCATCTGGTCAACTTTTAAAGTAACAAATACATGACACTTCTGAAAATATTTTGCTAGCTATTAAGACTTTACGGGATGAATTACTAAGGGCCATCTTTCTTGTGTTGCTGGTAACGATTTTATTTTTAAGGAGAATTAAGGCGGCTGCCATCGTTGCCCTTACCATCCCCTTTTCCCTTATAAGCGCTTTTATATTCCTTTACTTATTCGGTCGAACTATCAACATTATTTCTCTGCTGACGCTTGCCATTGCCTGTGGCTTGGTGGTAGACGACGCTATTGTGGCTCTGGAAAATATCATCCGCCACCTGGAGCGCGGGGGCCGGCCGAAAACCAGTGCCATTTACGGCGCAAGCGAAGTGGGAATGGCCATGACGGCTTCCACCATGACGGTCGTGGTGGTTTTCGTCCCACTGATGTTTGTAGGGGGAATTACGGGAGCCCTTTTTAAGGAACTGGGGTTTGTCATGGTCGTGACCCTGCTCGCATCCCTTTTTACTGCTCTTTCCATGACCCCGATGTTGTCCGCAAAGTGGCTGGAAACCGGCAGCAAAGAATTCGCTGAAGAACAAAGCTTTTGGAGCAAATTTTCCAAGACGACAGAGAAATTTCTGGTTCTTATTGAGGATGTTTACAGCCGCATCCTCGCCTGGGCCCTATCCCACAAGAAGATCGTTATTACCGGGTCAATTTTGATTTTTGCCAGCAGCCTGGCCATGGTTCCTTTTATGGGGAGCAGCTTCATACCGGACATGGATTCCGGGGATGTCAACGTTGAATTTCGCCTTCCGGAAGGAACAAGAATAGAAGAAACAAACCAGGTTATGGAAAAAATACTGCAAACCATTAGTAAAACAGTAAAACCGGAAGAATTGAGGCATTCTTACGCCTTCGACGGGCAAACCGAAGAGGGACTCGGCGCGGCTATGGGCATGGACGAAGGGCCCAACGTGGGCTTGATTGGTTTTAAACTGGTGGACAGAGATAAGAGGGAACGCAGCGCAAAGGATATCGCCGGCAAGTTAAGAGAACAACTGGAAAGAATCCCGGGCATAAGCCGGATGAAGGTTACTGCCACGAGCCCGCTTTCCTCGCTCATGATGGGGGGCGGTAAGCCAATCGTGATTGAGGTGTCGGGCCCCGACCTGAACACGAACCTCAAAGTGGCCGAACAGGTGAAAAAGATTGTTCAGGAAGTTCCCGGAACAACCGATGTTTCCCTCAGCCAAAAAGATCCCCGGCCGGAGCTCTGGGTGGAGGTGGATCGCGAAAAAGCATCCTCTTTTGGGCTAAATCTTGCTACGATTGCAGGTACGGTCCGCACCTATTTTTATGGTGATACTCCCACCGAGTTCCGCGATGCGGGCGATAGCTTTGATATTTTCATCCGCCTTAGCGAGGCGGACAAAAACAAGCTGGAGAATTTACCGGAAGTGCCGATTTTTACTCCCGACGGCAGGATGATTAAATTGAAAAACATTGCCGAAATAAAAAGCGGTGAGGGACCTGTAGAAATTGAAAGGAAAAACCGGCAGCGGATCGTTAACGTAGAGGCAGACAGGTACGGCCGTTCCCTTGGTGAAATTACCAACGACATCAAAGATGCTCTTAAAAATGTGGATATACCGCCGGGTGTTTCAGTCAGCTTCGGCGGAGAAATTGAAGAGCAGCAAAAAGCATTTAAAGATCTCAGCCTGGTTTTGGTCCTGGGAAGTGTGCTTGTTTACATGGTTCTGGCCTCGCTCTACGGCAATTTCAGGGATCCCCTGATCATAATGTTCTCTGTGCCCTTTGCTTTAACGGGTGTGTTTTACGCATTTGGTTTAACCGGCACAACCCTAAGCTTAATTTCTTACATGGGTATAATCATGTTGGTAGGAATTGTGGTTAAAAACGCTGTTATTCTCCTCGACTATACCCACCTGTTGCAAAACAGAGGTCAGCCTTTGCTGGAAGCAATAACTAATGCCGGACGCAATAGGTTAAGACCAATTTTGATGACTACCGCCGCCATGTTTTTCGGCATGCTGCCTCTGGCCGTTTCCAGGGGTGTAGGCGCGGAAATATGGAATCCGCTGGGAATTACCATGTTGGGAGGGCTGTCCGTGTCAACCCTGGTTACTCTGGTTCTCATTCCGACGGTTTACTGCCTCTTTGAGGAGAGAAGGCTTCGAAAGACGGCTGGCATTCAGAAGTTAGGTATGGATCTTTCCTGAGGACTTGAATATGAGAAGCTGCGATTTTCGGCAGGTTCTGTTTTCTGGGAGGTGCGGTAGTGAAGCTACTTTTTATCACTTATGATGCGGATTTTGACGAGGACATAATGGAGATGCTCAATTCGCTGGGGGTTACCGGCTTTACCAAATGGGACAGGGTGCTGGGCAAAGGGAAAAACAGCGATCCCAAGCTGGATGATCCGGTATGGCCGGGGTTCAACTGTGCCGTAGCTGCGGTAATCAGCGAAGATGATCAAGAAAGAATCTTAGAAGAGCTTAAGAAATTTTCCTTACGGCTTGACGGTAAGGGCTTTAAAGTTTTTGTGTTGCCGGTTATATCGGTTATTTAGCAACCAAAGCAAGCACAGGTACCCCCCCATCATCAGCTAATGCCGGTGGTTTAAATGCCTCCTATCTTTGGCAACCTATACTCTTTGGTTGATACGGGCCGTCTCCTCGGGTTACGAGAACGCCAAAGTGGAGGCACCTTTTGAATCTTTGAGGTCCGGTAGGCAGTAAGCACTACCCGCTGCTGCGCCCTTCCCCAAAGTGCTGCTTCAAAAAAGCCAAGAAAGCAAAGCTGTTCATTGGCCGAGAGGGTAAAACTTCTTTCCCATGGTGTAAATGGTGCGGGAAACTCTCCAGCTCCGGGTGATGAGGGGCATTATCCCACCTTTTAAGCAACACGGCATTCGCATTCTGCAGAGGTATCCAAAGTCATCAGTGATAAATTCTTCGCGGACAATCACTTCCTCCACAAATTCCAGCTGCAACAACATCATTTTTAGTTCAAAATAGCGTGCAGTGGTCATTTCTCGAGATACTCCAGCTGCGCCTGAGCACGCTGTTGCATGTCTAAGATGCTGGCCCATTTGATGAGGTCCACATCGTCGCCAAGAGTCCCCTCGGCATAGCGCTTTTGGAAATCAGAAGAGCTCAACTGATAGCGCTGCTCCAGAGCCCTGAACTCCTCTGAAAGATGTCGCAGGGTCCGCTTTAGCTCTTGCTTTCTCAAACTGATTAACTTGCGGATGGTCTTCTCAATGAGAGGGTTGCTTCCGAAGCTTTCAACAACATGCTGCAGCTTTTTGAGCTCAACCAAAACACCCATTTTTTCTCCCTTCTTCGATTACCTCAAATTACCTCCCAAATGTCTTCCTTGCCCTGATTGTAAACCCCAAGCAGACCTGGTTCCGTGCCCCACTAACTTTCTGCTACAACGATTTTAACGGGTCTCTCGTCCGTCCTCCAGTAGCTTGTAGCGAGCCTCCGCCAGAGCCGCTGCCACAAAAGCAGTTAGAATCAGCATACAGCAGCCTCCCTATTCAACACAAATATTCACCGTCAAGCTCATTATAGATTACCCCCGGTGAAAGAGCAATAAAAGCCACCCAACCTTGCGGTGAAGCGGCCTTAAACGTTATTCACATCACATAATAAATAGCGCAGACAAGAGAACCGTCCCTGTATCCTCCGTATCTGACGTGTCTTACGTATCTCATAGCGGCAGGCTTCTGAACCGGATACGGTTCTTTTCAATTACCACTATACTTTTACAAAGAACTTCGGGTGAAATTGATGCGAGTACCTTGCGGAGGTAGTAAAGCGCATCCGCTTCACTGTAGTTGCCACCGCGAAAGAGAATCAATCCCGGCCCCTCTGTATGCGAGTATGCAAGCAATTGTGGGTAATCCAGATCTGCCGTTATAATCACGCGTTTTTCCCTGCGCGCCCGCTCAAGTATTACTGTATCAGAAGAGCGATCAAGGCCGATTTCAAATGCGTGAATCGCGTTGTACCCATGCTCAACCAACCATCTGGCGTGGCATATCAATCAAAAATTTCACTGTACAAATTCCACCGTTTCATCATCGGCTAGAAATGCTGCAAAAAGTAGAGCCTCATCAATATCTTTGTCTTCAAGGTAAGGATAGGTCCGCAGGATACTCTCTTTAGTTTCACCCGCAGCCAAAAGTCCCAATAAACGAGAGACAGGAAAGCGAAGTCCTCTGATACAAGGTTTCCCAGTGCAAACCGTCGGGTCAACGGTAATTCGCTTGAATTTCACAAATGTCACCCCCTACTAGGATTATAACACCTGATGTGCAGCAAGTATAGCAAGTATACTGTTTTACATTCTGCTCCGTTTCCTCTCGAACGACATTCCCACACAAACAGATGCCTACGCTAAACTTCTTTAAAATGTCGCCTTTGTTTTCAATGTAACCCTCGTCCCCTCAGTCCCCTCAAACCTCGCTAGACTATGATGTCTGTTCATTACCGAGTACACCAGGCGAAAAAGCAAGAAAAGCCGTCGCACCTTGCGGTGAAACGGCCTTAACCTTAAGTGGATTTACACAGTCAAGAACGCAGACAAGAGAACCGTCCCCTTGTCTCCGTCCCCTTGTCTCCCCTTGTCTCCTTGTCTCCTTAATACTTAATGGTTACGGTCTGTGCTGCGCCGTCCCACCGGACATCGGCATTGAGGGTCTTTGCCAGGAAACCGACCGGAAGCATGATCCGCCCGTTGTCGAGCCACGGTGCCACGTCCATGGTGACCACACTGCCGTTCAGAAGCAGTTCCCTGCTCCCAACCGTCAGTTCAACCCGGCGATCACCCTTTACGATGGTAACCTTCCGGCTCGCCGCGTCCCACTTTATGTCCGTATCCGGCACTCCCAGG
>CADDZD010000119.1 GCA_902812385.1 Clostridia bacterium | reverse complement strand
GGGACATGTCTATTTTAATGAAGTCGGGCCTGATTTCCGCAACGGACTGCAGGGAGGAAAATCCGGAGCCGGCATCGTCCACGGCTACCATATAACCCTGGCTGCGGTAATGTTCCAGGGTTTTGTTGAAATTGGGAAGGTCCTTGATGCAGTGCCGCTCGGTAATTTCAAACACGATGTTGGAAGGTTTGAGGCCCATTTCCCCGATCAGCTTCATGGTCTCTCCCCTGACGAAATGGGGGTCGCTGATGGTGCGGGGGTGGATGTTCAGGAAAAGCTTCTGGTCCGGCCCCAGCTCCCCGAGGTTTTCCAGGGCCAGCCGGCGGCAGACCCTTTCCAGGGGATAGAGCAGCCCGGCTTTCTCAGCAAAGGAAAAAATAATATCGGGGCTGCGGAAATAACTCTCCCGGGGCCCCCGGGTCAGGGCCTCCCAGCCCAGGATACCGCCGGAACGCAGGGAAACTATGGGCTGGTAGACGATCTCAAACCGGGCCTGATCGAGAATTTCTCTGAACTCGGATAAGAGCACAGCCGTCTCCAGACTGATGGAACCCCTGGCCATCCCCTGTGCCTCGCGCAGCGCCGTATAAAGCTGGCTCTCCACGTTTTCCGCCTTTAAACTGAGGACGGCATAACCCACGTGGATGTCCGGTTCCCCGCCGGTAATTTTCAAATATTCCTGCTTTATCCTTTCCCTGATGCCGATGCGGGAAGTAACGGCTATTTTCTGCAGCTCACCGTGATCCGGCCTGCCTTCCATCGCCATCAGAACGACAAAATCGTCACCCAAGAGGTTTTCCACGGCAAGGATTTCGGTGCCGGGGAAAATTTCGGGCAATTCTCTTTCCAGGCATTTTTTAAACAGGGCCAGGATCTTCGAGGCAGCCTGAAAGCCGCTCACCTGCTCCACTTCGTGGAATTTCACCAGGTCAAAATAAAGGAGCACCACCGGCCTTGACTTTTGGAGATTTTCCCGAACATTTCCGGCCAGGCCGGGGTCCTTCAGACTGAAGTTCTGGAATATGGTTCTTCTTTTAAAGCGGGGAAAAGAAAAGAACCTGGAGGCGACCTCCCAACCCTTGACTATAGCGGAGATCACGGCCACTCACCCGAATTTTTTAGTACAAATATATAACAGCAAGTTTAAGGCATTATTACTTTTCCAAAAAAGAGATGCAAATTTACGGTTAAATTTTCTTTAATCCCCCGGCCTGCCGGCCTGTGTTGGTCCTATCCATGCAAGAACCAAAACAGATTTCGGAGACAAATCTTGGCGGGTTGACCGTTCTCAAGGGCTACGGGGCAGAAGATGTTCGAGCAGTGAAGGAAAATCTTAAGAACTCTGGGGTTCAAACCGAATACCGTGAATCTACTTCAAGCGGCGACCTCAGGGAGCTTGGTGGTATTGACCTCCGGGGGACGCTTGACCCTGGCACCGCACATCTCTATGGGCCAGTTTGGTACAATGCCGGGGACGAAATCAACATCTCGATTTCATGGATACCTGCCACCTCCACATTCCGCATCGGCTTGACGAGCCGAGATACGGGAATCTTCTCCGGATGCGAGGTGCGGGGAGGGACTGGTTCCTGCAAACTCCGTGTCACCACTGCCGGCTACTACTACCCGACCGTGTGGAACGTCGGTCCAGACCGGGCTGCCTACAGCGGTTTCGTGTCCTGGTAAGCAAGAAACGAGAAATTCGTATGTTGCTAGGGGCCCTTTGGGGGCCCCTAGCAGTAAACTTAACAAATACCGCCTTCGCGACAGGGGACCGGATGCAATTTTTTATACAGGGTACTTTCCATATAAGGACCCATAAAGAGGCCCGTACTCTGCGGCGCTGGCCTCTTCTCGTGTGTGCCGGGCATGGGCGAAGGCAAATGCCGGCGTTTACGCTCGGCGCGGGGCAAAGAGCTTTCCCTCAGGGTCTACCGTGCTCCTTCTTCGCCCTTCAGCTTCTTCAACATTACCGCCGTTGGGTATGCCTCTATCTCCTTTAATTCTACCAAGTCGTTGTCGTTCGACCATACCGGACAGCGCAGCGCCAGGGCAAGGGCTACAAGTTCTACATCATCCGGGTCGCGTTTGCCAATCAAATCTAGAGCCGCCGGTATTTGCTCAGAATATGTTTCTTTCTGAACGGCATCCAGTCTCAACAAGTTAAAGGCAGCCTCCATAACCTCCCGGTTTAATCCTTATTTTCCGCGCTAAGACCGGTACGTATTCCAGGATTTCCGCGACCACGTTGGCGGTAGTGATAAATTCTACGCCCTTAGCCTCGGCGAATACCTTACTCGCCTTCCCCCCGATCAGCGCCGACAGCACCACGTTGGCGTCCACGACGATCTTTCCGAAAAGCGGCAAAGTCCTTAAGCACCTCTTCTTCCGTTATCCCCTTTCCTGCCCGTTCTTCGGCGATCTTCGCCGCCAAGGCCCTGAGCGCCGCCCGCCGCATTTCGTCTTCAGCGTCTATATCCTCCCAGGGGATGAAAATACCTGCCGGCCTGCCACCGCGAAAAACCAGCACCGGCTTCTTCCGGCGGATTAATTCGCTGGCGTGAGTTTTGAATTCCCTTATACTCGCAAATTCCATTGTAGTCACCTCCGTGACCACACTATAGCACAACAACAGTAGAAAGGCAAGATTGCCACAAACCCGACAGCGGCTTAAACTCTTCGCCAATTAGGCGCATCACCCGGGCCGGCACCCGCGATAAGCCCGATTATCCAGTCGGTGACTCACGGCCTTCCTCTGCCTCCATGTCGGCCAGCACTTGCGATACAGCCTTCTGCATCTTGGGTAGCTCCTCGTGAACGGTTCGCCATACCACCTCAAGATCCACGCCAAAATAATCGTGGACCACTTTATCACGCATGCCAATGATCTTCCGCCACGGTACCTGCGGGTATTTATCCCTGAGAGACCTGGGAATATGACGCGCTGCCTCCCCTATCACCTCCAGCGCTCTTACAACTGCGAAGATTTTCTCATCGTTTCCCTGAAAATCGTTAAAGGTCACACCCTGCATAAATTGCACTGCCTTGCCGGCGTATTCGATCATATCCCGCAGGTAATCGGTATATACCCGCTTTGATTTCATACGGCTATCACCTCGGCAAGGATCCGCCGACCGATAGCCGGTCTGAGCGCACTTCTCATCACCAAGTCCACCTTAACACCCAGCAATTCGCTCAGGTGCTCCTCAAGGTCAATAAACTCAAAAAATGTCGGCGCGCGTTCAAACTCCACCAGCACGTCCAGGTCGCTACGCATACCCTGCTCCCCGCGCACATACGAACCGAAGACGCCAAGCGTTCTCACCTTATACCGCTCGCGGAGTCCGGGCAGGTGCTCCCGGAGAACCGCAAGTATCTCCTCGATCGTACGGCTTTTTTGCGCTTTTTGCACCCTTTTACCCATAAGAACATCCCCCTAACACGCGTACTATCGCACACTCTCTTAAACATTTTACCCCCAATTCCCTAAACTTACCAGACTCAAAAGCGCCATCCGGTGCAGCAGCCGCTTCACCGCCACCCGGATCCGCGCCGCCTCCGGGTGGGGACTCACGAGCGCAAACGCCTTGGTTAACTCGGTGCAGGCTTTCAGGAAGCGGCTCTTCGTTTCGTCATCCGCCACCACCGCGTTATGCGCCCGCTGCAAGAGCCGCGTGAGCTCCACCGGCGCCATGCCTTCAGTCGCCTTTCGAAGTGGGGCACGGCGTGGCGCAGCTGCCGGGCTAAGCCGTCGATGAAGTCGTACTGGCTACCTCGCGCTGCCGGGTTCGCTGTAGGTCAGTGCGAATACCGTATCGGTCAGCCAGCGACGGAACGACTCATTGTCGCTGAATTGCTTAAACAGCTCGGTGTCATCCTGGAGCAGCGCGGTCATCACCCGAACGAGGGCCTTGTCGTGCTCGATGCGTGCGTTCTGTTTGTCGGAATACTTGCGTGCGTTCTGGTAGGCGGTGTCGGCCGCTACGCGTGCAGGAATCTCCTCGGTGATCAGCTTGCGCACCCGATCGGCGTCGGTCCAGGGAATGTTGCCGAACTGATCGTTAAAAGCCTTGATGATGTTCGAGAGACGGTCGAGCTCCGGTTCGGGCTTGTGTCCACCGCCCACGGCGGGCACCGGTTCGATCTCGGCATCCGCATCGGGAAGCGCGATCCTCATGCTCGCCTGCTTTTCGACCCGGTAGCTGTCCATGTCGATCGCCTCGAGGATGCCCTTTGAGAGGTCCTCCTCTTTCGGCGCCGGCAGCTTGGGCACCAGGAACTCGAGGAAGATCGATAGCTTCTCCCACGCGGCGTTGGTGTAGGGGAGGATCGAAGACAGAAAGTTATAGGTTCGCAGAAACGCCTTGGCTTTGCCCTTGAAGTCGACCTGACCGTCCTCGTCGAGATGCTCCATGTAGGTGGCGACGCAGGCGTCGAGGATCGGGTCGAGCCGGTCGCGGTCGGCCCCGCTCAGGTAGAGCCGCACCAGTTCATCAACTTGCTCCGGCGCGTACACCTGGTAGCCGTCAAGGTCGGCCTTAAGGTCGTGCAGCTTGTTCGGGTCGGTCTCGTCGGCGAGGATGGTCGTCCGGTAGTAGGGCTCGAAGGCCTTCCGGATCGTCTCCGGGTCGTTGACGAAATCGAGGACGAAGGTGTCGTGCTTCTGGGGGTGGGCGCGATTGAGGCGCGAAAGTGTCTGCACCGCCTTGACCCCGGAAAGCACCTTGTCCACGTACATTGTATGCAGGAGCGGCTCGTCATAGCCGGTCTGGAACTTGTCGGCGCAGATCAAAAACCGATACGGTTCCTCCCGGATCTTGTCGGCGATCTGGTTCGAGGGAAAGCCGTTGAGGCTGGCCTCGGTGACCTTGACGCCGCCGTAGTCATGTTCGCCCGAGAAAGCGACGATGGCACGGTAAGGGCTCTTGCATTCGGCCAGGTATGCCTGAAACGCATGGAAGTACTGAATAGCTCGCTCGATGCTGCCGGTCACCACCATGGCCCGCGCCTGGCCGCCGATCTTGCCTTTGGCGATCACCTGCTCATGAAAGTGGTCCACCATGATCTCGGCCTTGAGCCGGATGGCGTACACGTGCCCCTCGACGAAGCGGCGCAGCTTCTTCTGCGCCTTGCGCACGTCGAATTCGGGGTCGTCCTCGATTGTCTTGATAAGCTTA
>CADDZD010000118.1 GCA_902812385.1 Clostridia bacterium | reverse complement strand
CCAGTTCCAGGCAAATCTGGCGCAGCCGGCGTGCTTCTTTAAAAGCACAAGCTGGCTTTTGTTGGGCTTGAGCTCGTACCGGTAGGCTTTATTCACCAGCATTCTCTATGGCCTCCATGGCTCTCTTCACACGGTTCTTCGCAGTTCTTCTACCATACAGACGGGCGCAGAACGAGGTTAATACTTCGATCATGTCCTGAACCAAATCATCTTTGACTTCGCCTGGCTCCATAACCATAATCCTTCTGCCTTGAGCCATCAATGCCGCTTCGATGTACTCAAAACCGAACCGGGCCAATCTATCACGGTGTTCAACAATTATGGTTGTGATTTCCGGGTCGGATAAGAGTTGCATGAGTTTTCTCCGGTGTCCGTTTAAGCCGGAGCCTATTTCAGTTATTGTCTTTGCTACGGCCAATCCTTTGGTGTTTGCGAATTCCAAAAGCCTGGCTACCTGCCGGTCTAAGTCCGCTCTCTGGTCGGCGCTGGAGACTCTGGCGTATATGGCCGCTTTCCCTCCTTCCTTTTCTTCGCCGACCTTGACCAGTATCGTGCCGGTTGGTGTTTGATAAGCCGGGACAGGCAGCTTTCCTTCTTTATACCACTTCCAGGCGGTCTTGTAGTTGATCCCTTGCTTCCTTGCCCACTCGCTGAGCTTCATGTAGACATTATATCATAAACGCAACTATATAGGGATATTTTATGTAGCAGTTGTCAACCCTATAAGCGTTTCAGGAATTGGCAATCAATATAAGTGAATTAGGTCGAGTCTGATACCATGCGGCGAGGAGGGGACGCTGGACTCCCCAGATATATTGACAGTCGAAGTAATGGTTTGAGTTGCCGACGATCCACAAATGAGATTGTTTGGTGAATAAGATCTTGGACTGGTATCCTGCAAAAAGTTGTTGGAATTAATTCGGTGAAGAGATTGAGGGATTAAGCCGAATATGTTCAATTCTTCAGGATAAGGGTTTCTTCGACGAATCGTCTGCACGGCAAAAAATCCTTGATGAAGTCGTACTGCGCGGGGCAGCAGACATGATTCAGGACTACTACAGCGGTGTGGAGCGCATTTTCAAAAGAATTGCAGCGGAAATAGATGAAAGGCTGCCTAAAGGAGAAAACTGGCACAAGTCTCTCTTAGATCAGATGAAAATAGAGGTCCCTGGTGTCCGGCCTCGGGTGATTTCTAAAACCACATACAGCAAGTTGGATGATCTGCGGAGTTTCAGACACAGGGTCGGGAATATATACGGATTTAACCTGATCCCCGAACGCGTCTTAGCTCACCTTTTGGCACTGCCGGAATTGGATGTTTCTTTCAGAAACGATGTCCGAACCTTTTTGCAAGAGATGAAGTCAATAGTGAAAGACAGAATCGTTAAGGAAAAACTAGATAACATCGGGAAGCCAGAACTGACATTCTAGGTGCCGCGGGAGAATCTGGTGCTTTTATGAGTCTACTTCAAATACTGCGGCGCTTTAAGACAGAAGTTGGGCGGGCATGCACATGCCCGCCCAACTTTTTGACTTCCAGCACTTTCGAGCAGGGCACGGCGTAGCGTTGGTGCATACCAATACAGACAACGGGCGGGAATTGATTGTGTTCGAAGACGGGGAAACCGGCTGTCTTACACAGTTAGAAGTCAGCTAAGATACTGCCCGACGTGTGAAGTACTCGTTAGGAAAAAGACAAGAGCGGGGAATTTTCTTTCCGCGAAATTTTCGTGTACAGAGATTCTGAGGGTTTCCTTTACATCGTTGTTCACTCAGGAAGCCGTCATCTGGGCAAGCAGGTGTGCGAACACTATCAAAACATTGCCTACAAGGAACTGGCAGCTTGCGACGTCAGAAAAGAAAGAGAAGAGATTATAAGGAGGCTAAAAGAACAAGGCAGGGAAAAAGAGATACAGGCTACTCTGAAGAACCTGCAGGGAAAGCCGAAAGTCAGAAAAGAACTAGCGTACCTAAAAGGGCGGTACTTTGAAGACTACATCCACGATATGAAGATAGTCCAGCATTACGCGGCCCCTAACCGCAAGGCGATTATGGATGAAATAATACAGAGAATGAGGCTTACCGCAGTAGAAAGATTCACAACGACCCACAACTATATCGACACCGAAAACATGATCTTAAGAAAAGGAGCAATCAGCGCGCATAAGGGAGAAAAGATGATCATCCCGATAAACATGAGGGATGGCAGCGTAATTGCCATAGGAAAAGGCAATCCCGATTGGAACTATTCGGCTCCACATGGGGCAGGCAGACTGCTTAGCAGGAGTCAAGCAAAAGAAGCAATAAAAATCGAGGAGTTCGTGAAATCGATGAAGGGGGTTTACAGCACAACCGTTAACGCAGGTACTCTAGACGAAGCGCCGATGGCGTACAAGCCGATGGAAGAGATCGTGGCGAGGATACCGGAAACGGTTCAGATAACAGAAATAATCAAACCGGTATACAATTTCAAAGCTGTAGAAGAAGCAATCGCAAAAAAGGCGAAAACAATTAACGGTAGCGGAGAAGAAAAAATTCTTCAAGAAGCAAAAAAAGTCTTGATTCTTGTTTTTCTACTTTTGGGCAAGGGGAAGATGTCTCAGATTTGTCTTCATATTCGAAATAGGTGCGTACTAATTAATTTGGGCCCCTAAGCGCCCAGAGTGCCGGAGAGCATTAAGCGGGCGCGGGAGCGAATCCTGCGCTTTTTTTGTTTTTGAGGGGGTCGATGGATGATGCTTTTGAACGCTTTTTTAATTCTAATAGAGATATGCGCAGTAATGACAACTTGCGACATGTTGGCAATTCTAATGCCGGTTTTTCTGATCACTAAAGACGTATCATATGTTTCCGGAATTCTTTTGGGCGCATTTTCCTTAAGCATGTCTGTGCTGTGGTTCGCAAAAATAGGCCTGATGCTAAATCTATTGGTTTCTGTAAAACTGGCCGTTGTTTCTGCGGTTGTCTATGCGGTAGCAGTGCTGGCTGTGCTGCTGATATGGAACAAGAAGAAAGCGACATGCAGTTAAGGAGGTATACTCTTTGGATCAACTCACTTGCTCAAGATGCGGCGCGCCGGTACAGAGTGATGATAAAAAGTACCAGTGCGAATGCTTCACCGTCTATAGACAAATAGCCGGAAAAACACTTGATTATGGCGATATTCAAGCGCTTTTCACTAAAGGTGAAACCGAAATCATTCACGGCTTCCGTTCGAAAAACGGCAATAGCTTCAGCGCTCGCTTGCTGAGAAAAAATAACAAACCATCTTTCGATTTCGGATGCAGCGAACGCAATCAGAAATCTAAAGTTGTTGTGCAGGTGCTAGAGCCCGGCTTGGTTGAACTGCAGGTATTCAGTAAAAGTGTTGCACTCCGGGAAGAGATACACTTTGGGCTTGTCTCGCCGCAACTTACTGCTTGTTACGGTGCAATAGCTGGCTGCAAGATTGTGCTTTACGGCTTGGGGAATGAATCCGCAAAAGAAAAACTAATGCTGGAGACTTCCAATCTGCTGTTCACGAAATATGTCTTAAAAATCGTAAGGCCAAGGCATGCCCAAATACGGGAAGGTATTTCTTACCTTTGGGAAATCCTCGACGGTTTTAGCAGCTGGACAGTGAGATATGTTCCGGCGAAGCGGCCCAGGCTCAAAGGAACGCCTCACTCAGAAAGATTCCCACGTGGAATTTTCCCCTGGCTGGACGCCGAAATTGCAAGACAGGGCGATAAGATTCTGGTAAAGCTTTCTCCGGACCCGGCTGTATGCGCTCAGTTCACGGCGGCCATTAAAAATGTCACCGAAATTGAGCACGGCGTTTTTGTTGTGCCCCCGACAGTAGAAAGGGCGGTTTGTGCATGGGTACGGACCGTGGGAAAAGCGTTCGGAGACGATTTATCTGCTAACGTAAAAAAGGAGTGACCTGAAAGAAACTTAGATTTCTTAGAACTGCCGGTGGTGAACGGAAGAGAAAAATTATTCTTCCACCGGCTAAAGTATTGCTTTAAGGTATCGTAGAGGGTAGCGTTATTGTTGACACGAAATGAGCTTAAAAGCATAATTTTAGAATCGTGCCCCTTCAGAAGAAGGGGGCTTTTCTTTTTTTGGGGGGTGATTTTCAGGAACAAAAACGCATAGCTGCCTGTCTAATTTTGTAGAGGAAAAGTTTTTCTCTATCCGGTCCGCCGGTGAACTGTTAATCTCCGGCAAATAGAATTAAACGAAAGAAGGAATTTCCGCGCTGAAGCGATTTACCTGTCGGACACCTATTGTTCTGTTTTCGTTTGTTGCTTTCTTATTCTGGCTTCTCCTGCCAGGCAGCCTGCTGGGCTCTGGGGATGTTAACTACGTGCCGCCGTCCGCTCTCACGGATGAGCTGGCGGCCTTCATCATGCTCAATGCCGAGCGCGCTGCTGAGGTGATAGACGGCACTCTGGTGTATCCCGGACAGACCTTCAGCTTTTGGGACACTGCGGGTCCTTTTGACACCGCCCACGGATACGTTTATGGGTATGGAACCTTAAACGGGAAGGTCGTGCCCGCTCTTGCCGGGGGAGCCTGCGTGACCGTCCTGCTCCTTTTCCTAACATTTGTAGTCAGTCTCATCAAGTTAGGGAAATAAGCGAAAGCCTCTAAGTTCTGCCAAACTTAGAGGCCGTAGCTAAAGCCCCGACAGATGAGGGCCACAACAACCTTTTGTTTCAGTGTTTCCAGTTACATTCTAGTTTATTCTTTTCCCAAATGTCAACACGGACAAACCAAAAAATAGCGGACATTATCGTTGTTTTTGAATTAAGAATTAACCCCTTTTCATCATACGTTACCATTGTTTTAAAAAAACTGATTTGGAAGGAGGATTTCAATCACCTTGAAGAAGACTTTGGTTTTGCTGTTAACTTTGGTGTTTGTCTTGACCGCGGCCGGTGCTGCGTTCGCCTATGATTTTCTGCCCGGCTACACTTACGCCTCTCTGGTTCCGCCCCCGCCCCCTCCGCCCGAGAAGGGCATGTGGGCGGTGTTCACCGTCGGGGACACCAGGTACTACTCCGCTCCCACCGGTACCGAGATGTGGGAGTACCGGCCCGAACTGCTCCAGTATTACCAGGTCGCCAAGGAGCGGATGAGCCACGAGAAGAGGGCCGATGTCGCTCCGTTCATCTTGAACGACCGGACGGTGGTCCCCATGCGCTACCTGGCCTACGCCCTGGGGGCTTCCGACAGCGACGTTATCTGGGACGGAGCGAACCGGACGGTCAAGCTCCGCATCAAGACCGCCGA
>CADDZD010000117.1 GCA_902812385.1 Clostridia bacterium | reverse complement strand
GTTCCCTGAAAAAAACAGGTAATTTAGGGAAAAGGGGTTATTTACACTCTTTACCAGGTGCTGTAGCTGGAAGCCTTGTGGCTGTTGAAATGTAGGGATGGTAAATACTGGGGGCGCGGGTTCTGTATTTGTGGGATTCGCATTTACAACTCCCCAATTCTATGGTATACTGTTGTCGTACAAACAAAAATCACTGGTAACGCTGAATTCTCTGACGAGAAACGGGGGAACCAGGTTTTTGGGGTGAATCCCCGCACTCAAGTGCGATGATGTCATTTTCCTCCCGGAAAGCCGGGGAACGGCAAACCCGGGGGGCAGAAAAAGCCTCCTGAGTGCTGGGTAGGGTTACCTTGCGACCCGAACCCGTCAGCTAACCTCGTAAGCGTGGGAAGGCAAGCCAAAGGCTGATTGATCCAGGACAAATCATGCTGCCAGGGGCTGTTTGCGTTCCGGGCAGTTTTGTTTTGTAAGGAGATCAGCATTTCTGGAGTAAGTCATTAACAGAAGGATGGTGACGGCTTTGGCAATCGAATTCAACAGCAGCAAGACAGAGAATACCCTTAACCCGGAATCAATGAAAAACAAAAGAAAGGCGGCCCTCCAGCGGGCGGCGATTTTGAGGGAAGCAATACAGGATTACCTTGCGGCAAGAGAAAAGATACCCTGCGGGTTTGACCTGGCAAACCAGTATGAACAGGCACGGGAAGCTATTTTAAAGGCTTTCGAAGCAACTGAAGAAAACTGGAACGATTGGCACTGGCAGCTCAGGCACCGGATCACCGAGGTGGATACCCTGGCGCGCTTTGTCCCTTTAAGCGATCAGGACCGGGAAGAGATTGCCGCGGTCAGCGGGCACCTGCGCTGGGCGATCTCCCCCTACTACATGGCCCTGGTGATGTGCGACGAGCCGCACGGGCCGCTCTGGAGGCAGTCCATTCCCTCGGTGCAGGAAATCACCGACACGAACGGATCCAACGACCCCATGGCGGAAAGCTGGACATCCCCGGCACCCGCCGTTACCAGGCGTTACCCCGACCGGCTGATCATCAACGTCACCAACCAGTGCGCCATGTTCTGCCGCCACTGCCAGCGGAGGCGCAATATCTGCAGGGTCGACTGCCACAAGCCGCGCCATACCCTGGAGAGGGCGCTGAACTACGTGCGCAAAAACAGGGAGATCCGGGACGTCCTGATCACAGGAGGAGACGCCCTCCTGCTGGACGACCTTGTTCTGGACTGGCTGCTCGGAGAGCTCCAGGCGATCCCCCATGTGGAGATCAAGCGCATCGGGACGCGCGTTCCGGTCACGCTGCCGCAGCGGATAACACCATCCCTGTGTGCGTTGCTGGAGAAGTATCCGCCCATTTACATCAACACCCAGTTCAACCATCCGCTGGAGGTGACATCGGAGTCGAAGCGGGCCTGCGATATGCTGGTGCGCGCCGGCGTCGTTCTCGGAAATCAGGCCGTCCTGTTGCGAGGGGTGAACAACAACCCCCATGTGATGAAAAAGCTCAACCACGAGCTGCTGAAGATCCGGGTGCGGCCGTACTATATCTTCCACGCCAAGAACGTCAGGGGCACCAGCCACTTCATCACCTCCGTCGACGACGGGCTGGCCATCATGGAGAACCTGCGGGGTTACACCTCCGGCCTGGCGGTGCCGACCTATATCATCAACGCTCCCTACGGCCACGGCAAGACCCCGATTGCCCCGAATTACCTGCTCGCCAAAAGGGGCAACCAGCTCCTGCTCCGCACCTGGGAGAACAAGATCATTCCCTATGAAATTCCATCATAAGGGAAAAGTTCGCACTATCCAGCTCCCTGGTTTGGGGTTGAATCTTGCTGCACCGTAGTGTGGATCGTCGCCTGCAGCCCTTTTGCAGGCGTTTTTTCATGACCTTATGAGCATGCCACTCCAGTGAGTCGTCAAGGGGAGCCAGAGATACCACCCCGTGGCGTCGCCCCAGCGCCCTTGCGATGAGGAGGTCGGCAAAGTGCGGGTTTTTCGAAAGAAAGGGGCCGTGCAGGTAGGTGCCGAAGGCGTTTTTATAGCAGGCGCCCTCCGTGCGGTCCTCCCCGTTATTGCCGTTTCCCTTCAGAACTCTCCCCAGCGGCCTTGCCCCGTCGCCCAGGAAAGTGCGCCCCGAGTGGTTTTCGAAGCCCACCAGGGTGGAAAGCGCCCCGGGGCTGCAGCGCTCCATTTCCTCCCGGAGGTCCGGCTCGGCCTCGATCATGATGTTGCCCTTCAGCCTCCTGCGGCCGGCCTCCGTGTAGACATCGAAAAGCCCCACGCCGGGAAGCACGCTCCCGTCCTGTGCCCTGTAGTAGCGTCCCAGCAACTGGAAGCCCCCGCAAATGCTGAGGATGACGACCCCCTCCTCGGCGGCCTCGACGAGCAAAGGACCCTTCCTCTCCATGTCCCTGCTCACCAGCCCCTGATCCTGGTCGGCCCCGCCTCCCAAAAAGACGAGGTCGTAATCGGTAAACCGGACTCGATCATGGAGGGAGATCTGGTCGAGCTCCACTTCGACGCCGCGCCAGGCCGCCCGCCTGCGTATAATCAGGACGTTCCCCCGGTCGCCGTAAAGATTCAGGAGGTCAGGATAGAGATGGCAGATCCTGAGGCGCACTCCTGCCTCCCCCCTTTCCCATCCGTCGCAGCAGCCCGGCGTAATCGAACAGGTTGGTGTAGGTAGCCAGGACGAACAACTCCTCCCCCTCCTGCTCCGCCAGCGCCCTGAGGCTTTCTGCCCGGCCGGGGACCAGCAACAGCCTTTCCGGAGGGACCCCGGCGTACTTCAGGCAAACCGCCATGTCCGCCGCCCGGAGCCCGCTGCATACGATCTTTTTTACCTGCCCGTCTGCCAGCCCGGCAAAGTCGGCATCCCAGAGCCAGGAGACGTCCCGCCCGTCGGCGGCCAGGTCGTTGATGGCCAACACCAGGGACTTGGCGGTGCCAGTTGCCAGAATGGTCTTCAAGACCTGGTTGACCCCTGCTGGGTTTTTGATCAAGGCGAGGGTGCAGGGCCTTCCACCGAGGGTGAACTCCTCCATCCGTCCGGTGGCAGGTTTGTAATCCAGGAGGGACTTTCGCACGGCATCCAGGGAGACACCGAGGGCCGACGCCGCCGCGGCCGCAGCGAGGATATTGTAAACGTTGTAAAAACCGCGCAAGGGGGCGGTGAAGTGCAGCGTAGCACCGGCAGGCAGATTTCCCGAACCGCTGGGCGCCCCGGTTCCAGACTCCTGCCGGATTGATGCCCTTTCCGAACCTCGCTGCAGCACCTGGACGGTGAAGTCAAGGTGTTCTCCCTCCTCCACGCAGGATGCGGCGAGGTCCGGGTCCGGCCGCTGGAAGCCGCACCCGGGGCAGGAGTAGTCGCCCAGCTGGCCGTAGTGGAAGTACCGGTAGACCAACTCCGTCCCGCAGGAGGTGCAGTACCTCCCCTCCCGGGTTTCTCCCGCAACCACCGAGCCGGACCCGTTTGTGCCACCAGCGGTTTTAGCAGCACAATCCCCGGCGTCGCAGCTCTCCTCCTCCCGATTGACTCCGTAGTATCTCACTTCTGCCCGGCCGCGGCCCACCGCCGCCACCAGGGGGTCATCGGCGTTCAGGATGAGGGCCGCTCCCGGCAGGCCGTCAAGGGTGGAGCGCAAGAGGCCGGTGGTCCTTTCCAGCTCCCAGTAGCGGTCCAGCTGATCCCGGAAGTAGTTGGTGACGACGACGATCCCGGGCTTCGCAGCAGGAAACACCCTGCCCACGCTCCCCTCGTCCACTTCGAGGACGGCAACCCGGCTGCGCGGCCTCCCCAGCCGATCGCAGTCCCGGATCAGGGCGGCCGCCACCCCGGGGAGCATGTTGGCTCCCTCGGCGTTGTGGGCTACGCGGAGGCCCGCCCGCCGCAGGAAGTGGGCGAGGAGATTGGCGGTTGTGGTCTTGCCGTTGGTGCCCGTGACGGCCAGCACCCGCTCGTAGGAGGAGGCGAGAAATCCCACCACACCAGGATAGAGCCTGAGGGCCACCACCCCGGGCAGCGACGTACCGGGATACCCGAACAAACGGCATGCCAGTGCCGTCAGCCTTGCCGCCCAGAAGGCCAGCAGAAAGCGCAATCCGGCTGTTAAACCCTTCCCAGATATAAAAGGCATGCTCTACCCCTCACCCCAGTTGCCTGTCTTCACTACCGCCGCCGTTCCGGTCTTCAGTACTGCCAAAGATACCTTTTTAATCATAAGCCAGATCAAGCGGGGAAGCAAGACGGCTTCACCGGACCCCTGTTGACAAACGCATCTGATTGTACTACCTTATAAATTGTTTAGCTATCTAAATATTTTTGATGGAGGTCGTTATGTTCTCCGCCGAGTCTGATTCCGTTGACTTTCTGCTGGTGCAAATCATCCGGCTTTTTCAGCAGCGCTCCCACTGCCTGTTCGGCAGGATCGGCATCTACCCCGGCCAGCCTCCGGTGCTTTTCCGTCTCTGGAAACAGGATGGGCGCACCCAAAAAGAGCTTGCCGAGAAGCTGCTGCTCAAGCCTGCCACCCTGACCCTGATCCTGCAGAGGATGGAGCGGGACGGGCTGGTGGAGCGCCGCCCCGACCCGGCAGACCAGCGTATTTCCCGGGTCTACCTGACGGAAAAGGGAAGAAAGCTGCGAGAGCCCGTAGAAAAAGCCATAAAGGAAAGAGAAAGGGAGATCCTCCAGGGGTTTACCGCGGAGGAAAAACTGCTCCTGCGCCGCTTCCTGATCCGGGTGAGAGACAACCTGGCAAAGGGGTGCGGCACAGGTGATTGCTTCTGTAAACCGGCTCTGTAAAACAGCCGTCGTCTTTTTACCTGATGAGTCATGCCGCCTATGTGGCACTATAGTTTATCCTCGGATTACGGGAGCAAGCGCAAGGATAAACCGGAACGTATTTTCAGGGCAGACCATCACGCCGCCTCCGGCGGCACCAACAGAGTATGAAAATACCCGACGGGTCTACCGGCGAGCGACCTATGGAAGGCCGGGTAACAGGACAGGCGAAGCGAGGATGACAGGTCGGGATGCGAGTACAGACACCTCTTGACCTGCGATGGAATGGATTTGCAGCGAGGCCAAACGCGGCGTTTGACAGAAGCAGTTCGCAACTTGTTACGCAGCATCCCAGAGCTGTCCCGAAGCGAGCCGTCGTCCTGTCCGGCCTGGAATCGGGAGTCGAGCGGTAGACCGGCGGGTAAACTTGATGTATTTTCAGGGCAGACCATCACGCCGACTCCGGCGGCACCAACAGAGGAACGAAAAAGCGGTTTATCCTTGCTGGCGCAGCGACCTACGGAGGTTGTTACTCGCCCTTGACGAAGGAGCAGCTAACGGCAG
>CADDZD010000116.1 GCA_902812385.1 Clostridia bacterium | reverse complement strand
TCTCGAAATCCCCCTTAACCGAAAAAAAAGAACTCTTTCAGGATCCCCTGAAAGAGTGCCTTAGCAATTAATTAATCTGACCGCTTCTCTTAAAGGTGATATTAGTTATTTAATCTCTACCTCTGCCCCGACTTCAGCCAGCTTGGCCTTGATTGATTCTGCCTCTTCCTTGCCGACCTTCTCCTTCACCGGCTTGGGAGCACCATCCACCAGTTCCTTGGCCTCTTTCAGCCCGAGCCCGGTGACCTCCCGCACAACCTTGATCACTTTAATCTTCTCACTGCCTGCCGCCTTCAAGATAACATCGAATTCGGTCTGTTCTTCGGCCGCGGGAGCCTCCGCCGCAACGGCAGGGCCTGCAGCTGCAACCGCCACCGGGGCAGCTGCTGTTACGCCGAATTCATCCTCTAAAGCCTTGACCAGTTCGGCCAGTTCCAGTACGGTCATCCCTTTAACCGCTTCGATAATTTCCGCTACTTTACTCATGGTAAACCTCCTCATGAAATAAGATTAACCGTTCGAACCGTTAAACGGCGGCTTTTTGATCCTGAACCGCCTTTAAACAGTATACAAGCTTCCGGATGGGCCCCTGTAAAACGGCGCTCAACCCGGCCAGAGGTCCCTGTAACCCGCGCAGCACCTGTGAAATCAACACCTCCCGGCTTGGCAGATCCGCCAGGGCCTTGATTTCCCCGACTCCGACCACCCTGCCTTCAACAAGACCGCCCTTTATTTCCAGGTTACGGTTTGTCTTGGTGAAATCCATTAACAGCTTGGCGGGGGCTACCGGATCCTGAAAACCGAAAGCGATCGCGGTCGGCCCTGTCAAAAACCCGTCCAACCCTTGAAAGCCGGCTCTATCGGCAGCGATCCGGGTCAACGTGTTCTTGACAACGCGTATCTCTGCGCCCGCTTCGCGGAACGACTTGCGGAGTGCCGTTGCGTCGGCCACGTTCAGGTCCCGGTAATCAGCAAAAATGGCCGCCTTGGAGGTCTTCAGCTTTTCCGCCAGATCCGCAACGATCTGAGCTTTTTCGTCGCGCTTTCCCATCTTGCCCTCCTTTTAGTTCAGTTTACTGAAAAAACAAACCCCCCGCAGACAGCAGAGGGTATACAGCTAATTCCTCCGACCTCGGCAGGCATCATTTAAGCCATACGGCGCCTGCTGTCTACGGTCTTTCATTACCCATCAAATGATAGCAAATGGAGCAATTCGAGTCAAGCCGGTGTTTACGACAGCCTGGCCATCGGGTTAACCTTTATCCCCGGGCCCATGGTCGAGGATACGGTGATGCTCTTCAAATACTGGCCCCGCGCCGCTGCCGGCCTCGCCTTGATCAGCGCCTCTACCAGCGTTGTGTAGTTTTCCATCAGCTTTTCAACCGGGAAGGAAACCTTTCCGATAGGGGCGTGCACAATCCCGGTCTTGTCGGCCCTGTACTCGATCTTTCCGGCCTTGAACTCTTTAATGGCACGGGCCAGATCAAAGGTCACAGTTCCCGTTTTTGGGTTCGGCATCAAGCCCCGTGGGCCCAACAGTTTACCAAGCCGGCCGACCTGTCCCATCATGTCCGGGGTGGCCACTGCCACATCAAAATCAAGCCATCCCTCCTGGATCTTGGCGATCAGTTCCTCGGCGCCCACATAATCCGCCCCCGCCTCGAGGGCTTCCTGGGCCTTGTCTCCTTTGGCAAATACCAGAACCTTGCGGGTTTTGCCCGTTCCGTTCGGGAGAACGACAGCCCCCCTTACCTGCTGGTCGGCATGCCGGGTATCGATTCCCAGACGTACGGAAACCTCAACGGTTTCATCAAATTTTGCCGGCGCCGTTTCTTTTACAAGGCTCAGGGCCTCTCCCGGCTCATACAAGGTGCCCTGGTTAAACTTTTCTAAAGCAGCGCGGTATTTTTTGCCTCTTTTCGGCATTGGTTTATACCTCCTTCGTGGTTCTTACGGACTGCTCCTCCCACAAAGCTAACTAATCAGCAACTTCGATACCCATACTGCGGGCAGTTCCCTCAATCATTCTCATCGCGGCGTCAATGTCTGCCGCATTGAGGTCTCTCATCTTAAGCTGGGCAATCTCCCTCACTTTTGACCGGGAAACCTTGCCGACCTTCTTGCGGTTCGGTTCACCGGAAGCCGTTTCAATCCCGGCGGCCTTCTTCAGAAGCACCGAAGCCGGTGGCGTTTTGGTGATAAAACTGAAGGAACGGTCCTGGTAAATGGAAACCTCGACCGGGATGATCAGCCCGGCGTCTCCTGCGGTGCGTTCGTTGAATTCCTTGCAAAACTGCATAATATTGACACCATGCGGACCAAGGGCGGAACCCACCGGGGGCGCCGGAGTGGCCTTACCGGCTGCAATGTGCAGTTTTACTACTGCTACAACCTTTTTAGGTGGCATCTATCACACTTCCTCTCTTATAATTTTTCAATTTGAGTGAAGTCGAGCTCTACCGGTGTCTCACGCCCAAACATGGAGACAAGAACTTTGAGTTTGCTCTTTTCCGGGTAGATCTCTTCGACAGTACCAATGAAATTTTCAAAGGGCCCGGTAATCACGCGCACACTTTCACCAAGGTCCAAATCGATCTTCGTGCGCGCCTCTTCCAAACCCATCTGCCGCATGATGGAGCGAACTTCGCTCGGCTGCAAGGGGATCGGCTTGTTTCCCGAACCCACGAAACCGGTCACGCCAGGAGTGTTGCGCACAACGTACCAGGAGTCATCGGTCAGGTGCATCTCGACAAGGACATACCCGGGATAGATCTTCCGCTTGGTGATGCGCCGCTTGCCGTCCTTGACTTCGATTTCGTCCTCCATCGGGACGAGCACGCGAAAGATCTTGTCCTGCATGTTCATGGAGGCAACACGCTTTTCCAGGTTAGCCTTTACCTTGTTTTCATATCCAGAGTAAGTGTGAATGACAAACCATTTCTTCTCCATAAAGACAAGGGACCTTGCGGCCCCCACCTCCTCGGTACGATTCTACCGGCCCCGGAAAACACCTAGATGATCAGTTCCAGGAGCCAGCTTAAGATTGAATCCACCGCCCAGATGAGCAAAGCCACAACCACTACCGAGCCGATCACCACCGCGGTGTACACTGCGATCTCAGACCGGTTCGGCCAGTGCACCTTCTTTAACTCGGCCCAGGTGCTTTGAAAGAACTTTGCCGCCTCTTTAAAAAAAGACCGCTTCGGCCTGTTGGCCTCTCTTGTTCGTAGATCCTTTCCCTTGACCGGTGTTTTCTTGTCATCCTTGGATTTGGAGGGGACTTTTTCCGCAGCTTTGGGTTTATCCTGAAGCTCGTTCTTTTTCCTGAACAATGACCTAACCTTTCCTTGCTGTGCGGCCTTCAGTTCGTGGTTTGCACTCTCCGGAACCGCTTCGGTATTGACCTTATCCAGGCGGACCTTGGCGTTTCTCTTCTCCTTTACCGCTCCGGCCTTTTTACCCATCGGCCCTCACATCCTTCTTGCGGTCTTTGTAAACCATCGACCAACCTTTATCCCGCCTATTTCGTCTCGCGGTGCAGAGTATGGGTCTTGCAAACCGGGCAGTATTTTTTGAATTCAATACGCTCCGGATTGTTTTTCTTGTTCTTCTCTGTTGTATAATTACGGCTTTTGCATTCCGTACATGCCAGGGTAATTCCAACGCGCATGTGCGCCACCTCCTAACCTGGGCAAATTAAGAATACAGGAATAAGCAGGGCAGGATACCGCATTTACTTTAGCATAGTCGTCTACCCCTGTCAATAAGGCAAACTAAAAAGGGCCTCCGGACCCGCGGGCCATTAAAGATTTCGGATGCCTCCCGTGAAGACCCTCTTCTTCCTTATTCTTCCTGGAGCCGCAGTTATTCATGAACAAAAGCAAAAGTTCCCCGCTTTCGGTGGGGAACTTATAAACATCATATTTCAAACCTTAAGCCCCTTCACCCACTGAGAGACGTTCCACAGCGTTAACCGGGCACGCCCTGGCACAACGGCCGCATCTGCTACAGAGCTCTTTGTCGATGGCGTAGTAGGCGCCTCCGTTATAATTTACGACGACCGCACCCTTGCCTCCCTCAAAGTTGCAGACGTACCAGCAGGTGGCGCAATCCATGCAGATATCCGTCTTGATCTGGAAATCAAACTTATACTTCTTTTTCTCTTCTGCCAAAGCAGCTTCCCCCCTTTCATATCATGCGAAAATGAAAACCCTCTATATAAATTATTTCGTCAGCAAATCCGGAAATCCTTCTTCACCAATTCTTGATATTATAAGTTTACTCCGGTTCTAGCCGCTCTTATCAGGGCCGGTCAGCACGGTGTTCCCTTTAGCTCAAGGCAATGAGGCTGAGAAAGCGGGCATTCCGGCGGAGAATGCCCCGCCGGACCTTTCCACTTCAAATTTCCACTTTAAATCATGACCGGTATAAAAGTGCCGATCAGCCCAATCCCAATAGCAATGCGGCGTTCAAACCCAGAATTCGTTTCAGTGAATCCTGAGGTAGATCAAGGCTTCGGATCCTGTCAAGCTCCTCCTTTTGATCGGTCCAGGGGGAATCGGTGGCAAACAGAATTTTTTCCGGACCATGCTCAAGGATTAAGCGGCGCATCCCTTCGCTCCCCAATTTATAAAAGGAAAAGGAAGTGTCTAAAAACAGGTCCTTGCCCACCAGTTCCTTCTCTACCTCTTCCCAGTAGAGGTGTCCTCCCATATGGGCAGCAATAATTTTTCCCCCGGGGAAAAGCTTGAGCAGTCTGGCAAGGCGTTCGGGAGTGCAGTGTACCGGTGACGGGAGGCCAACATCGACCCCGGCATGAAAGAGGATAATCAACCCTTCGTTGAAAAGGGCTTCGTAGATAGATAGCATACGCTCCTCGTCCACAAAAAAATTTTGGTAATCCGGGTGAAGCTTAACCCCTCTAAATCCGGCTTCTTTAATGCGTTTAATCTCCTCCAGGGGGTTGTCCAGATCCGGGTGAAAACCGGCAAAGAAGAGGAGTTCTCCGCCCTGCCCGGCGCTCGCCCAATCATTAATTTTTCTTACCTGTTGAGGACGGGTTGCCACAGGTTGAACCACTGATAAAGATATTCCGGCCTCCTGCATTGAGCGGCAAAGGTCCTTCACGGTGCCGTCGAGGTGCGGATCTATCCCGGCATTGGCTGCCAGCAGAGGTATTGCCCTACCTGCCAATTCATCGGGAAAACAATGGGTGTGAAAATCGATGATCAAGGTTTTCTCATTCCTTCTTCACTAAGTTTACCACTTCTAATAATCACTGTACTTTTCTTCATTTTAGCAAAAATAAAAAAGCAGAACTCTATAAAGTTCTGCAGCCTTTGCTTTTGGCTCCCCGCGCAGGATTCGAACCTGCAACCCTCCGGTTAACAGCCGGATGCTCTACCGTTGAGCTACCGAGGAACGGCAGACAAGGGCAGACAAGGGGACGGTTCTCTTGTCTGCGTAATTTTAGACAGGAGAACCGTCCCCTTGTCTGATGTCTGAATAATTTTCTGGCGGTGACCTACTCTCCCGGGGTGAACCCCAGTACCATCGGCGCTG
>CADDZD010000115.1 GCA_902812385.1 Clostridia bacterium | reverse complement strand
TGGGTGGGTACACTCCCTTCAGGTGTTGGTTTTGTGCCACAACCATAATACCTTAGGGATACCCACCTTTTGCAATGCCTTTTTTAACCGATTAAAGTGCTGTGAACGAAACTCTGGTCGTTCTGCAAATAGTGCTCTGGTTCTGCTTGACAATTACTGTATCCTGTTTTATATTGTGGTTGAAATAGTTAATGCAGTTAAGTATTTCTGAGAGGGGATGGCCGGTTTGCTGATGAGGAAGATTTACGGTGCAATTATATCCTTGACTATGGTTATAAGCTTGCTGGCAGACCCTTTATTGCCTGCGGTCTGGGCGAAGGAGCCGGCAACACCTCAGCTCACCCTTAAAGATGCCATCCAGAAGGCTTTGTCGAACAGTGAGGATGTGAAGGCTCAGGAATACGCTGCGGAGAAGGCAGAAGAGCAGCGTAAAGATGCATTAGATGCGGTAGATTTTATTCCCGCACCACTTTCTGCTTCACCAAAGGGTGACATCGCCTGGTCGTCGTTCCTAAAGGCCGATTACAACTGGCAGATCCAGAAAAAACTGCTGGAAGCCTCGAAGAATAAAGTAACCCAGGCGGTTGTGCAGGCTTATTACGATGTCATTTATAAAAGTGAGAGCTTGAAGAATGCCCAGGCGGCTCTGGCGCGTGACGAAAAGGCCCTTCAGGTTGCCAGGGCGGTGTACGCCGCGGGCGGTATTCCCTCGATGGGAACAGGTCAGGTAAGCATTCCGGCTGGAACCAGGGCGAGCCTGCTGGCGGCGGAAGCCAAAGCGCAGGATTCGCGGAAGGCGGTTGAAAGCGCGAAAGCAGAACTTGACAAGGCATACATTACCTTTAACCGGCTGGTGGGACTCTGGGCGGAGGACCGTCCGGTGCTGACAGAACCCTTGACCTTTGCCCCGCTGAAAATCGACAGTATCGACGCCGAGGCCGAACGCGCCGTGGAATCCAGTAAGGAGATCGATATCAAAAAGAAACTGAAAGATATTGCCCAGGTCGATGTCGATTATCCGTATACTATTGGTATGAGCGGTCTTATTTGGCAGGAGCTGGACATCACCGAGCCGGAAGTCAATATCAAAGAACAGGATATAGCCAAGACTGTAAACGATACCAGGCAAAACCTGCGCACCCTTTACAACGACATCCGTTCGGTGGAGGAGAAATACGCCGCCCTGCAGGACGCCCTGAGAGCCGCCGAGGAGGGGCTTAGGGTAGTAAAAGCTATGTATGATGTCGGTATGACCACGCAGGATAAAGTGGCGGAAGCGGAGGCAACCTACACGGATCTGCGTACAAAGCTGGTCGGCCTGACAGTACAGCACACGGTGCAGTTGGCCGGTTTCTGCCTGATGACCGGGCGACCTGTGACAGATGGGTCGTTCCTGGACGCTGTAGTGGATAAGGGGAGTGCGCAAGTGATTACGGCAGGTTATGCCCGGACGGAGGCCGGAAACGTGGCCGTCTTCCGGATCGGCGAGGCGAAATATAGTTTAAACGGCAAGGAGATTTCCATGGACGTTTCACCGGTTGTAGAAGATTTCCGCGCTTTTCTGCCTCTGCGTTACGCCGCCAATGCCCTGGGAGTGCCGGATGCGGGCATAAACTGGGACGCGGCGAGCCGGAAGGTTATCATCGTAAAGGGTGATCGCCGGGTTGAGATGACGGTGGGCAGCAGGGAACTGCTCCTGAACGGCAGTTTGGTCACCATGGACGTGGCGCCAAGGATCAGTAACGGGCGAATAATGCTTCCGGTCAGTTTTCTGGCAAAGGCTCTCAATGCCGATGTCCAGTGGGACGGCGCCGCACAGACTGTGACCATTAAGTATTAAATAGATTGCGTTGTATTGTTGGCGCATGTTTGCCTGCCTTGCGAAGAAAGGGGCGGGCTTTATCTTTATATTTATAATCGGGTAGACGCCAATGCCGCCCGGGCGGCACCATCAGAAAGATGTAAATACAGGCGAATTCAGGTTTGGGATGTTGATTCAAAACTGGTGTTAGTCCGTTCCTGCAAACTTCCGACATCTGACATCCTGCCTCAGATATCTGTTTATAGGGAGATGCAAATGGTCGAGATAACTGGCGGAAAAGCAGATCCGGGCGAGACAAGAGCGGACTTCGGGCTGGAAGACCTGTTTGGCCTGATCGAGGATTTCGGCCGGAGTGTTCTGCGGGATATCCACCTCGATCTGGAACGGAGCGCTTTGGTGAAGGTTACCCTGCAGCAGATGATTATCTGTTACTTCCTCATGCTGCACGGGGGAAGGATGACCGTTTCCGACGTGGCAAACGAACTCGGTGTGTCCCTCAGTGCCATTACCGCCAGCGCCAATCGCATGATCCGGTCCGGGCTCCTGGAGCGCTTGCGGGACGCGGCCGACCGCCGGGTCGTTTGGCTGGAGCTGACTCCCGTGGGAAGGGAAGCAGTGGCTTCTTTTTTAGGTATCCGGAACCGGCACCTGCGCCGGTACTTCGGTTCTCTTTCCGGCGAGGAGCTGGACTGCCTCTACCGGATCCTGCGGAAACTGTGCCAAAAGCGCTAGCAATATCATTTTGTTTTGGCGCCCGGACGCAGCGATCCGGGCCTTTTCTTTTTTGGTCATCTTTGATCGAAACTAATTTAGCAGGGATGATATTGTTGCCGCCCTGGCTTTCGCCGGCAGCCTTGCGAGGTTTGAGGGGACTGAGGGGACGAGGGTTACATTGAAAACAAAGGTGACATTATAAAGAAGTTTAGCGCAGGCATCTGTTTGTTCGGGCATGTCGTTACGAGGAAACGGAGCAGGATGTAAAACAGGGAGACATGGGGACGGTTCTCTTGTCTGCCTTGTCTGTATAAATCCACTTAAGGCCGTTCTACCGTAAGGTGCTGGGGCCTTTCTTGCCCTTTCACCGGGGAGATTCTATAATAATCTGGAGCAGATCCCCGAGAGCGATAACAGCGGTAAGAGGATCACGGTAGATCCCTGCAAAATGGGGGGAGTGCCCTGTATTCGTGGTTTTCGAATTCCTGTAGCCACGGTAGTCGATCTTTTGCCAACGGCTTAACCCGACAAGAGATACTTTGGTATTATCCCGACCTGGAACCGGAAGATATAGACGAAGCCTTAAGATTTGCGGCGGAAGCAGTTCGCGAGCGTGAGCTGCCGCTGGTTAAAGAACAGTGAGTTTTTGGTTGATAACGCGCTATCGCCATATGTTGCAGAGGAGCTCCGCAAAGCCGGTTACAATGCCGTTCATGTGAGAGAGCGCGGCATGGATGCTGCGTCCGATGAAAAGATCTTCGAGTGGGCAGTGCGGGAGGGGCGGATCATTTTATCGGCCGATACCGATTTTGGTGCATTGCTAATGCTTCGCAAGGCTACCGGGCCTTCGGTAGTTATTTTCCATTAGTCCGATAAAAGACCGCCAGTGTTACTAGACTTGTTCCTGAATAACCTTTTTGCTATAGCGGGAGCTCTGAAGCAAGGCGCAGTAGTAGTCTTCCAGGATCGGCGTATAAGGGTTAGGAAACTCCCTGTTTTGCCGCGGAAAGAATAGCGGGGCATTCTATTGACGCCCTCCTTGGTGAAGGCTCAATACAAGTTGCTGGATGATGGCACATTTTCCGGTAAAAGCAGTCCTGCCCGGGGGGATGGCCGGTTTGCCGGTGAGGAGATTATTGCTGGTGACTTTTTGCCTGCCTTGTGAAGAAAGGGGCAGGCTTTATATTTATAGCCGTGGGCAACGTGCCGCACCATTAGAAAGCCGGTTTTCCGGCACATGGCATCATGCCACAGACATCTGTTTACAGTCCAATAATGTATTCGCTTCCTCGGAAAAAGTCTATGATAATGATGGTATCTAAGAGGAAGCCATTGATTTCAGCCACCTTCAAAGTTTCGCCTCATCCTTTCGTCGGCTTCTCTCCGGATTGCTTCCACCCAAGTCCTGGTAGCCTCGGATGTTGCGAATTCAGGGTACTGATCGGCGGTAAATATAACCCGGCATTCCTTAAGTGCTTTCGCTTGTTTGAGTTCCAGCAGCGCTTTTTCCGTGGCCTTTACCACAAATTTCTGCATAGAATATGAGGGCCAGCTTCCCTGCTTTTTTATTGGAAAAAAGCCAGTTTCTTCAGCTTTAAAATTGGCGTCAGTATCTCCTGAATTTTTGCTTTTGGCTGCTTATAGGGCAAGAAGTCGAAATAGGGAAGAAAGCCTCCGCCAGTTGTATGTTAGGACTGGGGTGTCGGGTTATAATTCCATATGCCGGGTGGGGTCGCGGGCCAGGGCTGCAATGAAACTTAGAGGCGGCAACTTCTCAAATTCCTCCGGGGTATACGCAAGTGGTTCGATAGGTTCCATCGTTTCTGCCACTGCTTCACCCAGAATGGCGCATCTTTTTTCGAAGGTGAGAGTGCAAAAATCTCGGGAAATCACCACAAGATCGATGTCGCTGTATTCTGAAGGGGTGCCACTGGCGTGGGAACCGAAAAGAATTATCCGTTCTGGATTAATCCCTTTTGCCTTGAGGATACTCCGAAAACGCCTGACTATTGTTTCAATCTCGGATCTTGACGCAGGCATTTTATCACCTCTTCGGTCGATTTAATATAGCTTTTGGTCATCTTCCGGTCGTATTGTTTCAGTGCCTGAGCAAGCTCTTGCGGGTAACGCGTTGCAATGCTTGCCGTGTTTAGAGTAGCCAGAAAAGTAAGCTGTTCGTGATTTAGATTTGGCTTCGCCAGTTTTACAAGCAAAATCAGGTTGTGCGTACGAGGTGGAGGCTCTCCGGTGCTTGCTGCAACAAGCCCTTTAAGGGCTTTTTCAAGTGCCAGGTGACACAGAAATACGGCGTAGATGTATCTTTTGCTGCGAAGCATTGCTTTTGCGGTATGAAGGTCGTAGTCGGCCTGGAGGAACCACTCTTGTTCCGGTGGTATCTTGCTCATTTCGTAAAGCTCCCTTAAAACATGTTTGTAGTTATTATATCTCTTTTTCTTTCCCTGAGAGAAGCTATTTCCGGATGCGAAATGAAAACAGGTGTCAACGGGATGGTTCTCTCCGGTTTGTAGGTATATAGTGCGGAATCATTACGGTTCGAGGCGGGTTATCCCATCCACCCTGTCGAAATCGCGGTCGGAGGAATAAATCGGGTATTTCTCGCACTTTCATCGGGGAGATTATATAATAAACTGGATAGTGAAGATTTTGTTGAAACAAGAGGGCTGCTGTATGCCGGTTCTAACTGCTTTTGTGGCAGCGGCTCTGGCGGAAGCTCGCTACAAGCTCCTGGAGGATGGTACATTTTTTGGTGAAATACCGCCTTGCCCGGGAGTTTGGGCGAACGAAACCAGCCTGGAAAAGTGCCGCGAGGTGTTGCAAGAAGTGTTGGAAGAGTGGCTTGTCTTAAAACTACGAGATGGCGATCCTCTGCCGCCGGTAGGTGGAATTGACCTTAACCGTACGGTGGCCGAGGCATGAAACCGGTTAGCAGACAAGAGTTGATTAGGCGCTTGCGTCTGTTCGGATTTGAAGGGCCTTTTTCCGGCGGTAAGCATTCGTTCATGCGTCGGGGGCCGTTAAAACTACGAATACCAAATCCACATCAGAAAGACAGGAACTCCGCATCTAATCCCTGAAGCCCATGCAGCGCAAGAAAGGCGGTATCAAGGCAAAACTTTATAAATTCGCATTTTTTAACCCGAGCAGGCAGGAAAATACCCCATAAATAGCAAAAAC
>CADDZD010000114.1 GCA_902812385.1 Clostridia bacterium | reverse complement strand
CTGTCCTTCCGCTTGCCTTAAATCACCGGGTGAGTCCGGCCACCCTTACGGAAATAATGAATGCCGTCGGCAGCCGGATAGTAGGGGACCAGCCTATAGGAGACAACAGTAACAAAAAACAGCGGGAGGCCTCACCTCAAGAGAACAGGGAGGGACTGTCGACCGACGACGAAGCACCGCCGATGAAAGCCCGTTATCTGCGCGATCTGTTCGGCAAGGGGGCAATTAAAAAGGAATCAGAATTATAAAAGCGGGAAGATGCGAGGAGAAAACCCATGACCCACCTCACCATGTTGGAGAAGTTGTCTCTTCAGGAGTTCAATGATCTGGTGTGCCAGATCATTTCAAATTTAAGCCAGGGGCAGGGCTTCCGGCTTGGAGAATCCACAGTTGTCAGTCACCACATACACAAACCCAACCGCAGCCGTCCAGGAGAAATCAACATACTGGTAAACAGAGACGCCGGGCAGGAATTAGCTCAGGAAAAATTGCCATCCCGGGTGATTCACGTAGATGTTTTTCATGAACCGGCTCGGGTAGAAATCTTTCCACTAGCCCGAGTGCTTGTGGAGACAATTAAGGCATACCAGATCAGACGGCAAACTGCGTCGCAAGACTATGCAGAAAGAATTTATCTGGAAACGGGCACCGGTTCAGGCAACCTCCAGGAACTCCTGGAGCATGCGGGTAACAAAATATCGGCAAGAGGCAGGAACAGGAACCATGTACATATCCTGCTCAAAAACTTTTTGCAAAATGAGTTTGATCTGATTCCGTGCCTGGTGGACACAATCGAAACAGAACTCGCCCGCCAGGGAGTTGAAATCAGAAAAGTCGAGCGCATCTTCCACGTTGAGAAAAAGGGAAGGCAAACCCTGCCTGTTTACTTTATGGGGTTCAACCCCGATCAGCATAACCTCTGGCAACTGGCCACCACTCTTACCTCAATCTTGAGCAGTCCTGAGGATGTGGTGGAATTCCTGCAAGCCTTTCAGCCGGGACTGTTTCGCCGTAAACAGACAATCGCCAATCTCCGCAACAAACACGGAAACCTGCGGGAACTGCTCATCGCCCTGGTGGACGCCGGCCTGTTGAAAAGGGGAGTGGTTGCGGATACCCTTACCAGGAAAGGCATTGAACTTCTAAATTTTGTGATCCAGCACCAGCGTGAACTGGAATCCCAAATGCGCAAGATCCTGCGGTCAGTTTCTGCCCCACGCTCGAAATACCTGTCAGTCCGCAACACCCATGTAAAGAGCAAAGATAAACGGTACACCTATATCAGCAAAACGACTGCGCCCATGAAGGATTCCTGGCTGGGAAGCATTGCGGTACCGGAGACCCTTGTTCAGGCGGCCAAGCATAAAATTCTTGAGAAAAGGCGTACCATTACCATCAAGAGGGAAGACATTCGCGTACATGAACAAGAGGTTTCTAAGCCGGTTGATGTCTGCCTGATCATCGACGGGAGCGCCAGCATGGCAGGGCCCAAAATGAAAGCGGTGTGGCAGCTGGCGGAACACCTTTTGCTTACAACGCGGGACAAGGTTGCCGTGGTGGTTTTCCAGGAGAGAGGGGGGCGAGTGGTGATCCCCTTTACAAGAAACTACACCCGCTTAAAACTGGCGCTCAGGTCAATTCATCCCAGGGGGATGACCCCCCTCGCCAACGGCATCACCGAAGCCATCAAGCTGATCAAAAACCGCCACGTGCGCAACCCCCTCTTAATCCTGATAACCGATGGGGTTCCCACCTTTGGGAAATGGACCATCAACCCGCGGCAGGATGCCCTCAAGGCCGCAGATGGCCTCCTGGAGACACGAGCAAAAGTCATCTGCATCGGTGTTGCATCCAACCGCGAGTTTTTAGAGGAACTGGCCGAGCACGCCCGGGCCAATCTTTACATTGTCGACAACCTTGAAGACCGGGCTACCCTTATAGAGATAGTGCGAAAAGAAAGGAAATATTAAGAGGATTGCTGTTCCAGGTAGACCCATAAGACGGAGATGTCGGCCGGTGTGACTCCGGGTATGCGCCCTGCCTGCCCAAGGGTACGCGGCCTGACCTGGGTCAACTTGTCCCGGGCCTCCCTGGAAAGACCGCGTATCCGGCCATAATCCAAATCCTCGGGTAACCGCCTGGTTTCAAGCTTCTCCATCCGTGCCACGTGAGCTTCCTGTTTTTCCAGGTAGCCTGCAAATTTCACCTGTATTTCCAGCTGTTCCGCCACCTCGTCGGGAACTGCCTTATCGGAGCCGCTGAGGCGAATGAGATCGGCATATGTTATCTCCGGCCTCTTGAGCAGTTCCTTGAGAGTCACCCTGCCTTTAATCGGAGCGCTGTTCTTCTGTTCCAGATAAGCCTGCACCTCCGCGCCGGGCCTGATGCTCGTCTCTTCCAACCAGGCACGCTCCTGCTCCAAAAGTCTTAATTTCTCTTCAAATATCCTGTATCGCTCATCCGACACCAGGCCGACCCTGCGCCCGGTTTCGGTAAGTCGTAGATCGGCGTTATCCTGCCTCAGCAGGAGGCGGTACTCGGCACGGGAGGTTAAAATACGGTAGGGTTCACGGACCCCCTTTGTAACCAGGTCGTCAATCAGCACCCCGATGTAGGCTTCGGATCTTTTCAGTACAAGCGGCTCCCTCTCCTGCACATAGAGGGCGGCGTTAATTCCTGCTATGATCCCCTGGGCCGCCGCTTCCTCGTACCCGGAGGTTCCATTCAACTGTCCGGCTGTAAATAACCCCTTGACATCCTTTGTCTCAAGGGTAGGCCTCAGTTGAGCAGGAACCAGGCAGTCGTATTCAATGGCATAGCCGATCCGGATAATCTCCACCTTCTCCAGGCCGGGCAAAGTGCGTAAAACGGCCACCTGCACATCCTCCGGAAGGCTCGTGTTCATACCCTGCACGTACAGTTCGTCCGTTTCCCAGCCCTCCGGCTCCAGAAAAACCTGGTGCCCCTTGCGCTCCGGAAAACGCACCACCTTATCCTCAAAGGAAGGGCAGTAACGGGGCCCGATTCCCTCTATGATACCCGAATACAGGGGAGACCTATGCAGGTTCTCCCGCACGATGGCATGGGTGCGCTCATTGCTGTGGGTCAGCCAGCAGGGCAGCTGAGGCCGCTTTTCTTTTTTAGACAAATATGAAAAGAACAGGGGCAGGTCGTCTCCGGGCTGGATGATGAGTTTTGAAAAATCCACACTTTTCCTGTCGATGCGGGGGGGTGTCCCCGTTTTAAAGCGGGCCAGTTCGAAACCCATATCACGTAAACATGCCGCCAGCTCTCCCGGTGCCAGTTGGCCGTTGGGCCCTCCCGGGTAGGTGACATCCCCGATAATAATCCTGCCGCGCAGGTAAGTGCCGGTGGTAAGCACGACCGCCCGTGCCGTAAACCTGGCCCCGGTTTGGGTGACGACACCAGCAACCCTGTCACCTGCAACCAGTATTTTTTCCACAATGCCTTGCTTAAGATCGAGATTGGCCTCGCTCTGCAGCGTCTTCAGCATCTCCAGGTGGTAGGCTTTTTTATCCACCTGAGCCCGCAGGGCCTGAACAGCCGGCCCTTTCGCCGTATTCAGCATACGCATCTGAACAAAGGTTTTGTCCGTATTCAGTCCCATTTCACCGCCGAGGGCGTCAACCTCCCGGACAAGATGAGCCTTGCCGGGCCCGCCGACCGCAGGGTTGCAGGGCATCAATGCAATATAATCAATATTCAGGGTGATTAAAAGGGTACGGCAACCCATTCGGGCCGCCGCCAGAGCCGCTTCACAGCCGGCATGTCCGGCACCCACCACGATAACATCGTATCTTCCGGCGTTGTACTCCTCTGTCACGAATTTTGCCTCCCGGGACATCGATTACTAAAGAAAGCCTTTTTCGGGCATATTTTATCACATAGACCAATCTACACCAAAGCCCGATGGCATCTTAGAAGACGTCACATCCACTAGTCACAGAACTATAATTGTATTAAAATCAATCCGGAATAAAGAATAAAATTAAGGAGGCATTCCATGATCCCCCTGCGAGACAGCGCACGTTCCCGAAAATTTCCCATCATGAACATTGTTTTGATAATTATAAACGTATTGGTCTTCTTGAAAGGGCTCACCCTTACGAATCACCAGCTTAACTACATCTCATACGTTTACGGCGTTATCCCCGCAAGAGTGCAGACACAGCTGGACACAGGGGCCCCACTGCTGACCATTGCCCTTCCTTTCATCACTGCGATGTTCCTTCACGGCGGCTGGCTCCACATCCTCGGCAATATGCTGTACCTGTGGATTTTCGGCGATAACGTGGAAGACCGCATGGGGCACCTGCCCTACCTCATCTTCTACCTTGTTGTCGGAGTTGCCGGGAGCATCGCCCACGTTATGGCAAATCCCGGCTCGCAGATACCGATCATCGGTGCAAGTGGGGCAATCGCCGGCATCCTGGGGGCTTATCTTATCTCATACCCGAGAGCCAGGATTTTAACCCTGCTTCCCTTGCCTTTTTTCCTCACACTCATTGAGGTCCCTGCGTTTTTCTTTCTCCCCTTCTGGTTTATCCTGCAGATCTTAAACGGCCTCAGCACGAACATCGCAGCCAACCCCGTCGCCTGGTGGGCACATATCGGCGGTTTCGTTGCCGGAATGATCCTGGTAAACTTTTTCCCGAAATCAAGGTATCGAGCCTACCGTTAGGGTTTATCGACCCGGCGACACAAAAATTTCTTCCGGCCGGACAAAGATCAGGTAGCGTCCCTTGGTGGCATTCAACTGGGACCTGTACCGACGTACCGCAAGATCCTTTTTCTGAACCTCACCAGGCCGCAGAGTGAACACTTCCCAAACTATTCCTTTTTTAATAAGATCGTACGGTGGTATTAAGGGCAGAAAACGGAGCCGCGGGAAATAGGGCCAATTGTTCTTTTCGTAGTGAACCAGGTAAAGGTGCTGACGAACTCTTTGATGGGATGACTTCAGGGTATTATTGATAAAACTGTTTACCCCTTTATGGTCTGCATGCTCGTCTTTGTCGTAAGGGTAGTAAATATCGGAAGGCCGGTATGATCCGATAATTTCCTTGAAAAGCATTGCCATCTGTTCACCCCGGACATCGCGAGGATGCTTCTTTTCGTTGAAGCGTTTCCACAGCGAGGATAAGCCCCCGTCGGGATACCGCAGGAAAACAACATCCCCCCTCTTCACTCCTAGTACTTTCAAGGCCTCTAAACACTCTTTTTCCCGCACCCTTCCCAAATAGACAAAATCGCCCGGCCCCAAGACTTTTTTTCCGGTTAACAACCGGGCAGCCTTGACAAAATGGTTCCCGCTCGTTACGACCACAATTTTAACCGAGTCGCCTTCCTGCAATGCTCTTTGGATAATTCCAGCGGCTGCCAGCGTTTCGTCATCGGGATGGGGTGCAATCACCAAAATCCTTTTGCCAGGGTCTTTCAGTTCAACACAAGACGATTGAAAAGCGCGATTCTTCAATGCGAATTTCAACAGTGGCAAGTCAAAGCAAGGTGTTAACGCCAGTATAAAAATCCCGGCAAGCAGTAACAATTTTCTTTGTTCTCTAAACCAGTGCAAGAGCTCTTCCCCCAAGCAGGAAAACCACCTGTCGAATTAGGCAATCTCATTATAGCCTAATCAACAGGTGGTTCCAATCTTTTATGAGTAGCGCAGGTTTAACAATCCTTCCTATTTTTCCGGCAAAATTCGACATAACC
>CADDZD010000113.1 GCA_902812385.1 Clostridia bacterium | reverse complement strand
GGTCAAGATCGAAGTTGCTTGATGTTTTGTTAGTCAGTTTTTTGTAAAGGATGCTTTACTTTTAAACGCCTTTTTAAGGGCTTGGTTAGGTGTTGCCTTTTTTGGAATCTTTAATTTTCAGGGCAGGAAGGAGGAAATTATGAGAAAGACAAAAATTGTGTGTACAATAGGGCCAGCAAGCGATTCTCTTGAGATAATAAAGGAAATGATCAAGGCGGGCATGGATGTTGCCCGGTTGAATTTCTCCCACGGCACCCATGAGGAGCACGAGGAGCGTATCGTTAAACTACGCCAGGCTGCAGCAGAATTGGGAAGCAATCTGGCCATCATGCTCGATACCAAGGGGCCGGAGATCCGTACCGGTTTTCTTGAAGGAGGGAGCGTCAACCTTGTGGAGGGGGCGCGGGTCATTCTCACCACTGAAGAGATCAAGGGGAATGAACACCGCATTTCTGTTACATATAAAGGGCTGCCGCAGGCCGTGCAGCCGGGGAACACCATACTGCTCAATGATGGCCTGCTCAAACTCAAAGTCCTGGAAACAGGGGAAAACGAGGTTGTGTGCGAGGTGGTTGTCGGCGGTGAGCTGAAAGATCAGAAGGGGGTAAACCTCCCCGGTGTTGCGGTCGACCTGCCCTCTCTGACCGACAAGGATATCGCCGATATCAATTTTGGAATCGACCACGAGGTCGACTTTATCGCCGCTTCCTTTATCCGCCGTGCAGCGGATGTCATTGCCATCAGGCGCATTCTGGAATCCAGGGACGCCGAGATCCACATCATATCCAAGATCGAGAGCGAAGAAGGAGTCCACAATCTCAATGAGATCATTAAAGTGTCAGACGGTATTATGGTGGCGCGGGGCGACTTGGGTGTGGTGATGCCTACCGAAGAGGTTCCCTTAATTCAAAAAAAGATCATCGAAAAGTGCAATCGTGCTGGAAAACCGGTGATCACGGCTACCCAGATGCTTGAATCCATGGTACGCAGCCCTCGCCCCACCAGAGCGGAAGCCAGCGATGTAGCCAATGCCATTCTGGACGGCTCGGACGCCATCATGCTGTCTGCCGAATCGGCTGCCGGGAAATACCCGGTGGAGGCGGTGAGAATGATGGCCAGGATAGCAGAACGAACAGAACAGGCGCTTGATTACGAGCAACTGCTCCAGAAGAGGACCGCCCGCCTGCCGCGGACGATTACCGATGCCATCAGCCACGCCACCTGTACAACTGCTCAGGATCTTGGAGCGGCGGCCATCATCACCTCGACAAGGTCCGGTTTCACAGCCAGGATGGTTTCCAAATACCGGCCGCGCGCCCCGATCGTGGCCGTGAGCCCGAGCGAAAAGGTCTGCCGGAAACTCTCCCTGGTTTGGGGGGTTCGGCCCCTGGTCGCCCCGAAGTTTGTAAATACCGATGAGATGATGAAGGAGGCCGTCGATGCCGGCCTGGCCAGGGGTTTGATCAAATGTGGTGATCTGGTAGTCATCACCGCCGGGGTTCCTGTTGGTGTACCGGGGACGACCAACCTCTTGAAGGTGCATATCGTGGGAGAAGTGCTGGCGCGGGGCACAGGGGTCGGGAACCGTGCGGTTACCGGAAAAGTCCGGATCTGCAAAAAACCCGAAGAGGCCCTTGAAAAAGTGAAAACAGGGGATATTCTGGTCGCCCCGAGCACCGACCGCGATTACATTCCCAGTATGCGCAAAGCCGGTGCCATTATTACCGAAGAGGGAGGCCTGACCTCCCACGCCGCCATCGTCGGTTTGAACCTGGGCATTCCTGTGGTGGTAGGTGTAGAAGGAGCTACCGAACTGCTCGAGGATGACGGTACCATAACCGTTGACAGCATGCGAGGACTTATCTACCGGGGCGTGGCTACCGTGCTCTAAAAACCGGTTCGGGTTTGATTGAAAACAAACAATAATTGGTTCATGCCAGAAAGCGGTTTTTATGATAAGATGTTGATTGAATGCCAAACTAAAAAGTTTCATGGGATTGTTTGGCGAATATGCTCTAAATGGTATGGGGGAGGGCTAGATGCTAAGGATAGAGGACCTTCATGTCCAGGTGGGAGACAGGACAATTCTGCAGGGTGTTAATCTGCACATCAGACCCGGTGAAACACATGTGCTTTTCGGTCCCAACGGGTCAGGCAAATCTACCCTGCTTGGTACAATCCTGGGGTTCAGCCGCTATAAGGTTACCAGAGGCAAGATCTATTTCAAGGATGAGGATATAACCCATCTTTCTGTTCACGAAAGGGCGGAACGAGGCATCGGCATTGCCTTTCAACGCCCACCGGTCTTAAGGGGAGTAACCCTGAGGGATCTTTTGCGAATTTCAGGGCAGGGCAATGTGGTAAATGTCGAGGAGTTGGCCGAACCCCTGAATTTGGTCGATTTCCTGGGGCGTGATGTAAATTACGGTTTTTCCGGAGGGGAGACCAAGCGTTCTGAGATGCTCCAGTTGCTTGTGCAGAATCCGGATCTCGTCCTCCTCGATGAACCCGAATCGGGTGTTGACCTTGAAAACATTGCACTGATCGGGCAGGCTATCAACCGACTGCTTCAGAAGGACGGCTTGCTCGGAGAGGAACGCTCGAGGCGGGAGATGAAGAAGGCCCGCAAAAAGGCCGGCCTGATCATCACCCATACCGGTTACATACTCGATTACGTACCTGCCGATGTCGGCCACGTGCTTTACGAAGGGAAGCTGTCCTGCAGCGGGTTAAACCCACGGGAACTGTTAGGCTGCATTCACAAATTAGGCTACGGGGAATGCACCCGTTGCCTGGCGTAAGGGAGGCAAGAGCGTGCAGGAGGAGAGACGCTTAAAAGCCCAGAAGGCGTTGGACAAGCAGGCAGCGTACGGAGAGCCGGTTGACTTCGACCGCTTTCATGATGAAAGTAAAGAGCACCCCTATTTGGATAACCTCCGGGAGCTTCCCGAGGAAAAACAAAAGGCGATGCTCCTGGCGGGGGTGGACGTCACCGAGAAGGAAAGGTCAGGCACTTTTATTCAGGAGGACCATTCAGTCATTCACACCAGCGTGCTCGATGATGGTGTGGAAGTTCTAAGCATTACCGAGGCTCTGGAAAAATACGACTGGCTGGAGGATTATTACTGGCGGGCGGTTGCGGTAGACGCTGACAGGTATACGGCGAGGACGGAACTGCGCGGCAGAAACGGTTATTTCGTCCGTGCGTTGCCCGGCGTCAAGGCGGTTTATCCCGTACAGGCCTGCCTTTACATCGGGCAGGAGGGCCTGCTGCAGAGCGTTCACAACATCATCATTGCCGAGGAAGGATCCGAACTCCATTTGATTACGGGTTGCACCACCGGTCATGACGTTGGATCCGGGATGCATATCGGCGTGTCAGAAATTTTTGTCAAGAAAAATGCCAAGCTGAGCTTTACTATGGTACACAGCTGGGCGGAAGAAGTGGTGGTACGGCCCCGCACTACCACCATCGTCGATGAAGGGGGCGTTTTTCTCTCCAACTACATCTGTATGAGACCGGTTCAGGACATTCAGATGTATCCCACCACCTACCTTACCGGAAAGAATGGCCTGGCCAGATATCACTCCATCCTGGTAGGTCAGCCCCATTCACGCCTTGATGTCGGGTCACGAGTGGTGCTGCAGGGGGAGGGGAGCCGTGCGGAGATCATTGCCCGGTCGCTGACCAAGGGGGGCACCATTATCAACCGCGGCCACTTGGTGGGTGAGGTTGCCGGTGTCAAGGGGCACCTGGAATGTCGCGGCCTGATGCTCTCCAAGGGGGGGCTGATCTACGCCGTTCCGGAACTTGAGGCACGGGTAGACGGGGTTGACCTCTCCCATGAGGCTGCGGTTGGCAAGATCGCTGAGGAGGAGATCGAATACCTGATGGCCCGGGGGTTTACGGAGGAAGAGGCAACCGCAACCATTGTGCGCGGTTTCCTGAATGTTAAGATCATGGGGCTCCCGGCAGACCTGGAAGAAGAAGTGCAGCGGGCCATTGAACAGAGCGAGCAGTCTTATCTTTAAGCATTTGCAAGAAAGACGGGACCGGTGTTATAATACAAGTGTTATGATATTTAAAGCAATTGAAGCAGTAAATGAGGCAAGCAGTCCGGATGATCGCGCGTGCAAGCGCCGCAAGGCGGCATGTGAGGAAAGTCCGGGCTCCACAGGGCAGGGTGCTGGGTAACACCCAGTGGGGGTGACCCCAAGGCAAGTGCCACAGAAATGTAGACCGCCTGGCACCGGTAGGTGCCGGGTAAGGGTGGAACGGTGCGGTAAGAGCGCACCAGCGGTCAGGCGACTGGCCGGCTAGGTAAACCCCACCTGGAGCAAGACCGAATAGGGAGGCAATGGAGTGGCCCGCTCCGCCTCCGGGTTGGTTGCTAGAGGCCCCAGGCAACTGGTGGCTCGAGAGAGATGATCATCGCCTTCGGCCGCGAAGGTACAGAACCCGGCTTATAGGACTGCTTGCTTCCTGAGAAAAAGCGCTGGGAATGCTGTTAGCACCGGCGCTTGATTGTTTATATTTAGGTGGTACGGGCCGGAGCGGAAAAAACGGTAAGGCACTGCAGCCTGCGGAAGGCCTGGAGTTTTTCTTCCCTCCCGAGCTTCGCCTCCTTGATGGCCTGTTCCAGGATAGCGATTGTCTTGTCGTAAACGGAGCGGTTCACGGGATAAGGATACCCGTCCTTGCCTCCATGGGCGAAGCTGAACTTGGCGGGGTCATGGTAGCTGGGGCGCGCTCCGTAGGCCAGTTCGGCGACCAGGGAAAGGGCGCGGATGGTTTTGGGCCCAACGCCGGGGATGGACAGAATAGCCTCAAAGTCGGCGGGCTGGCGTTCGTAGGTTTTTAAGAGCACCCGCTCCAGGCTGGAGGGCTGCAGGTGTTCCATGTACAAGGAGTGTCGTGACGGCAGCACCAGTTTGGTGTATTCCCGGGTAACCCTTTCCGGGTTCAGGCATCCCAGGGCGGCGATTGTGTTGCGGGACTTCTCGCTTGACCCGGCGACCAGGTTCAACACCCGCTTTTCCTTCTGGTCACAGCAGATGGCGCTGTGGGGCTCTACCACAAAGTCCGAGACCTTTTCACCAAGCCAGTGGTATCGGCGGGCGCGCCTTGCCGTGCCGTTCATCCCCTGCTGGACCACCGCCCATTCCCCTTTAGCAGTAAATATGAAGGTGTGGTGGTAGAGCTGGTAACCGTCCTGAACGGCGGTGTTGTCAACCTTGGCGCTCATTTTGCTCGCATAGACGAGCCTTTCCGTATTGTTGGGCAGCCCGAATTTTTCGGCATAAGTGATGATGTCCTGGGGCGTTTTACGTGACGTTTTCCCTTTGCCGCCCGCTATAAAAAGACCAAGTTCCCCCTCACAGCCTCGGAGCCCCTCCTTCAGGGCGCCGCAGACGGTTGTGGTCAGGCCGGAGGAATGCCAGTCAAAGCCCATGACGCAGCCCAGTGCCTGAAACCAGAAGGGATCTGCCAGCTTTTTCAGAACACCTTCAGGACCCTCTTCTCTCACCAGGAGCATCAGGATGGCGCGGCCGAGTTTTGTCATCCGTTCAAAGAGCCAGGGAGGGCACTGGCCGCCGTGCAGGGGGAGATCAACACTGCCTGTGCGCAAAGCATCATCACCTGTAAATATTCTAGTTGTTATTCAATGTTGGGGCAACCTTAACTTCTCAAACGGTTATTTTTGTAAAAACAACCTGGTAAAAAAAATTTTCAGGTCGTGCAGGAATTTATAC
>CADDZD010000112.1 GCA_902812385.1 Clostridia bacterium | reverse complement strand
TTAAGCTGTTGCCGCTGATTAGAGAGGGGTCTTTATGTTACGGCTGACGAAGGGGTGAAGTGCTGATGAAGCGGATTTTGTTTGTCTGCACGGGCAATACCTGCCGGAGTCCTATGGCCGAGCACCTCGCCCGCAAGGTTCTGCACCGCATGAACCTGGAGGACAGGATTGAGGTGGCCTCGGCGGGCCTCTCCGCTCTTCCCGGAGCTCCGGCCAGCGGGGAAGCGCGGGCCGTCCTGGCGAGCAAAGGAATCGACCTCAAAGGCCACCGGGCGGTGCAGTTGAGCCCGGTGCAGGTACGGCAGGCAGATTTGATTTTTACCATGACTGCAGGCCAGAAGCGGCAGCTGCTCGAGCTTTACCCCGAAGCCCGCAATAAGGTTTTTGTTTTGAAAGAATACGGTGAACAGGGGTTGCAGTCGGGGCATGCCTCTCGTTTGAGCGAGGTCCTGAGAAGGATCGAGGAAAAGAGGATCAGGTTCCAGGCTATCCACGGCAAACGCATCAGCAGGCTGGAGCAGGAAAGGGCGGAAATCCTGAAGCGGCTTCAGGAGATAGAAGACGAACTGGTTTCATGGCAGGATCTCTTGAAGGAGGAACTCCGCCCGGAGGCCGATGAACTGCGCCGCCTGGAGGGGGAACTGTCCAGATACGATATTCCGGATCCTTTCGGGCAGTCCCGGGAGGTTTACGAGGAGTGCGCCTCAGAACTTGCCAGGGCGATCGAAGCGGCAATCAGGCGCCTGGCGGAGGAGTGAAGGTTGTTATTTAATATAAAGAGGAAATAGGGAGTTTGATCTCGAACTCTTAAAGATGGCAGTTTGCCGGCGGTTGATGTCAATCCAGTTCGGTTAAGGAAGGTAAGTCCCATGCGTATTGCGATCGGAAGCGATCATGCCGGTTTTCGCCTGAAGGAAAAGGTTAAGAACCGTTTCAGTTCACCCCAGATCGAGTTTTCGGACTTCGGGGTAAATTGTCCCGAACCGGCGGATTACCCCGATATTGCCGAGCCGGTGGCCGAGGCTGTGGCACGGGGTGAGGCCGACCTGGGGATCCTGATCTGTGGCACGGGGATAGGGATGGAGATCGCCGCAAACAAGGTCCCGGGCATCAGGGCAGCCCTCTGTCACGATGTCTTTACGGCCCGGGCAGCCCGGGAGCATAATGATGCCAACATCCTGACCCTTGGGGAGAGGGTTACCGATCCCGATCTGGCCTGCCAGATCATTTCGGAGTGGCTGAAAGCCGGTTTCCAGGGGGGTCGCCACGCCCGGCGCCTCGCCAAGATCCGTGCCCTCGAAGAAAAACACTGTAAAAAAACCTGAACCGGTTATCCCGCGAGAAACAGGAGGTACAACATGGATTGGATCGACAGGTACCTGATGCCGGTGGACCCCGAGGTCGCCGCGGCCATCCGGTCTGAGGCAAGACGGCAGCAGGAGAAGATAGAACTGATCGCCTCGGAGAACTTCGTCGACCGGGCGGTTCTCGCAGCGCAGGGCTCGGTGATGACCAACAAGTATGCCGAGGGGTATCCCGGGCACCGCTACTACGGCGGCTGTGAATACGTGGATGTGGTGGAGAACCTGGCCAGGGAAAGGGCCAGGGCAATTTTCGGTGCGGATCACGTAAACGTCCAGCCCCACTCGGGTACACAGGCGAATACCGCGGTGTTCTTTGCGGTTTTGAAACCCGGCGACCGCATCCTGGGCATGAACCTGACCCACGGCGGACACCTGACCCACGGCAGCCGTGCCAATATTTCCGGGAATTACTACGAAAGCCACTTTTACGGGGTCAACGACGACGGCTATCTTGATTACGAGGAAGTCCGAAAAAAGGCTCTGGAGGTGCGGCCCCGCCTGATCATAGCGGGGGCGAGCGCTTATCCCAGGATCATAGATTTCGCCGCCTTTGCCGGGATTGCCAGGGAGGTCGGAGCATACCTCATGGTGGACATGGCCCACATTGCCGGCCTGGTGGCCGCCGGATTGCATCCGAACCCGGTTCCCGTGGCCGAGTTTGTCACAACCACCACCCATAAAACCCTGCGCGGCCCCCGGGGTGGGATGATCCTGTGCCGGGAAAGATATGCATCCGACATCGATAAGGCCGTCTTTCCGGGGATCCAGGGCGGGCCCTTGATGCATGTGATCGCCGCCAAGGCCGTCTGCCTGAAGCAGGCCCAGTCCGAGGAGTTTCGCCTCTACCAGCAGCAGGTGGTGAAAAACGCCCGCGTCCTGGGAGAAACCCTGGTCGGGTACGGTTTCACCCTGGTCTCCGGGGGAACCGACAACCACCTGCTTCTTGTGGACCTCCGCAATAAGAACCTCACCGGGAAAGAAGCGGAATCAATCCTGGATGAAGTGGGAATAACAGTAAATAAGAACACCGTTCCTGCGGACCCCCGGGGGCCGCAGGTTACCAGCGGAATCCGCATCGGCACTCCCGCCGTGACGAGCCGGGGCATGAAGGAACAGGAAATGGAGATGATCGGGAGGGCAATCCATTGCGTCCTTTCCCACCCCGGCGATGCTGCAAAACAGGAGGAAGCCCGCCGGATCGTCCGGAAGCTGTGCACTGCTTTCCCCCTGTATCGGGAATAGGTGATGATTTTGTTGAACAGGCCCGGCTGGAACGACTACTTCATGGAGATCGCCCGGGTGGTGGCTCGGCGTTCCACCTGTGTGCGGCGCCAGGTGGGAGCAATCATCGTCAAGGAGCGCCGCATCCTCTGCACCGGCTATAACGGAGCGCCGGCGGGTTTGCCGCACTGTGCCGAGGCCGGCTGCCTGAGGGAGAGGCTCGGCGTTCCTTCCGGTGAAAGGCACGAGCTGTGCCGGGGGCTGCACGCCGAGCAGAATGCCATCATTCAGGCCGCCCTGCACGGAATCAGCATAAGGGGCGGGACGTTTTATATCACGCACCGGCCCTGCACCCTTTGTGCCAAGATGATCTGCAATGCGGAAATAAGGGAAGTATTTTTTCAGGGGGACTACCCTGACCGGCTCGCCCTCGACATTTTCAGAGAGGCGGGGGTGAAGCTGGTCAGCATGGGGTCTGAGACGGGAGAGGGTGATTGAGATCAAGACGAAGGATATCACGCTGCCGCGCCTGAACAACCTGACGCCAACCCTGGAATCCACCGCTCTGAAGCTGATGGAGGAGGCGGGGGAACTCGCCCAGGCCATCGGCAAGTTCCGGGGTTTGAGCGGCGAGCAGATGGTTTTGAACGAGCAGCAGGTGGTCGACTGCATACTGAGAGAGCTGCTGGACGTGGCCCAGACGGCGGTATCCCTCATGTTCGTGCTGGAGGAGGAGTACGGCGCGGATGTCGGGGCCGCCCTGGAGCGCCACATCAAGAAATTGATCAAGAAAGGCTATCTTCGGGTGGAGTAGCACGGAACGGCGGCAGAGGACATGAGGAAAAGAATCAAGGTATTGAGCATCTTCGGCACAAGGCCGGAAGCAATTAAAATGGCTCCCGTGATTAAAGAACTGGAGAGCCACCCCGACAGCATCAACAGCCGGGTGGTGGTCACGGCACAGCACCGGGAGATGCTCGATCAGGTCCTGCGGGTTTTCTCCCTGCAGCCCGACTACGACCTGGCCGTCATGCGGCCCGGCCAGGATCTTTTTGATGTTACAGAGGCGGTACTGCGGGGTTTGAAAAACATCCTTGCCCGGGAAGAGCCGGATATGATCCTGGTGCAGGGGGACACCACCACCACCTTTGCCGGGGCGCTGGCCGCTTTTTACTGCCGGATTCCGGTGGGCCACGTGGAAGCCGGTTTGAGAACCTATGAAAAGTATGCACCCTTTCCGGAGGAGGTCAACCGGGTTCTGACTTCGCACCTGGCGGATCTCCATTTTGCTCCCACGGCTACTGCCAGGGACGCCCTGCTGAAAGAGGGCATTGACGGCGAAAGGATTGTCGTCACCGGAAACCCCGTCATCGATGCCCTGCACCTGGCCGTCAAAAGACCCTTCCGGCTGGAACCCGAACTGGAGCGGGTGTTTCAGGAGAACCGCCGGGTCCTTCTGCTGACCACCCACCGGCGGGAGAACCTGGGAGGGCCGCTGCGGGAAGTTTACCGGGCCCTGCGCGGCCTGCTGGATCGCTACCGGGACCTCGGAGTTATCTTTCCGGTTCACAGAAACCCTGCGGTGCGCAGGGAGGTGGAGCGGGTTCTGGCCGGAGTTGAACGGGTCTACCTGACCGAGCCCCTCGACTATCTCCCCTTCATCAATGTCATGAAGAGGGCGTACCTCGTTCTTACAGACTCGGGAGGGATCCAGGAGGAGGCACCGGCCCTTGGCAAGCCCGTCCTTGTCCTGCGGGAGGTGACGGAACGACCGGAGGCCGTGGCGGCCGGCACCGCCATGCTGGTGGGAACGGGCCGGGAGCGGGTGGAAGCGGAGGTGAGTCGCCTGTTGGAGGACCGGGAGGCCTACCGGCGGATGGCGGAGGCCGTCAACCCGTACGGGGACGGCAACGCCGCCAGGCGTATCGTGCAGGCGGTTTTGTGGTATTTTAACAGGGGACCGGCGCCGGAGGCCTTTTGCCCACCGGCAGTTGGTGTATAATTTTTTTAGCTGTTGTGTTTTTAAAGAGGATTTTCGATAAAATAAGCGAATATAATTTGAGGCGCTTGTTTTGTTCAGAGGGCAGGGAGTGTATGGCCAAGAAGAAGGATAGCCCTGCTGCCGCCGCCTGGCGGGTGCTGGGACTGATGACGAATATCGGGATTACCCTGGCGGCTGCTGTTTTGATCGGCTATTACATGGGGCATTACCTCGACAGGTGGTTGCTGCACAGGACCGATTCCTGGTTTACGATTATCTTCGCCCTTTTCGGTATCGCAGCAGGCTTTCGAGCTGTTTTTCGGATGCTTAACCAATCTCTTGACGGTGGGGGTAAGGAGTGATGACCCGCCGTGCTCTGGAAGTTTTTATTCATCGGCTTGTTATGGGGGACTGCGGTAAGTGTCGGCAATTATTATTACCTCAAACTGGTGGTAAAAAAAAATGAAAACCGGCCTCCACGGGATAAGATCCTGGCGGTTGTCAACTGTTATATAATGCGCTATTTTATTAATATCGCTGCACTTCTGTCTATATACTGGATTTTCAGGGATATCTGGACGATTGCGGGGACGGGGATCGGCCTTACGGTGATGAAAAACGTCACTGCTGTGCTGGAACTAAGAAGGGGCAGGGACGAACACCGGAAAGCCGCAGCAAAGAGGAAGTCCTACAGGAGGATCCTTGATTACCCTGATGATTATGACCGGTACTGGTAATTATACGCTCACGCCGTCCATGCGGCACCATCGAAAGAATGAAAATAGTGGTTTATCCTTGCAGGCGCAGCGACCTTACGGAGGTTGTTACCTCGCCCTTGACGAGGAGCAGCTAACGGCAGCCGAATCGAAACAGGAAGTTGAGATAGGCGACTATGCGCCATGGACGGCGTCATAGGAGCCGGTCGGCTGCCGTCTGCGACGAGTCTTAGGGCGAGTTCAACCGGAGTCCGGGAGCAAGCGCAAGGATAAACCGGAACATATTACAGGGCAGGTTTTTAAGGTTTAATGTAATTTGTTAAAATAGTTTTAAAATAGTTAGACGGGAAGGAAAGGGGTACAGGAAGTGGAGGGTCACACCAGCGACATCTTATTCAAACTTTTTGGTTTACCGGTGACAAGCCATGTCACAACCATGTGGGCGATCATGGCGGTTTTGCTTGTTCTTTGCCTGATCGTCTCGAGAAATTTGCAAAAGGTTCCCGGCCGCCTGCAGAGTTTGGCCGAGTTTACCCTGGAAGGGCTGCTCAACTTTTTCGGAGGCATTTTGGGTCGGGAGAAGGCGCGGCGCTATTTCCCCTTTCTGGCGACCTTTTTCCTCTTTATTCTGTTCTCCAACTGGTCGGGGATTCTGCCGGGTGCCGGTCACCTGAAGGGTTTCAAACCCCCAACCAGCACCTGGAGCGTAACCATCGGGCTGGCCATCGTGGTTTTTGTCCTGGTACAGGTGGCAGGAATCCGGGAAAAGGGCCTGGGCTACCTGAAGCATTTCATCCAGCCCATCTGGGTTCTCCTGCCTTTGAACATCATCGAGGAACTGGTCAAACCCC
>CADDZD010000111.1 GCA_902812385.1 Clostridia bacterium | reverse complement strand
CTCAAAAGGGAGTATAGGGCGACAGAAATCAGTAAGAGCAAAGCCCTTACCCACTGCACGGCGTTTCTTGCATGAAATAGGAGATCTTTGGCGGTCAGCGCCCAGACAGGCCCCTTAAACGCCCCAAGCAGCCGGTACCCCAGCCGACCGGCAAGCTGAGAACCGCGCCTTCTCCCATCCTGCATTTTCGCGAGAGCAATATAATAGATCCGACCCAACGGAGAACCGCCGGCTAAAATCCAGAGTATGAGCAACATGAGGGAAGCCAGTGCAATCAGGTTTGCCCCCGCAAGAAATTGCCCTGAAATAACCGACTTTTTTAAATACTCCATCATGATCCCCGGCAAAACCAGAACCGCCAGGGGAAAGAGTACCAGTGCGATCTGGCTTTTACTGCCGCAGAAGTACGCCGTTACAACGGCCAGCAAATAGCTCATGATACTGACTGCGAGGACGCTTAAACAGAGCAGCAGGATTGCCGGGAGAAGGCCGTATTGACCGCCGAGCACCAATGCAGCGGGTAGGCCCAGCACCAGGGCAAACTCCAGGTATAAAACCAACCTTTCCAGGTACCTGACGGTCAGAAAGGCCGGAAAGGCTACTGGAGCGGTGAGCAAAAAGGAGTTCTGCCGGTTGGCAAATAAGCTTGAAAAACCGGTGATCAGGCCCAGGACCAAAGTCAGCAGCAGGCAAGCTGTCAATATTAAAGGGGCATAACCGGAATTTTCTAAGAGCCATCGGTAGAGGAAGCAGAAAGCGGTTACATCGGCGGCCAGACGCGGCAGGGAGTATAACGTCTGCCGCAGTTCTTTGAAAAGGCAGTTGCGAAGCTCGTACAGCTTATATTTAAGCAAAACGTTAATGGTTTTCATAGGCTTGCAAACACCTTGCCTTGTGCCTCCCCTGATGCGGTCAGGGCGAGGAAGATCTCTTCCAGGTTGGAGTCAGGCATTTTGGACCTCTCCTTCAGCTCGTTGACGGTTCCTTCGGCAACGATCCTGCCTTTATTAATGATGGCCACGCGGTCGCACATGTTTTCAGCAACCTCAAGCACATGGGTTGACATAAAAACGGTGGTGCCCTGCGCGGCCAGGCTCCTCAAGAGGTTCTTGATCACCCAGGCCCCTTTAGGGTCAACGCCGTTCGTGGGTTCATCCAGCATCAGGAGCCTGGGACCGTGGACCAATGCCGCCGCCAAGGCGATTTTGCGGCGCATCCCCTGCGAATAGGTCCTGACCAGATCGTCCGCGGCATCAGCCAGATCGAAACCTGCCAGAAGTTGATCAATCCTGTCTTCGAGCCCGTCTCTCGGAGCTCCATAAAGCTCAGCCGAAAATCTGACAAACTCCCTCCCGGTCAACCTGTCATAAACAATGGGGTGCTCGGCTACGTAACCGAGGAGTTTTTTAGCTGCCAGCGGCTCCTTCCAGACATCGCGGCCAAAGACTTTGACCGTTCCGCCGGAGGGCCGGAGCAGCCCCATGACCATATTCATGGTGGTGGTTTTCCCCGCTCCGTTTGGCCCCAAAAAACCAAAGATTTCGCCTGTCTTCACACGCAGGTCGATCCCATCGACGGCTTTGGATGATCCGTAATACTTCTCGAGGGATTGGGCTTCAAGCGCCCATTCATAAGAAGTATCTGTCTTCTCTTCTTCTACCACCCTCTCGAATGAGATGCGACCGATCTCATCCGGTATTTGCCTGGGACCCTGAAAATACTGGAGAGGTGCCTGGTGGGATACTTCTCCTCGGGAAGGGATGCGCTGCTTCAGCGCTTCCAGGAATGCCTCCGGCTCGTCAACATTGATCAGGACTTTTTGAGCAAAAAATGGCCTTCTAAGAGAGATTTTAAATCTCTGAGGTTCTTTGAGTTCGATATGGATGAGATTTCTATCACCGGCGGTTACTCTTAAAAGGGATTCTTCCGGCACATAGCTCGCAAAGCCAAAACCCTTTGTACGGATCTTTCCTGCCTGTTTAACATCAGCGATATTACTCAGCGGGATTACACCCTTAAATGCCGTTCCAAAATGAATGATTAAGTTGTCTCCTGTTTTTCCCCTCATGATGGTGTGCCTTGTCCATAAAAGAGATGGCAACATATAAGTGACCGCATATACCGCCAGGCCTATCAAGAAAATAGTAATACCCTTCCCCACCGTGCTTTTTACCACATAGACGAGCAGGAGAACTAAAAATGGCATATCAAACAGTCCAATTAACACGATGAGACCAAAAACAAAAGACTTCAGCTCACTTTTTCTGTGATAAGTAAAAACTAATGCTTCCCAGGAAAGAGTTCTCGCCTGTTGCACGGTAGAAATTCCTCCTGCGGATTTTTCACCGGTCGGTTATAAGACCGAAAATCGTGAGGATACCGGGATTACCTGAAAGATGCTCAATCCTGTACTTTCTATGAAGTCGTAGGGCCAATAACCGACGGACATAGAGGAAGGCACACGACTAAGAGATGGGTTTTAGGCCCAGATAAGTTAGTTTGTTTTGATTAATCTAAACGTATTATACAAATATTCTCATTCCTGGTCAAGGAATTCTTTTTGTCATCGTTTTCTAGCAGCCTTTTTGTATCCCCTTAAAGGGAAAAATCAGCCTGTGGGAGACAATAGCAATAAAAAACAGCAGCGGGAAGCCTCACCTTTAGAGAACAGGGATGGACAGCCGGCTGACGACGAAGCCCCCCGATGAAAGCCCGTTATCGGCGCGATCTGTTCGGCAAGGGGGCAATCAAGAGGGAACCGGAGTTTTAAACTCAAGAAGCAGGAATTTTATAGTAATTGGCGAACAGGTAGGTTGGGAACAATTTTAACAATTCTTATGAAGCATTCCTGTATTCATAAATCACTATCTCTTGGAGTAAAGATAAAGACCGTTGAATTGGTGGAAATCGATCGCGAGGGGTTTAAAAACTTTTAGACAAGCTCTCATATATGGTGACGGATGATAAAAAAAGGGGGGTAACCGAATCCCCCCTTACGGTCATATTTTCCGACGTCTGTCCTATTGCCGTTCCGCAACCATGCGGAGGAAATAGCGGTGCAGCCGCAGGTCCTCGGTCAGCTCCGGGTGAAAGGTGGCGGCAAGCAGGTTTCCCTGCCGGACCAGGATAATCCCCTCCCGGTAACGGGCCAGCACCTCCACCCCCGGCCGGGCATCCTCGATGCGGGGAGCGCGGATGAACACCGCTGGGAAAGGCTCTTTTCCTAAAACCGGGATCTCCACCTCCACTTCGAAGCTGTCCACCTGGCGGCCGTAGGCGTTGCGCCGCACCTTGATATCCATCAGCCCCAGGCGCGGCTGGTCGCTGTCCACAAGCTCTTTCGCCACGAGGATCGCCCCGGCGCAGGTCCCGAAGACCGGCAGGCCGTCCCGGGCTTTGGCCAGGATGGGCTCCGTCAGGCCGTAATCGTTAAGCAGCTTCCCGATGGTGGTGCTTTCACCACCGGGTATAATGAGGGCGTCTATTGCTTCCAAATCGGCGGGCTTCCGGATCTCCACGGCATCGCAGCCGCACTTCCGCAGGGCTGCGGCATGTTCCCGGAACGCCCCCTGCATGGCCAGTACTCCTATCTTCATCGGTGTTCTTGTCCTTTCCCTACCAGCCGCGGACCGCCAGGCGCTCCTCGGGGGTGATGGTGGACAGCTCAAGCCCCCGCATGGCCTCGCCCAGGCCCCGGGAGACTTCTGCCAGGATCTTGGGATCGTTGTAATGGGTTACCGCCGCCACAATCGCCTTCGCCCGGGCCGCCGGGTCCGAGGATTTGAAGATGCCCGACCCTACAAAGACTCCATCTGCCCCCAGCTGCATCATCAGGGCGGCGTCAGCCGGTGTTGCCACCCCACCCGCCGCAAAGTTCACCACCGGGAGGCGGCCCAGGGATGCCACTTCTTTGACAAGTTCATAAGGAGCTCCCAGGTTTTTGGCGGCCGCCATGAGCTCTTCCGGGGGCATGTTCTGCAAACGGCGAACTTCATCCATGACAGTCCTCATGTGTCTTACAGCTTCCACGATGTTACCGGTCCCCGCTTCCCCTTTCGTCCGGATCATGGCCGCCCCTTCCCCGATCCTTCGCAGGGCCTCACCCAGGTCCCGGGCGCCGCAGACGAAGGGTACTTTGAACTGGTGTTTATCTATGTGATGGGATTCGTCCGCCGGGGTGAGAACCTCGCTTTCGTCTATGTAATCTACGCCCAGTGCCTCCAGGATCTGGGCCTCCACAAAGTGGCCGATCCGGGCCTTGGCCATGACCGGTATGGATACGGCGTCCATGATCTTTAGGATCACGTCGGGATCGGCCATCCGGGCAACTCCGCCGGCCGCTCTGATGTCGGCAGGAACCCGCTCCAGGGCCATGACGGCGCACGCCCCGGCCTGTTCGGCGATCTTCGCCTGCTCGGGGGTGGTGACGTCCATGATCACCCCGCCTTTAAGCATTTCAGCCAGTCCCTTTTTCAGTTTCCAGGTTCCTTTTGCCTCCTCCATGCCAACCTCATCCTTTCGTATGTAAACCGTACAGGTGCTTTTTCTTAATTCTACTGCAGACCGGCGCTCAAAACAACCCTGCCCTACTCCGCCTTCTTGGCATCCTTGATGCTGGCCGGCGGCAGCTTGGCGACTGCCACCACGCGGTCCCCTTCGTCCAGCCGCATCAGCCTGACCCCCTGGGTGGCCCTTCCCTGCTGCGAGACTTCGTTGACCGGTATCCGGATCATGGTGTCCGTACCGCTCATTAACAGGATCTCGTCCCCGCTCCGGACGACCTTGATCCCGGTCAGGCACCCGTTGCGGTCTGTCACCTTCAAGGTGGTGATTCCCTTCCCGCCGCGTCCCTGGCGCCGGTATTGATTGAGGGGCGTCAGCTTTCCGTAACCCTTCTCGGTTACCACCAGCAGCTGGTGATCTGGCTTGACCCGCTCCATCCCGACCACCTCGTCGCCGGGAGTGAGGCGAATGCCGCGCACCCCTGCCGCCGTCCGCCCCATCGGCCTTACCTCCTCCTCGCCGAACCGCAGGGCCATTCCCTTCCTGGTGGCCAGGATGATTTCGCTCTGCCCCTCGGTGAGCTTGACCCCGATCAGTTCGTCCCCATCACCGAGGCGGAGGGCGATGATGCCGTCCCTCCTGGCGGAATCGTAATCTTTAAGCACCCCTTTCTTGACCATCCCGCACTTGGTGGCCATCAGCAGGAAGCGGTCGCTCCTGAACTCCCGCAGGGGGATTACAGCTGTGACGCGCTCGTCACCGGCCAGGGGCAGGAGGTTGACCAGGGCGGTTCCCTTCGCCTGCCTGCTTCCTTCCGGAAGTTCGTATACCTTCAGCCGATAAACCTTTCCCTTGTTTGTGAAGAAAAGCAGGTAGTGCAGCGTGGATGCCACAAAGAGGTGCTCCACAAAGTCCTCTTCCCTGGTAGTCAGGGCGGTCACACCGCGCCCCCCGCGGTGCTGGCCGCGGTAGGCGTCCACAGGGATGCGTTTGATGTAGCCGCGCCCCGTGAGGGTGATCACCACATACTCCTCCTGGATGATGTCCTCCCTGGTTACCTCCGGGGCCTTGCCGATGATCTCGGTGCGCCTGTCGTCCCCGAATTTTTCCTTCAACTCCAGGATTTCCGACCTGATCACGCCCCGAATCAGGTCCTCACTGGCGAGGAGCTCCCGCAGGTAGGAGATCCGTTTTTCCAGTTCCTTGCCCTCATCTTCTATCTTGGCCCGCTCCAGGCCGGTCAACCGCTGGAGCCGCATGTCCAGGATCGCCTGGGCCTGGCGTTCGCTTAAATTAAAGTTTTCCATCAGGCCCTTGCGGGCATCATCCACACTCCGGGACCCGCGGATCAGGGTGATCACGGCATCGATGTGATCGAGGGCGGTGATCAGACCCTGCACGATGTGCAGCCGTTCCTCTGCCTTTTTCAGTTGGTACTGGGACCTGCGCCGAACCACCTCGATCTGGTGGTTGAGGTAGTGATCCAGCACGTCCCGCAGGCTCAGGACCCGCGGCTCCCCATCAACCAGGGCGAGCATGATCACCCCGAAGGTCTCCTGGAGCTGGGTGTGTTTGTAAAGCCTGTTCAGGATGATCCGGGGGTTGGCGTCCCGGCGCAGCTCCATGACCACCCGCAGCCCGCTCCGGTCGGACTCGTCCCGCAGGTCGCTGATCCCATCCAGCTTCTTTTCCCGGATCAGCTCGGCGATCCGCTCCACCAGGCGGGCCTTGTTCACCTGGTA
>CADDZD010000110.1 GCA_902812385.1 Clostridia bacterium | reverse complement strand
ACATCCATGGTCAGGGCAATACCGTTCACAAGGATCTGGTTGCTGCCGACCTTCATCTGGACGATGCGCTCGTTCCTGATGACGGTGACGGTCTGGTTGGCCTGATCCCAGATAATGTTGCTGTCGGACACGCCCATCGCGTTGGCTACGAACCGTGCGGGCAGGTAGGTGCGTCCGGCTTCTGCAATCGGGGCAACATCCATGGTAACTTCCTGTCCGTTGACGGTGTACTTGGCCTCTCCGATCTTGAACACTGCAACTCCCTTCTGCTCACCAGGAGCCGGGGTGACGCAATTCGCAACTTTAACGCTGGTGACGGTACCGGTCTCGAATTCGCCCGCATCCAGGGTCAAGGGGCCGGCGCCGCTAAGGTTACCATTACCGTCAAGCCAACCGCTGCCGCTGCGGCTGTTCTCGACGGCCGCATTGCCGCCCACGTCCAGCAGCAGGTCGCCCTCCGGCACGGTGCGGTCGAGTGTCAGCTTGATGCCGCTGACCTTGATCGTACCCGGCTTCAGGCTCTCAGACTTTATCGGAATGTTCAGGACAGTATCGTAGTCGCTGAGGCGGACCTCGGCACTCTTGATTTCAAGGTCGCCGCTGGTTACCTCTACCTTTGGGGTGCTCGCAAACTTCACACCGGCGGGGGTCGACAGGGTCAATATACCAGAGGCAGTGGGGCTCTCCGAGGAGGCCTCGAGGGCGCCTTTCACACTCTCGGTGATGATGACATCCGGCACGCTCTGGCTCTGCACACCGATCTTGACATCGGCGACCTGGGCGCTAGCGGTTACAGGCGCGACGGCCTTGGCGATCACGAGTTCACTCTTGTCAATACCGGCGCCACTGACGGTAGCCGTGATGTCACCGGTTTTGTTGCCTTCGATGCTCAGGCAGAGCTTGAACTCGATCTTGCCCGTATTGCCCGATGAAACATGGGTAATGGGGATGTCGAATTCACTACCCGTACCGTCGATGTCGCTGTTGCTGCCAACGGTCGGCGCGCTTGCTACCAGTCCACCACCGGAGTATACGAAATCTGTCACGTCGGTGATCTTGACCCATTCTGGCAGGGTAAAAGTGATATTCCGCCCGGAAATCAGGGAGCCGGGAACGTTCTCCTCGATGGTGATCTTCTCGGTCTTGATGTCGTCGAACTTACCGGCGAGGAGTTCCTTGACTTCCTTAACCTTGATCGTCACGCCCCAGCTGGCGTACTTGGCGATGACCAGGTCGGCGTCGCTGATGTTGTCACCGGAAACGGACACCGAGACGTCACCGTAGCTGGCGCTGTTCGAAGCCTTAATCTTCGGGAAGACGTAAATCGTACCACGCTGGCTGCGGGGATTAGGCGGGTCAAAGGTGACGGTAAGGGTCCGGCTGCCGTTGCCGTAAACCGTCCCGGTTATTCCGGCAAAGCCACCGGCGAATACGACATCAGTCGCAGTCATATTGTTCCATGAGAAGTTGGACGGAAGCTTGAGAACCAGGTCCTGAGGGTCATCGCCTACAGCACCCACGCTGGTCTCGTCGATCCGGATGGTACCGCCGGTGCCGGTCTGGCCGATGGTCTCGACCTTCTCGCAGACAGCCGTGGTCTTACCGGTGCCCACCCGGGCGAAGACATAGGAACCGCCGGTCACGGCACTATCCATAGGATCGACGGTGACCGCAATGTCACCTGTAGCACCGTCGACCTTGATCCCCAGGCCGATCCTGATGATGTCTTGCCCCGCGCTCGTACCGTTCATGGTAACTTCAAGTACCTGATCGCTCCGGACTACGGGGGCATTGATAGGCCCCGAATAGGTGATGTTAGCCGCGCTCCACTTCACGCCGGACGGCAGGGTGAGCCGGAAGGTCTGGCCATCGCTAAAATCAGTCGTGAAATCGGAGTTTTCTTTGATGGTCAGGGTCGCCGCCGTGCCCTCATAGGTATCGCTGACGGACAGCACGCGGTCCACGGCATTGACGCTCTGGGCGCTTGCCGGCCCTGCAAACGGCACCACAAACGCCACCAGCATGGCCAGCGTTACAAGCAGGCTGATCCATCTTTTGCGTGTCTTTAACAAGCTAATTTCCCTCCTTTAAGTTTCTCCTCAATTTTTTATGAGGTGTTCTCAGGCTTGAGTTGTTTTGAGGCTCTGCCTCACGGTTTCCTTGCAGGTGGTCGGCCTGCGGGTCACCGCATCCCTCCTTCCCTTTCTGGTATCGAATTTGGCGGCTTCTTTAATGTGAGTGTTCCCGGCTCCGGCGGCCAAAGCCCGCCGGCGGCGCTCTGCCGGCGCTCTAACCAGGAACTGCTGCGGAAGGTATATTCTCCGTCCTCCGCCAAATTCCTGCTTTAGCTGGACGGGCCTTCCTCGACTCTCACATTTTATTAGACACCGAAAGGCATCAAAAAGTTCCCGGCCGCGGAAAAAATTTTTTTGCAGGCTTTTTACAGACGGCGGATAATCCCCGCCCGGAAGGAATGTAATATATATACCGGGCACCACTGATTGTATTTATCCGATAAAGGTATTACACTAAAAGAGAAAGAATAGGGGGTTAGATTGAGATGATTTCCTTTGTGCTCACCGATTATATTGAGCAAGCGATGAAACTCGCCAACTACGATAAACTGGAAGATGGAACCTTTGCCGGGCGCATCCCGATATGTCCAGGGGTCGTGGCCTTCGGGAAAACACTGCGGGAATGCGAAAACGAACTGCGCTCTACGCTCGAGGAATGGATCCTGTTGGGACTGAAACTCAAACACACGCTGCCTGTAATCGGTAATATTGATCTGAATCAGGAGCCATGCCATGAGTCGCTGGGCTCCCTGTAAACGCCGCGACTTTATCAGCCGCCTCCGCAAACTAGGGTTCCGGGGGCCTTACAGCGGGACACGTCACCAATTCATGATTTATGGTGAACACCGTTTGAGCATACCATCTAATGTCGAGTACTCTGTGCCGCAGTTGAGAATGATGCTGGAAGAGGTTGAAAAAATCATTAAGCGCAAGATCGACCTACAGGAATGGGAAGAACTCGGATAGAAACTACGGGGGGACTGCGGGGCGTCGAAAACCTCGCCAAGATCAGCCCACTGTCTTAACGGAACCTAAAAGTCGGTGTAGATGAACCGCGCCTCCACGCCGGTGGAAAAGAGGACGCAGAGGACGATCAGGACGAAGAGGAGAAATCCCCAGCCCAGGTCGATGCCCAGGCCGAGGAAAAAGTTCATGAGCGCCCGCACAGGTATCCCCCCTTTACAGCTGTAAAAGCGCTCTTCCGCCAGCCGGAAAACGGTTGCGCCTTTGGATGAAAGCTGCGGCTGCCGGAGGCACCACGTCCGCCCTCCCGCATCTCAAAGCACCCGCCATATGGCCCCGATGATCTTCTGAAAGGTGATCAGGGCGCTGCCGATCGAAGGGGAGGCGAAGAGTATCCACCCGGCGGTGACGAAATGGAAGGTAATGAAAACGTTTACCGCCCGCAGCAAAACTCCCCCGCGGGGGAGGCGGTCCCCGAAGCAGCGCCGCCAGATGCGGTACCCCGCCATGCCGAGGCCGTGCCAGAGGCCCCATACCACGAAATTCCAGGCGGAGCCGTGCCAGAGGCCGCAGATGGCGAAGGCCGCCACCAGGTTGAAGAGGGTGCGCCCGAAGCCCCTGCGGTTCCCTCCGAGGGGGATGTAGAGGTAGTCCCGGATCCAGGTGGAGAGGGACATGTGCCAGTGTCGCCAGAAGGCGGCGATGTCCGGCTGGAAGTACGGACGGTCGAAGTTCTCCGGCACCCGGAAGCCCAGCATCCTGGCAAGGCCGATGGCCATGTCGGAATAACCGGCGAAGTCAAAGTAGATCTTCAGGGAATAGGCATAGACAGCCAGGATGAGAACACGAGCCGCCACCTGGTCCGGCGCCGCCAGTGCGCCCGTGAACTGCCCGGCGGTGTCGGCCAGGATGAATTTCTGCGCCAGGCCGAGGATCACCCTCCGCGCCCCGTCCAGGAGGTCGTCAAACCGGAATCCGGGCATTGCTTCCGACTGCTCCCGGAACCCCTGGTAGCGCTTGATGGGGCCGCTCACCAGGGTGGGGAAGAAAAAGATAAAAAGGAGGTAATCCAGGAATCCGATCTTCTCCCGGGGGATCTTTCCCTGGTAGACATCCACCAGGAAATGGATGAATTCAAAGGTGAAAAAGGAGATGGCCAGGGGCACCAGGATCTCCGGCTGCGGGAAAACCGCCCCCCGGTGCAGGTGCCGGGAGATTCCGTTCAAAGTGGCTACAACCATCTTCCAGTACTTGAAGTAGCCGAGCACACCTGCAGCAAGGCAGATCCCCAGGGCGACCAGGATTTTCGCCAGGAGGCCAGGCCACTCCGCCGCGGGCGCTTCGTTCAGCCCGCCATCTTCGGCAGAGCGCGGCGCTCCCCCCGTTTCCCGCACCCGCAGGATCCCCACGGCAATAACATAGGTTGCCGCCGTCATCACCAGAACCAGCAGCAGGTGCAGGGGATAAGAATAGAAATAAAAGACCATCCCCGCCACGGCGAGAAAGACCTTGCGCGGCCGCGCCGGAAGCAGCCAGTAGACAGGCAGCACCACAGCAAGAAAGACGGCAAAGATTCCGGTGGTGAAGATCACCTTTCGCCACCCCCCAGCAGGGGCACGATCCCGTCCGCCAGCCTCCTGGCGACGAAGCTGTTTCCCCCCGGGGTGAGGTGGACGTGGTCGGCGAACATCCGGGAGGGAATCTTCCCGTAGAAGCTGATATAAGGGACACCGCTTTTCCGGAGGAGCCCGTCCACCACGCGTACGTTATGCCGGAAGCCCCTGTTCGTAATCAGCCCCCCCAGTATCTCCGGGTTCTGATCGGTCATAAATACCAGGGAGCGTGCTCTGCCACCCTTAAGGCAGGAAAGGATCTCCTTCGTGAAGAGGTATGCCCGGTTGGTGGCGGGGTCCACCGGTGCCGGGTTGTACATGAAGGCCACGCTCTCCCGCTGCTGCCGGCGGGCCTCCGCATCCCCGTACTGCTTCCCCGCCCCGGCGCCTGCTCCCGTTTTTTCAGAACCGGGGGCGGCCGGTGAAATGCCGATCAGGTATCCCCGCACCAGCTCATCCAGCTTCTTGCGGGGATGGCCGCCGAAAAGGACGGCATTCAGGACCTCCCTCTTCCCGTAGAGCTTCCAGTGGCGGGCGAAGAACTCCGCCACGCGCTCCTTCCCGCTGCGGCGATAAATCCGGTCCACGGCCCTGGCGGCGTCTCCCGGCAAGCCCTCGTCCAGATAGAGCCAGTCAAAGGCAATGGGGTCCTCAACGCTGGCCTTCCCATAGAAGATCATGTTGAAGTCGGCGACGATAAGGTCGGGGTTGAGGCCTTCAACCCGGCGCAGGACGCAGTAGAGGTCGCCCGGCTCGCTGCCCGGCACCGCCAGGTTCCAAACGCGCACTTTCTTACCGGGGAAGCGCCCCTGCAGTTCCCGCTCCAAACGGGCCGGGATGCTCTCCCCCTCCCCCGTTTCCGCCCCGTAGGCCACCGAGTCACCCAGAAAAAAAACGTTGATGTCATAGCGGGAACGGTTGCGACGGATGTAGTCCAGAGCCAGGGGGAAATCCCGGTGGATCTGCTCGAAACTGCGCGGCAGGCGGCCGGCGAAGACATAGTGCTCGCCCTGCCCCCGGTAGTATTCCGCCAGAAAGAAGGGGATGGCGAATTCAGCCTGCAAAAGCAGGACCAGGGTGACGGCGAAGACCCGCTTCAGGCTGCGGGGCCGCAGTGATTTTCGCAAGCTTTCCAGAACAGGCATAGGCGGCATCCTTTTCGGGTTTTTTGATGTGGCAAACTTCGCCTCCGGGAGGAGCAAACTTCCCGCTGATTATTCTTCTGCGCCGCGGCAGGAAATCCTTTTCTACCGCGGCTAAAAACTCATACAGGAGTGGTAGGGTAAATACACCGCGGCAGTGGGCGAAAAACGGCAGGAGATGTGCCACCTATACGGTGGTCTCGTGGATCAGGCACGAACCCGCTAAATCTTGCACCCGGTAAAATGCGGCGTAAACCGGCACGGCAGGTCCATCTCTGGTATGCAGTCGGGCCTACGACCCAAGGACTTACGCCCGTGCACCCGGGGCAGGAGAAGGTCCACGGGAAGTAAAACCCGGAATCTTCCCACTTCATTGGGGAGAGGTTCAATAATCAAATAGCGAAAGCGGCGAGATTTCCGTTATTCGTTATTGACTAATAACGTATGAATGTGTAATAATGAATGTGTAATTTGCTGTGAGGAGCGACGGATATGCGTAGAATGCAGGTCGTAGTTGAAGAATGGCAGTACGAGGTTCTGCGGGCAATTGCCGAGCGACAGGGGAAGTCGGTATCGGCTATCTTGAGGCAGATAATCTCCAGCCAGATTAGCGAAACCTCTGGCAAAGACCCCCTGCTGGAAGTTGCCGGGATAGCCCAGGCGCCGCCGGAAAAAGAGCTGGGTAGTGAAACAATTGACGAACGCCTCTACAAGGCGTGAGTAAAATGCGACAGAT
>CADDZD010000109.1 GCA_902812385.1 Clostridia bacterium | reverse complement strand
TCGTCGTCACGCCAGTCTTTCTTGACCTTCACCCAGAGATCCAGGTAAACCCGGTTCCCGAGGATCGCCTCAAGCTCCTGTCGGGCGAGGCGGCCGATCTCCTTCAGCATCCTGCCGCCCTTGCCGATCAGGATTCCCTTCTGCGAATCCCGCTCCACGTAGACCACCGCGGCGATATAAAGCACCTGGTTGCTCCGCATCTGCATTTCTTCCACCACCACTGCAACGGAGTGAGGGACCTCCTCCCGGGTCAGGTTCAGGACCTTCTCCCGGATGATCTCACCTGCCACGAAGCGTTCCGGCTGATCGGTGAAAGTATCGGCGGGGTAGTAAAAGGGCCCCTCCGGAAGGTTATCTGCGATCAGCCGGCGAAGACCGTCCACGTTTTCCCCGGTCAGGGCGGAAACGGGCACCAGGTGTAAAAAGTTCCCTCTCGCCGAGAACCAGTCCAGCAGCGGAAGGAGATCGTTTTTTCTAACGGCGTCGATCTTGTTCACCACAAGAATGACAGGGGTGCTGATCCTGCGCAACTGCGCAAGGATGTATTCCTCGCCCAGTCCCGGCGGAACGGTGGCATCAACCACGTAGAGGACCAGGTCGACCTCCTCCAGGGTGCTTTCCGCAACCCTGATCATGTACTCCCCAAGCTTGTGGTGCGGCTTGTGAAAGCCCGGGGTGTCCATAAAAACCACCTGGGCGTCGTCGGTTGTGAGAATACCCAAGATGCGGTTTCTGGTGGTCTGCGGTTTATCGGAAACGATGGCTACCTTTCTGCCCACAAACCGGTTGAGCAGAGTCGATTTTCCCACGTTCGGTCTTCCGATGATGCAAACAAATCCCGATTTTATATAAAGTCACTCCCCTGATAACAGATGTCAGAAGCATGAGGTCGAGCAGAAACTCGAGCAGGCAGTGAGGTCAGCTCCCCGCCAGTCGAAAGGAAGCGGGAAAGATGTCCGCCAGCGTGGTGGACTCCCGCACCCCATTCTCCCCGCCGCGCAGGATGCGGAGGCCCGGAGCGAATTCGGCCAGGCACTGCAGGCAGGCGCCACAAGGCCAGCTGGCGACAGGTGCCCAGACGGCCAGCGCTCTGAACCGGCGCACCCCTTCGGAAACGGCCTTCCCCAGCGCAACCCTTTCGGCGCAGATGGTCAAGCCGTAAGAGGCATTTTCCATGTTGCACCCGGTGAAGATGGTCCCGTCCTCACCGAGCAGGGCGGCTCCCACCGGGAACCCGGAATAGGGGGCATAGGCATTCCCAGCCGCCCTTTTTGCCTCCAGGAGCAATTTTTCATCCTCCACAGCCGGCATCCTTTTCCCCCACCGAATATTCTCACCCTCTTCCGTAATTCTACCACAAAGCCTGCAGGTGAGGTAGAATAACCAGCACCCCGGTGACCACGGCGTTGCAGGCTGCAACGAGCACTGCTCCGGCGGCAATATGCTTGGCCAGTCGGGCCAGGGGATGGTAGGTCGGGGTATATAAATCCACGGCCTTCTCCACTGCTGTATTGAACATCTCGGCAGCCAGGACGAAGCTGACGGCGAAAACCACGAGAGCCATCTCCACCCGGCTGAGCCCTAACAACCAGACCGTCCCCAGGACGATGATGGCGGCTGCCAGGTGAATCCGCATGTTGCGTTGGGTTGTTACGCAAAACCACAGGCCCGCCCAGGCATCCCGGAAGCTTCCGGTAAAACTCCGCCTAGGCATCTTGCTCCTCTCCGATGCCCACCCCGGCAAGCACTTCCCTCTGCCGCCGCCGCATCTCCGCTTCCTCCTCCGGTGTCCGGTGATCGTAACCAAGCAGGTGCAGCATGCCGTGCACCGTCAAAAAGGCCAGTTCCCGCTCCAGGGAATGGCCGTACATCTCCGCCTGGGCGAGGGCGCGGGGAACAGAGATCACGATATCCCCCAGCAGGACCTCTTCCCCGGAACCGGGAGCATCAGGATCGTCCTCTCCTTCCTCAAGCATGGGAAACGACAGGACATCCGTGGGGCCATCAACCCCGCGGTAGCGCCGGTTCAATTCGGCCATCCTCTCGTCGTCAACCAGCACCAGGCTCACCTCGGGTTCTCCCGGAAACTCTCTTCCTTTCAGCGCCTCCGCCACAACCTTTTCCATTAGACTCAAGAGTTCGTCGCCGACCTCCACCCGGCTCTGATCATTACTGATTAATAGCTGCACCCCGGGACCTTCTCCTTTCAATCTCGTTAATCATGCTTTCGGGATACTCGATGCGGGAATGGAATATGCCTCCCAGCACCCGCACAAAGGCGGTTGCTATTCTGTCAAGATCCTTGAAGGTCAAATCGCACTCGTCCAGCTGACCGTCGTGCAGTTTTTCTTTAATAATCTTCCTGGTCAGGCCCTCCAGTCTTCCCGGTGTGGACTTCTGCAGGGAGCGGATGGCCGCCTCCACGCTGTCGGCCAGCATTACCAGGGCGGCCTCCTTGCTCTGCGGCTTCACGGAATCGTAGCGAAAGTCGGATTCCGCCACCAGTTCCGGGCGGTCGCTTTCCAGGGCGCGCTGGTAAAAGTAAGAGACCAGCCCGGTGCCGTGATGCTGTTCGATGATCGCCTCAATTGCCCGGGGGAGCTTGTACTCCCGGGCCAGATCCAGACCATCCTTCACGTGGGAGGTGATGATCAGGGTGCTCAGGCTGGGGGCGATCTTATCATGCGGGTTATCCCGGGACATCTGGTTTTCAATGAAGAAATAGGGGCGCTTGAGCTTCCCGATGTCATGGTAGTAGGAACCGACGCGCACCAGGAGCGGGTCGGCCTGCACCGCCTCCGCCGCCGCTTCCGCCAGGTTGCCGACGAGGATGCTGTGGTGATAGGTACCGGGCGCCTCCATCAGCAGGCGCTTTAAAAGAGGCTGGCTCGGGTTGGAAAGCTCCAAAAGCCGGACGGAACTGGTGATCCCGAAAGCGGCCTCCAGGTAGGGGAGCCCGCCCAGGGTCAGAACTGAAGAGAAGAAACCGTTTAAAATGCCCATCCCCATTCCCATAAAAACGGTGCTGCCGCCGGTCCTGTTCAGGAGGCCCATGACCAGGATAACCACGGCATTCGCAAGGGAGACGTAAATGCCTCCCCGGATCAGCCCCCCCCTGTCGCTTAAACTGGAGATGCTGAAGATTCCCGCCAGGCAGCCGGCCAGTCCCACCATTACGAAGGACAACTGCCCATCCATCATTATGCCCACCAGGACGCTTAAAATGATAGCGGTAAACACGGCCAGGCCGGCGTCCAGCACCACCGTGATCAGCATCGCACCCCCTGCAAGGGGGACGAGATAGCCGACCAGGCTCGCTATCTCCGGGTCGGTGCTGATCTTCAGCACCGTCACCCCCTTGGCAATCAGAAGGGTTAGCACAAACAGCAGGCCATAAAGGATTATGTACTGGTCATTCTCCAGAAAGCGGCGGCGGAATTTGTAAAGGTAGAGAAGGAGCAGGCCAGCCAGCAAAAGCACAAAAAGCCCCACCCCAAGCAGGGAGGGCCAGATAACCCGCGGCTTTAAAAGCCCCAGCTGGTTCAGGACCAGAAGATCGCTTTTATCTATGGGCTCCCCCTTCCGTACGATATTCTGACCGGGTAGAATCGTCCGCTGGACCGGAAGCACCGCTTCCTTTGCCGCAGCCACCTCTTTGTTATACCCTTCACGGTCAAAAACAACATTCGGTCTAAGTGTCCGGATCAGGATAAAATTAACCGCCGGCTGCAGGGATTTGTCAATCCCGGCTTCGGCCACGCGGGCGGCAATGTCCTTCCTGGCGGCAGGAAGGGCGTTTTCCCGCAGGGTGTACTTCAGCTTCTCCTTTAACAGGCCCCTGCTAAAGGATTCCAGATAATCGAGTTCATCACCGCTTCTCTGCAGGAGGTCGCTCAGCGAAGCGATCAGCGCCGGGCTGAAAGCCTCGACCGAAGCCCCCGTTACCTGTGAGATGTAGTCCCGCAGCTGGATGGTACGCTCCCCCGGGGAGAGGTTCGCCTTCTGCAGCTCCCTGATTTTGGTATAGATCCCCTTAAGGTCCTGGTCCACCTGTTCGGAAACCTGGGCATCCTGATAGAAATACTGATCTCGTGGAATCCGGCTGGCCGCCTCGTTGCGGAGCCGTTCCGTTTCCACCTCGTCGATATAGACGACTTTGCGCGTCGCCGGGATATCCTGGGAAGCAATTTCACCCTCTTTAAAGGAATAACCGCGCCAGAGATAACTGGACGCCAGAACGAAAGCCGTAATGAAAAAGAAAAAAACACCCCATGCCAACCTGCGAAAGAGCGGCTGGCGGGTGATTCTGGAAAGACTCTGGTTGAGCCAGGGACTCCCCTTTGGCCAGGAAAGCATAAGGATTCAACTCCTAACAACCTTGGCCTGTCTCATCCTTTTCCGCCTCGTAACGGTCATAGGCTTCAACGATCTTTTGTACCAGCGGGTGGCGGATGACATCCTCCCGGGTCAGGTATTGAAAAGCGACTCCCTCCACCCCTTTCAATACCTTTTGCACCTCAATCAGGCCAGAAGACTGCCCTTTCGGCAGGTCGATTTGTGTAACATCCCCTGTCACCACCGCCTTGGAGCCGAACCCGAGGCGTGTCAGGAACATCTTCATCTGTTCGGGAGTGGTGTTCTGGGCCTCGTCCAGGATGACGAAGGAATCGTCAAGGGTTCGCCCTCTCATGTAGGCGAGAGGGGCTACCTCGAACACGTTGCGCTCCATAAAGCGCTGGGCGGTGTCCGCTCCCAGCACATTGTACAGCCCGTCGTAAAGCGGGCGAAGGTAGGGGTCCACCTTTTCCTGGATGTCTCCCGGGAGAAAGCCGAGCTTCTCACCGGCCTCCACCGCCGGCCGGACCAGGACGATCCGGGATACCTCTTTGTTTTTAAACGCTCTTACGGCCATCACCACAGCAAGATAGGTCTTGCCCGTACCTGCAGGCCCGATGGCAAACACCAGATCGTGGTCCTTGATTGCCTGGACATAGCGGGCCTGGCCGGCCGTCTTCGCCCGGATCGGCTTGCCGCGGGCATTGGTCAAAATGACCTCGGAGCGAATATCAACGAGCCTTGCCTGGGAATTATCCTGAATCAGGTGCCAGGCGTAATTAATATCAGAAGTCGTAACGGGATTTCCCTGCTCCGTCCAGGCTATCAACTGTTTTAATAAAGCTACGGCTCGCCCTACGGCTTCCTCTTCGCCCCGAACGATGATCTCCCCGCTCCGTGCAATGATCCGGGTGGAACTCTTTTCCTCGATCAATTTAAGGTTTGCATCAAGACTTCCAAAAAGATTCACCGCATCTCCGTTGTCCTGTACGGTGACTTTGGCTTCAGCACATCCGGTCAAACCTTATTTCTACCCCCTGTCAATCCCCTCTAAAGTTTGTTCTGGTTGATTACTTCCATCACGCCCCTGCTTGGGCTGAAGTTTCCTGCTAATGCCGATGTCTTCCAGGGTCTCTACGGTCAGCACCACCCTCACCAGGTTGGCGTCACCGGCATCAACCAGCTTGAGGTAGCGCCTGACAACCGGCACTCCGGCGGGCAGGCGTTGTGCCATTTTGCGGCAGGCTTGCTGGGTCGCAAGCCGCAGGGCCTCATCGTCGCTGCGGTGCAGGCGCACCCGCCTGATCTCCTCTGCCTCTATTGTAACAAATTCGACAGGGAAAGTAATATCCCTCCACTCGGGAATTTTCAGCCGCCTGACTTTTAGTTTATAGAACCGGTACGGTATTTCACGGGGCCCCTTAATAATTATTTCCTTTTGATCCACTTTGATACAGATGATCCTCGTCACCCTGCCTGTCTTTAGCTCTTCCAGTTCGGAACGGAAAGCCTCACCGTAACAGCGATACCAGATGCGGGCGCGCACGATCCCTTTCGCGGCCACGTAGCGGATCGCCGGGGACTGCGGCGCATTGGCGGATTTCGCCTCGGGGACGGGCGGCCGGATTGTTCCGGAGATTATCACATCTCCTCTTTTGACAATGTCCCCCTCCTTTACCCGCGGAGAACCGGACAGAACCAGCAGGTTTTCGATCATTCCGTCCTTATTGGCGATAATATCGCAGGGAGTGTTTTCCCTTTTCGGCACTACCCTCTCCACGATCTTGATCCTTGACCGGGCCCGGACGTCCACCTCGGCAAAGGCCACGCCGGGAATTTGCTGCATGAGGTAATCAGCCACATTCCTCCCGCTGACCTGGTATCTCAAAACCCCGGGGCGCAGCCCCGCCGCAGCTGCCATCCTTTTAACCAGTGCCGGGGAGACCCGTCGCGTCCCCACCACGTTGACGGTCCAGACAAAGGAACACAAAAAATAGACCAGGAGGCAGAAGAGTACCCCGCCTCCCACCAGCATCCGGCGCCGCCTCAGGCGGTGGATCAGGAAGGGAAGCCCCCGCTTTGACCGGATCCTGATCCGGCACCGCGCCCGGCGCGCAATGTGGCGCAGCGAACGGAAAGAGCGGGCGTAAACCTTGACAAGCAGTACCTCACTGTCAACCCGCACCAAATCCCAGAGGAGAACACCCCTGGTCAATGCCAGATTGATAAAGCGTTCGGGATGTTCTCCCCTGACAACCAGGATCAGGTAGCCCAGCATGTAAGCCCAAAAACTTCTTAAAACCAAGGTGTTCCGGCCTCCTTCCGGCCCGCCCGCCT
>CADDZD010000108.1 GCA_902812385.1 Clostridia bacterium | reverse complement strand
CCTAGAATAAAGAGAGATAAAGGCGTGGATAACTGGCGGAGCCTGGCAACGAAGACCGTTGCATCGCCGTAACGGTTGGACGGGTCCTCCGCCGGTGTTCCATTTTTTCGGTTTGACTCCCAAGGGCCTGGATAATGGAAAAATTGCCGTTTATTTGCCGAAGCATGTCAGTTAATGACAAGATTACCAATATTGCATCGTGATGAAGGAATATTCAAAAAAATCAAGAAATTTTAAGAAGGAAATGCCGAATTGTCTGACTGTGCAAGGGGGTAATTGATTTAATGGAATTGTTTGGAGAAAAAAGTGGCAATACCCAAAATAATGCCGCTCTTTTTTCGGCGGGAAGGCAGGCTACGGCCAGGCTGGCCCTGGATGCGCTCCGGGAGAGCGGAGAATTGTTCCGTTCGATTTTTAATAACGCCACGGTGGGAATAGCACTGGTGGATAAAAACGATTTCATACTGGAGGCGAACCAGGCCTACTGCAGCTTTCTTGGCTACACGAGGGACGAGCTCATCGGGATGCACTACTCGGCATTCACCCATCCGGAAGACCTGGATCTTGATGCCAACCCGCGGGAGGCACTGCTGAAGGGGGTAATCGAAAACTGTGTCCTTGAGAGGAGGTATCTCCGTAAGGACGGGGGAACCGTTTGGGGGCGCCTGAACGTTTCGTTGATCAGGGATAAGCGGGGCAAGCACCGATACAAACTTGTTCTCCTGGAAGACATCACCTCCCTCAAGGCAAGGGAGAGTGAGATCGCCGCCCTGAAGCGCATTTACAGCGCCATGCTCGGCGCCCTGGCTGAGGCTTCACTTACTCCTCCTTCCCGGGATGACGGCATAAACCACCTTGCAAATATGGCTCTTTCTCTACAGGAGGCGGGATATGAGGAGGTTGTAGCCGACCGGGTAATCAAGGTTGCCTGCGATTTCGCCTCAGCCAAGTACGGAGTTTATTTCGGTTATGACGAATCCACCCGATCCCTCAGCCTCGTCAGCGCCACCGGTGTAACGGGGGATGTCAAGGCTGCTCTCGCCGATCACAGGTTCCCTCTTGGAGAGGAGCGGGGCATTGCCGGACTGGTTGCCGGCACGAGAAAATCCCTTTACCTGCCCGACGCCTATGCCGACCCCAGGTGGGTAGCAACTGACCCGAATGCCCGCTCATGTTATTTTGTGCCGCTCTATTACAGGGAGAAACTCTTTGGGGTCTTTGCGCTTGTTTCTGATCGGGTTGACGGTTTTACCAGTGAACAGCGTACCCTGACCGATACGCTGGCCCTGTACATATCCGCTGCTATGGAGAACGCCCGGCTGTTTACGGAAATCCGTCGGGTCTACGAGATGCTTAATGTTACCCGAGAGCAGCTTTTCCATGCCCAGAAGATGGAGGCGGTGGGTCAGCTTGCCGGCGGCGTTGCCCACGCCTTGAACAACCAGCTGACCATAATCCAGGCCTGTGTGGATCTCCAAACCAGCCGCCTTCCAAAGAGCAACTCCCTTTACCGTACCCTCTTGAAAATCCGCAAGGCCGCGTGGAGATCCGCCAATCTCGCCCGCCAGCTGATGCTTTTCGGGCGGAAGCACCCGCAGTTCAGGGTTGTCCTCGATCTCAACAGCAACCTTGAGGAACTGCGGGAGATGCTCGAGAGGTTGATCGGGGAAGATATCACGATCCGTTTTGAACTCTCCGGGGACTTGCGGCCGATCATGGCAGACGCCGCCAATATCGAGCAGGTGATCATCAACCTTGTGCTCAACGCCTGGGATGCCATGCCCGGGGGCGGGACGATCACCATCAAAACTGAAAATGTTCAAATAGAGGAACCATGCTCCCCGGAGGAGAACGCCCCGCGGGAAAGGGAGTTCGTGTGCCTTACCGTGAGCGATACGGGAACAGGGATGGACGGGGAGGTGATGTCCCGCATCTTTGAACCGTTTTTCACCACCAAGGAACCCGGCAAGGGCACAGGTCTGGGACTTTCCGTGGCCTACGGCATTGTCAAGGCACATGACGGCTGGATCAATGTTAAAAGCAAAGTCGGCAGCGGCACCACGTTCGAGGTGCTGCTTCCCGCGCTGGATCCCGAGGCCCCTGCGGAGAGCATTGAAAGCAGCCAGCCCCGCCCGGAGGTCCACCTGGGTACGGGAGAGAGGGTGCTTCAGCGTTAGCTTCCTTGCCCAATGCTCTCCAGCACACGCTCCACACCCAGCCGGTCCAGCATATGGCCGAAGCGTTCTCCTTTTTTCCCGTTCTGTTTAAAGAATTCCAGTACCCTATCCAGGTAGCGGAAAAGTTCTTCCCTGCTCTGAAGAAGCCCGCCTACCATGGTTCCCAGCCTGGGTTTTTTTCCATGGTTCCCCCCAGGTACAGGTGACCGGCCACCTTTGCGATGACCTCCAGGTGTTTAACCGGTATGTCCCCGGCAACGGAACGTATCCTGATGGCATAGGTGCCGTCCTGTTTCTGAGGGATGACACAGACCTTTCTGAGCTGCTCGAGTTGTTTTCCGGTTGGTTGCATACGGCATTCTCCTCTCCTTGGTATTGGTACCGGCAAAACCCCTGAGACATTATACCGCAACTTTCTCGTAAATAGAACGCAGCTTTTTGACAGCTCCGGTGGAGAGTTCACTTCTTTGGTTCCTCGTCGTACTGGCGTTTTAAATCCTGTCGCATGGCTCCTTGGAAGCGCAATCCTAATCTTTAGGGGCGAATACCACCGTTGGATTGAATCGATGGATCTGCCTTAGGCCTGGGAGCACTTTCCTGTCCTGAATCTTGGAGTTCCAGAAAACAGAGAAGACTTTGCTGAGATTTGTCCTGTCCATTGCTGATCGGCTCAAGGAGGCAGGTCTGTCCTCGTTCAATTCAAGGCTGGGATAGGTCGGACTGGTGTGTTTGCCGCTTGCGTCTTGCTGGCTCTCGGAATATAGAGGGTCTTCTGTTGCAGGAAAAATGCATCATGTGTCGAATGCAATAATTAGAGATGTACATATTATGTTATGTTAGGAAGTGAATACCATTATCAGGAGATTCTCCGGCATCCTGAACAAAAATATGGGGTGCAACAGCAGGGATCTTACGGAAAGCACGCAAAGGGCAGGAGGAATCCTCTTGCCCTTTTTGTTTTCGTCTTATTTCGACACCATTCGCGCGTTAACAGTTGGCTTTAATTGAGTTCGTCAGAAAGCGGCAGGTGTTTTACCTTGACTCACATTCCTTGCCCGCAGGGCCTTGCCCTTGCCCGCTACGAAATCCGGTTCCGCGCCGGCGCAGACGGCGTTATACTCCCACCCTATAAGGGAGCCACCTTTCGGGGAGGCTTTGCCGGGACTTTCCGGCGCCTTGTCTGCGCCGGGGGCGCCGGGGAGTGCAAGGAGTGCCCCTTGAGACACGACTGTCCCTACCCCCTGGTCTTTGAGAGCGAGCCTCCGCCCGGCTCCGAAGCCCTGCGCAGCTTTGATGCCATTCCCCGTCCCTTTGTATTGGAGCCATCGCCGGACAGGAGGACCTGCTACGATCCGGGCGAAACCTTTGACTTCGCCTTGATCCTCTTCGGGAAGGCCAGAAACCTCTTGCCTTACTTCATCGTAACCCTTGAGGAGTTTTCTCGCCGGGGCATCGGCAAGGGGCGCAGGCCCTTTTCCCTGGAAGAAATTGCTGCAATTAACCCCCTCACCGGCGTGAGCACCATTGTCTACCACAGCGAAGACCGGGTTGTAAGACCCCGAGATCTTTCCGTTACAGCCGGGGATATCTGGAACCGGGCCGCCGGATATCCGGTTGACGGCCTGCGGAAGATCGAGGCTAACTTCTATACACCTACCCGGATCACCCATGAAGGCGCAGCCATCCGCACTCCCGAGTTCCACGCCGTTGTCCGCAACCTGCTCCGCCGCGTCTCATCCCTCTGCTACTTCCACCACGGCTTCGCCTATGAAGCGGACTTTCACGAGATCATCCGGCGCGCCGGGGAGGTGCGCCTGGCCCGGGACGAAACCTCCTGGGTCACCATCGGGCGCTACTCATCCCGCCAGGGGCGACGGATTCCCCTGGAAGGTTTTATGGGGAGGGCGGTTTACGAGGGGCCGCTTGTGGATTTCCTTCCCCTGCTCCTGCTCGGCGAGCTGGTCCATGTGGGCAAGGGGACGGTCTTCGGACAGGGGAAATTTGCCCTGCGTATTTTTACAGACTGACTTTTACAGACTGATCGCTGGCTGCAGTGTCCTCTGCTACACTGAGGCCAGAATACTGAAGCGTGACTGCAGTTTCGGTACTCATCGTTCGACCCATCTGATGGAAGGGGAGAGGAAAAAGAGCGTGTCCGGGAGGCAACAGCTCGAGCGCGTTATGGAAATCGACCGCCAGGTACGGGCAGGGTTGTACCCAAGCGCCAGGAGCCTCGCCCGGGAGCTGGAGGTGAGCGAACGGACCATCTACCAGGACCGGCAGTTCCTCCTGGATAGGCTGTGCGCTCCCCTGGCTTACGACCGGCGGCGTGGCGGCTGGTACTACACCGATCCCACCTGGGTTTTGCCTTCGGTGCTGATGACCGAGGGAGAACTTTTGGCCTTCATTCTGAGCGTGGAGGCGGCGCGCCGCTGCCTGGGCACCCCCTTTGAGGCTGCCCTGCGCTCGGCAGTTGCCAAAATCACAGGCAGCCTGAAGGCCCCGGTAGAGGTAAACCTGGAGGAACTGCGGGAATGCTATGCCTTTGCCCCTCTTCCCATTGTAGGAGCCCGGGAAGATTTCCTCCTTGACCTGCACCGCGCGATCCAGGAGCGACATCAGGTGAGGATTCACTACTACACCGCAAGCCGGGGCTGCTGGCAGGAGCGGGTAGTGGACCCCTACCACCTCTACAACCGGGGCGGCGACTGGTATTTGATCGCCTTTGACCACCTGCGCTCCGCATTCCGCACCTTCCACACCGGCCGCGTCGACCGGTGGGAGGTGCTGGCCTCCGGATTCACCCGCGACTCCGGCTTTCGCCTGGAGGAGTGGATGGCGCAGGCCTTCCAGCTGGAGCGGGGAGAGGAGCCGGTGGAGGTGGCGATCCGTTTCGATCCCTACCAGGCCCGCTACATCCGGGAGCGGCGCTGGCACCCCACCCAGGAAGTGGAGGAACTGGCGGACGGGGGTTTGATCCTGCGCTTCCGGACCGGCGGCCTGGCGGAGGTCAGGCGGTGGGTGATGGGGTACGGCAGCCACGCCGAGGTCCTCGCCCCGGAGAGCCTGCGGGAGGAAGTGGCCGCGGAGGCGGAGGCCGTCGTGGCATTATATGGGGGTGCGTCGAGCGGGAGATGAACTGCACAGGGTGCGAGAAAAGAACGCTCCCTGCCGGCAAAAAGGAGCGTGGGTATGGCGCCAGGCGTTTTTCCGCCCACAGTCATAAAGTACCTGTTATGGACTTCCCGTGCCTTCGGCTATGCGGTGCTTGGTGCGGTTGTCCTTGTTGTGCTCTCCCCGGTCCTGTTGCTCATGCTGGCGCTGCTTGCCCTGCTGGTCGCTGCCGGCCTCGGTTTGCTTGGCTTTGCCCTGGGCCTGGCGGCGATCCCTGCTTACATCCTGCACTCCCTGTGCGGCCTGCCCTTCTGGTTCTGGATGGCCTTCACCGGGACGGGAGCGGTGCTTGCTTTGATAGGCGTTCTCGCCTCTGCCTGGAGCGACCAAACAGGGGAAGGCGCAACCGACGATCGTTGTAGGCGCGGCATTTCGACACCTCTGCTCTGGCTTCTGGCAGCACTGCTTCTGGCGGATTGGTGTCATGGGTGCCGCGAGGATTAACTGGTAAGGAGACTGATTTTTATGCTGGACGTCCTGAAAGAGATTGTTCAGAATGGCATGATCGACGAGTGGCCCACAGAGGGCGAGGATCTTCTGCTTCTGGTACGGGCCATAGGCTATTTTCGGCGTAAAGCATTGTGGGCTGCCATCCACGTTCTGGAAGAAATCGATGCCTGGCATGCTGTAGCCTCGGGATTTCTTGCCCGCTACGTTCCGGAGGATACGCTTTTAAACACTGCTGCAGAGCTTTACCATAACTCCTTCTGTGACAACAACCGTGTGCTTTTGTTGCTGGGATCTGTGCTGGGGCCGGCGGCGCTGGGTGTTCCCCAATATTATGCTCATGCTTCCCGCTTTATTACCCGTGTGGTTGGACTCCGCTACGAAGACCGCCAGAAGGAACTGGCGGCGTTGCAGCCGGGGATGCCCGTAAACCTGGTCCGTGAACCGGAGAACAGGCACGATCCCCACGCCGTGGCCGTAGTTTCTCCTTGGGGCGCCCAGCTTGGCTACCTGCGCGCCTCCCTGGCGGCCATCCTCGCCTACCGGTACGCGAGGGGCGAGTTATTCGCCGCCCGGGTGGCGGCGGTGATGGGGCCGGACTCCGACCCCAACGAACAGCTGTATATCGAGGTGTGGAGAGAAACGGTAGACGGGCAGTGAGAACCACGGGCCACCTGCCTTCCCCCTTGTCCCCAGCACCAGCGCCTTTTTATGGAGTAGAGGAGGTCATTGCGAATGCCTTTGTCTGTTTTGGTTACCAACCAACCGCCCGAGACAGACGAAAACGTTCCTGAACCGGTGAAGGATCTTTTCCAAGCCTACACTCGGGTTAAGTATGGAGAAACGCACCTTCCTTTCCGCCATCAAGCTGAAGTTTTTCATCGGGTCCTGGAAGATCAAGAGATATTCCTGGTGGCGGGAACGGCTGCGGGAAAGACTCTGGCCATCGCCGTACCGCTGTTCTATAAGTTGCGGGAGGG
>CADDZD010000107.1 GCA_902812385.1 Clostridia bacterium | reverse complement strand
AAAACCAGGAGGTGGTTCCCCATTCTAAAATAAGTCTGCGTAACTGTATAACTGTAGCAAAACTAAACTATGCAGGTGGTCAACTTTTAAGAGATCAAGTGGTCAACTTTTTGATTGACAAATACATATAGAACATAAAAAATCCGACTATTGAGGTGTTGAGTTTGTTGCTCAGCTCTCCTCAATAATCGGATTTTTGCGTTTTTAAGGTATGACTAAATTATATAAAATTTATTCAATTTGCTGGAGAATCTCTTCTGCAATTCGTTTCAATATGGGTAACTGAACATGCAAAACTTCCCACATAGTATTCAAGATAACATTTGAATCCACGCTAAAATAATCCTGGAGGAGAATATCCCGCATCTCCGCAATTTTTTGCCATTTTAGTTCTGGGTACTTTTCTCGTATCTCTTGAGGAAACCACATTACTACTTCTCCAATAATGCTCAAATTCCTGGCAACGGCATCCTGGATCATGATATTTTTCGAAAAAGTTTCAAACGAACATTTCTCAGTATACCTCTCTATTCTGTTAATCGCTTCGAGGATATCTTCGAGATAAACCTTAAAATCCCGTGGCATATTCTACCTCCACCTTGAGTTCGCCTAATACTCACAACCAGTTTCAGGTTACCACTTTTCCAGCTTTAAACCTTCTATTTCTGCAAAATGATTGTCGCGGCTGACTAGAACAAGGTTGTGTTGCTGTGCAACAGCTGCAATCCAGATGTCGTTCTCCGGGATAGGTCGTCCTTTTATCCGCAATTGGTTCTTGATTATGCCGTATTCACGCGCCGTGCCAGCGTTACAGGCCAGCACCGCGACGCTACCTGCAAACTTTTCAATCTGCGCCGTATTCCTTTCAATCTGGCCGGACTTGCGGGCACCGTAGTACAACTCCCCCAGGACGGTAGCGGGTATGAATGTCTTCTCTGCTTCCGCCAGGTTTTTCTGAACAGCTACGTCTCCCTTAAACAGAGCGATAACAACATTAGTATCCAGCAAAAATTTACCACTCACCCGGATCCACTCGCTCACAACCTTCTTCGATGGCCCGTTCCATCAACTCGGCTTCTTCCGGTGTCAGGATGCCAGCAAAACGGAGAAGTTCCTTGCCGGGTACGCCTTCAGAAGCGGAAGAACCCAGTGCCCGGGTAAAATCAAGCACTTGTCGTTGCAATTCGGGGGAAAGACGATCAAGTTCTTTCAGGATTTCCTGTTTAATCGGTTTCGCATTCATCTTAATCACTCGCCCGTTCGTTTTTCGTTCTGCCTTTAGTATAACTTACAAAAGTCTTTCCAGGGAACACTGTTTAGTAACTCTTTGTTATCACAGCTACAGCAGTTCCGGTTTCATAATTCCAGGATGCACCGCCTCTTGCTCTAATTAACCCAGGCACCGAACCACCAGCCACACTGAATAACATTCCCGCAACATCACTCACAGAATCAATCCCCACCATCGGCACTCCGTCTTTCACAAAGAGCGGAAAATCAAGTTTCCCGGTACCCACTTCCGGGTTGTTGCCGACTGTCTTCTCCACGCAGTCCCTTGTCCCTGGCGTCAGCACCCGGTAGTTAGCAACATTTCCGTAGTACCCAAACACCGCCAGGTGCTGCCCGTCCCACACGATGTTCTGGGCGGGCACCCCGAAAGCCTCGGCGACAGGGATAAAGGGAACATAAAACGCGCCATAATTTGCGTTCGGTAAAACAATGCAATTTGCGCCGTTGTAACCCTGCGGATATTTCTCCTTTAAAAAGTTTATATCCTCTTCACCAGCTGCTATCACGCACGGCGTCCCCAGGTCAAACGCTTCTGCCAACGCGTCAAGCTGCTCTTTCAACGTCTGCCATTCCGGATATTTTTCCACATCGTAGCCCGAAGGGTTGCCGCCGTGTTTTTCAATGTATTCTCTTCTGAGCTTTAAATCTAATTCGCTCATTTTTTCCGTTAAATCATTGTACTGCGGGGACCATTTCCACAGTTTAGCATACCTTGACCCAACCTTGAACTCCATCCTGACCGCCTTGGCCGGGAAGCCCCACACGTCCGGCGGTGCCACGGCTCCGGCTGGAGGCTGGAGGGTGCCGTTCATCGCGGCTGTCATGTCAATAGCCCCGTTGGTCGGCGGCTGGACAGGCGGCTGAATGGGTGGCGGCGTGGCGTCTCCGATGGTCAGGGTGACAGTCTTGGTGGCGGCGTCCCAGTCGACCTTCGCCCCCAGGGCCTCGCTTACATACCGCAAGGGCAAGAACGTCCTGTTGTCTTTGATGAACGGGACGACGTCCATCTGGGTCGGGCTGCCGTTCTTCTTCAGCACGGAGCTGCCCACAGTCAGGACGATTGTGTCACCGCCCTTCGTGATGGTCACGGTGCGAGCTTTGGCGTCCCAGGCAATGCCGCTGTCCGCTACGCCCACGGCGTAGGCGGCGTAACGGATGGGCAAGAAAGTCCTGTCGTCTTTGATGAACGGGGCCGTGTCCATCGTCTTCGTCTCGCCGTTGACGACATAGGTCTTCTGCCCAATGACAAAGCGCGCCCACATACCGGAAGCGAAGACCGGGGTCACAGCGGTCAGGATGAGGACTGCCGCAAGGATTAACGATACCCATTTGATACTCTTCACTTTTAACATTTCTATCTCACTCCTCCACAAGGTTTTTTTTAGTCGTCGGCCACTACTGGCCGGATTAATGATATGTGACTGAAGAGCGGTCTGCCGGATTATCCTTGAACATCAACTCCTTTCGCTCTCTCCACGCCAACTCCGTCCTGATGTATGCCCGGAAAGCCACGAACGCAAGCGGCAGGGCCACAACCGGGACCCAGACCACCGGCGGCATGAACTTAAAGAAGAGGTAGATGAACTCCGGCACAGCCCTTGCGGCTATCGCGCACAGGCAAGCGAAGAAGAACGGGATGATGATGAGAAAGAAGAGGATTATCAGAAACTCCGGTGCCCCGCCTATTGCCATGAGGACGCTGAGAAAACCGCCGGTTGCAAATATTTCCCTGTACTTGCTGTTCCAGAAGACGACTTGCCAGAATGTCGCAATCCTCAGCAAGAGGTTCCCGAACCACTTCGCGGCTCCCCAGAGTATGGAGAAGAACTCATAGATAAACTTGCCGGTGATCCATGAGGCGGAGTAGACCAGCCGCCTGTACTCCGGCGGGAAAATGATGAACAGGAAGCTGTCTACCCTCTCCCTCGTCTCCGATATACGGTTGGTGACCTCTTGTTTGACCATCAGCACGTGGTTTCTTATGTCCTCTACGACGGTCCTGACTTTCCCGAACATTTCTTCCACCACCTTTCCTATATCCCAAGGGATTCTCTGACCTTTTTCTCAGCGTCCGCCACGCTCTCCTCTTTCTGAAGCGGGACTGCAAGGAACGCTTGCCCTATCTTGAACAGGGCGAAGTATTCTCTGCTGTTCCCCGGCTTTCCGGTGAACCCGCACTCTTTGAGAAATTTTCTTGGGACGCTGAGGTGCTGGCCGGAAAGCCTAGAGATTCTTAGAAACTCTATTTTTGGGGCTTCAGATCCTGTTATGTTTTCCAGCATTTCCATCCCCCTTAATGTTTTGACGTTCTCTGACTTTTTAACTTTTTGACTTTATTTTACTTCCATATTCCTGTTTTACCAATTCATGGTTCAGTGAATATTTGCACATATACTATTATATGGAAGCATATATCAAATATATGTTCGTCTTTCTCATCATTGCGTTGTCTTATTTAATTTTATCGCCGCACCGCTTGGGTTTGCGGCTCTGCTTGCCGGTGTAAGGACGGATAGGGCATGGCGGGAGCGGGAGAGAACGGTGGTAAACAAAAACAAGATGAATAATTATTTGGTTTCTTACTAAATTTGTTATTTTTAAGCGGTTTACGATATGTTAAGAATGATAATATAATGTAAACCAAGGAGGTGATAAAATGTTGGGGGAGCGCATTAAACAAGCCCGTCTTGCGGCAGGAATGAGCCAGCGGGATTTAGCGTCCAGGGCAGGCGTCAGCGCTCAAGCGGTTTCAAAATATGAGCGCAATCTGGATATTCCAAGCTCAGGCGTTCTGCTCCGCTTATCGGAAGCTTTGGGTGTAAAGATAGACTACTTTTTCAGGCAGCACACCGTTAAGCTGATTGCACCTGCATATCGCAAGCGGGCAGCGTTGCCGCGCAAAGAAGAAAAAGCGATTTTAAACCGCATTCAAGAATGGCTGGAAAGGTATCTTGAAGCCGAAGATTTGTTTCCAGAGGAATATTCGCAATCTTTCGCTCTGCCGAATGAAATAAGTCAAGACGTAGCAGTTCCGGAAGATGCTGAACGCATTGCAACTGAATTGCGTTCTGCTTGGGGTCTGGGACTTGATCCTATCGGCAATCTTACGGAGCTTCTTGAGGATAAGGGAATCAAAGTTGGTTTGGTAGATGCTACGGAGGACTTTGATGCTTGTGCTTTTGTTACGGAAGAGGGGTCGCCGGTTATTGTGGTCAAAAACTGTTTGCCCGGAGATAGGCAGAGGTTTAATCTGGCGCATGAGCTTGGTCACATAGTTTTACGTTCCGCAGACGAAGAGTTCGCAGAAAAAGCGGCGCACCGCTTTGCCGGGGCATTTCTTGTCCCTGAACCAGTTGCATACAAAGAGTTGGGGAAAAAACGAAATGAACTCAACTTGTATGAGCTTCATCTTTTGAAGCACAAATATGGTCTCAGTATGCAGGGGTGGATTTGCCGCGCCAGGGATTTGGGAATCATTTCAGAAAAGTTATTCGAGCGATTGTTTCGAGCTTTTCGCAAGCATGGATGGCACCGAAAAGAGCCTGGGGACGAGATGCCTCCGGAAGAACCGAAGCGGATGGAGCGGATTGTGATGCGGGCCTTGGCTGAGAACATCATATCTGAAGGGCGCGCTGCTGAATTGCTGGGCAAGCCAATGGCTGAGTTCTTTAAGGAAGTGGCGGAGAGGCATGATGGGTTCCCGGTTGATTTGTGTAACTGATACCAATGTATGGATTGATCTGCATGTTGGTGGAATCTTGGAAAAGGTATTTACTCTGCCATTTTCTTTTATTTCGCCCGATGTCGTGGTTGGCGAATTAAAAGAGCCTGACGGTCGCAGTTTGGTGTCCATGGGACTGAAAAGCCTTGAGTTAACGGGAGAGCAAGTGCTATATGTCCGCAGAATTGCCCGGCAATATCCAGGCCCTTCCCGTGTCGATCTTTTTGCCTTGGTGCTTGCGAAAGACCTAAACGTAGTTTTGCTCACAGGTGACCTCCATTTAAGAAAAGCCGCTACCGCAGAAAAAGTTGTAGTGCATGGGACGTTGTGGTTGCTGGATCAGCTTGTAAAGTACAAAATATTAGAGCCTATTGAGGCGATAGGCGCTCTTGCTGCAATGCGAAAAAATAACAGCCGGCTGCCGCGTATTGAATGTGAAAAAAGAATAAAATGCTGGGAATTGTTGGGTAAAAAACGAAAACCTGATTATTAAAAGTAACGATAACCTAATAATCGGGTTTTTATAAAAAAAATAAAGTCAAAAGGTCAAAAAGTCAAAAATAATCAAAAACCAAGGTATATATTTAATTGAGGAGGGATTCAAAATGTTCAAAAACGAAAAACAAATCGTCAAGTGGCTCGCTTTAATCCTTGCGACGGTTGTAATCTTTACAGCCGTAGCTCCGGCTTTCGCCACCACCAGCAACTCAACATGGGTGGCTAAGTTCTGGATCGGCGAGCCGTACTACGAGGTCAACGGGCAGAGGTACGACATGGACACGACCCCGTACATCAGCAACGGGCAAACGATGCTCCCGATCCGCTATGCGGCATACGCCGTTGGATTGACGGAGAAAGACGTGCAGTGGGACCAGGCGACTAGGAAAGTCACCATCAAGAAGGGTTCCGATACCGTTGTTTTCACCATCGGGAACAAAAACATGGTGAAGAACGGGAAGACTGTAGCGATGGACGTAGCTCCGGAGATCATGAGAGGCCGCACCATGCTCCCGATCCGCTTTGTGGCGGAAGCATTGGACGCCAGGGTAGACTGGGATGATGCAACATGGACTGTGACCATCACTCTCGGCGAGACTGGCAGCAATGAAGTACAGCCGCCCGTACAGCCGCCTGTACAACCCCCTATACAGCCGCCAGCCAACGGGACTGTCGTCAGCATCCCGATCGACATGACGGCCGCGTGGAATGGAACCTTGCTCCCGAAGCCCGACGCCCAGGCGGGGCCTGATATGTGGGGGTTGGAGCCCAAGGCCAAGAGCATCGAGTGCAAGGTCGGCAGCCGCTACGCCACGGTGACGAGGCTCGATGGGAGCAAGTATACGCTGGATTTGGGGACGGAGGTTGTGGTGGCAGGAATGGCGGGAAGCATTAATTGGTTAAAGTCTACTTTTCCAAAAGTGTACAATAGCAATAATGCTATAATTGATGAAACAATTGAGGATGAATACGGAAAAACTTCTGCTTGCTACATCTCCTTCATCCCCGTGGCCAAAGCGTTCGGCGTCCCTGACGCCAATATCGTTTGGGACGGGACGCACTTGGCTGTGTTCGGGTACTACGGCGACACGAGGAACTACAGAATCTTAACGGCGGGGTCGCGTGAGGTTGTCTGCAAAGTAGTCGGGAATAAGCCGGAGGTTGCTGTGGGACATAGTAGCTTCCCTCTTTATGTGAGAAATGGAATTCCGATGCTTGGGGTAGATAGTGTGAATGATATAGATGGAATGCTTTTCGCAGGACCTGGCTCTCCTGGTTTGATCAACACAGCCATACAAAGTGGTGGAGGGTTTGATTTCGTGAACGGTGAAACGGGTTGGACCGTTCGTTAAATTTGGCTAATTCGATAAGTGCTGGAAAGATATTTTCCAGCAGGAACTCCGCATCTAATCCCTGAAGCCCATGCAGCGCAAGAAAGGCGGTATCAAGGCAAAACTTTATAAATTCGCATTTTTTAACCCGAGCAGGCAGGAAAATACCCCATAAATAGCAAA
>CADDZD010000106.1 GCA_902812385.1 Clostridia bacterium | reverse complement strand
GTCTCGCGGGATTGACCAGTGCGGGGAGCGGCCGGGCTCATTGGAGCCCCGGTATTGCCTCAGGGCCGGGCTTGTCTTTGAGAAGCCTTCTCCAGGCATGAACCTTTGAGAGGCAGCAGGCCGCCTCTATCGTCCCGCCGCTTGCTCTCCTGTGTTAATCGAGATAGGAGGATTTTCCCAGGTGGCGGGGCAGGAATGTGCCAGGTGCTGGTGAACAGTACTCAGTAGGTTTAATGGGGAATGCGCAGCTCTTATCTCAATTTAGATGGGGGAGCCTGCTGTGCAAGGAAATTTGATGCCGCTTCGCGTCTTTCTCGATACAAATGCGCTGATCTCCTTTCTTGAGTCCGATCAATTTTCGGAGTACGCCTGCTTTCCGAGATCACTCCTGGACTTTCTCCTCTGGAGCTAAAGAGTGAAAGCAACTCGGTAGACGTTTATTGAAGATGTTTCTTCCGGCGGAAAGATCCATGTCAGGAAGCCCCCTCCCACCCTGTGTAAAAGCAGGAAAAAAAATATTTAGCGAGAAATTATCGTTAGTTTCGCGGGAACGCTGAAAATGAGGGGGGATTCATGTTGTTGGGCGGGCTGTTCTCCAAACGGACGGTGTTAGTTGGTTTGGTCCTGGCGCTGAGTTTTCTGGTGGCGCTGCCATCTCAAGCAGGTAGCTTTGAGGCGGTTTACCTCCTCAAGGTCATGGACCTGGAAAACAAGGCAGTGGTAGTCAGGGCAAACGGCGACATGTACCTGATCGAGTACGGGATCGGGGTCCTTTCCATCTGGCGCTATGAAGGCAAGGCCGTGTACATCTACTCTCCTACATTATTCGCAGGGATTGGGTCGAAGATCATCCTCCCCGAGCGGGGAGAGGAGGCCCGGATTTGGAACTCAGAGTACCTGGGTAACCACTATGGTTCCCTTGCTCCTGCTCCTCCTCTTCCTGCGCCTGTTGCTCCTCCTGCTCCCCCTCCCTCTCAGCCTGGGCCGGCACCGCTACCTCCATCCCCAGGTAGAACCAAGATGACGGCTGTACTCAGGGCGGGTGATCCGGTGATGAGGGTCAACGAGCAGGGAGTCGTAATGGATGCCGTACCGTACCTCAAGAACAGCCGGGTGTACGTCTCCGCCCGATACTGCGCCAAGGCCTTCGGCATTCCCGACCAGAACATCGTGTGGGATGGGATGACCGGGACGGCTACGATCATAGGCGGTTCGCGAGTCGTCCAAATGACGGTTGGAAGCAACGTTATGATCATCAACGGTACATCGATCATAATGGATACTGTTCCTGAAATTGTACCACCGGGCCGTGTGATGCTTCCGATTGGCTGGCTGGCGCAGGCGCTTGGCGCACAGGTAGCCTGGGACCCGGCAACCCAGACCGCGTTTAAGCTGTAAGAGCCTCTTTCCGATAAGTCCAGGATGGCGTAAAAGGTTTAAGCCCCAAAAAGATATGTGATCCCTGCATTGCCTGCATTAATAATGTCGAGGTGATCCCGTTGGTTTATAGGATTTTTTCTTGAAAACGGGAGGCAACAATATGCCTGCGAAAGTGATCAGTTTTATTAACCTCAAGGGCGGTGGGGAACTACCCCCTACTTTATTAACATATATTACCGTATTTCAGGTTTTGTAGAGGAGCTGAGACGCCGTGCCACCTAAGAAGTCTATCAAAGACGTAACTTTTAAAGAGCTGGAAGAAATTTTAAAGACCCTTCAAGCCAAGTTTCTTGAGGACAGAGAGCATTTCGAAAGTTTTTTGCCTGAACTTGTTCCGTTGCTGGAGAAGATATATGGAGGTCGGGTAAAAACCGAAAGGAGCCGGGCCAAGAAGGCGGGTTCCATTCAACGAGAGACTCCGAACTTTCAAGAGAAAAGGTTCACGTTGATAGACGAGTTTCTCACCGAGAGAGAGAGAAAAACAAGATATGAGCGCGCCCTCTCGATCCTCCATAAATTTAAGGAGACCGGGTTGTTAAGTTCCGACGAGATGAAGAGATTTGTGGTAAACGCCGCTTTATCGAATTTTAAGAACCGGGCTCAACCAGAAGACTTACCGTCCGCTTTGCCCGACAATGCAAATCCTGCATCAAACCTTTGCGTCGGGCCATGTACCTGTTTGCCTTCCAGAGCATCAGGCAGGTTTCCTGGGAACGGGAGTATTACGACACCAAGAGAAGCCAGGGCAAAACCCATTATGAAGCTTTGCGGCCTCTGAGGTGTTTTCACATTCGACGAGCAGGGAGCCTGTCGATTTTGCAATACAGAGGTATCAGTCTAAAGATGGTGGCTATTCACTAGACTCCTGGTCCGGTGTCGTATTGGCGGCTTACAGGGAATTCGGCGGTATTAGAATCCCTGCAAAAGTCGGAGTGATGTGGAATCTTGAAACCGGAAATCTCAGCTACTTTAGGGGCGAGGTTGCGGAAATAGAATACGACGTGCCAGCTGTGTATTAAACGGCTGGTCTTTTGTTACTTCACCTGCGGGAGGTAAAAGGTGAAGGTTGAGCCCTTGCCCGGTTCGCTCTCCACTTCCACCCTTCCCCCGTGGGCCTCGACGATGTGCTTGACGATGGCGAGCCCCAGCCCCGTTCCACCGGACCCGCGGGCCCGGGATTTGTCGACTTTATGGAACCGGTCCCAGATGTAGGGCAGGTCCTCCTCCGGGATGCCCTCACCCGTATCTGCGACGCTCACCCTGATCTCATCGCGGCAGGCGCTTCCGCTGATTTCGATCCGTCCCCCCTTTGGAGTAAACTGGATGGCATTGTGAACCAGGTTGATCAGCACCTGCTCGATCCGATCGATATTGCCCAGGGCGGGGGGTAGCTCCTCCGTTATCTCTGTTTTGATTTCCAGCGCTTTCTCTTCAATCTGGGGCATCAGCTTTTCCAGCACCCTTACGGTGATCTCCTTGAGGTTTACCGGCATCACCTGCCACTTTGCCTTGCCCGATTCGATTAAAGAAAGGTCCAGGAGGTCGTGGATCAGCCTCTTCAGGCGCAGGGTTTCGTCGTGGATTACCTTGAGGTACTTCGACTGGGTAGCGGGATCCTCCACAAGCCCGTCCAGCAAGGCCTCTACGAAGGCCTGAATGGAGGTCAGGGGTGTTCTCAACTCGTGGGAAACGTTGGCGACGAAATCGCGCCGCAGCTCCTCCAACCGGCGCAGCCCGGTGATGTCCTGCAGCACGGCCACCGCGCCAAAGGTTTCTCCGTTTTCCTGCAGCAGGGAGACGTGGGCGAGGATGAACCTGTGGTTCGGCAGTTTGAATTCGGCGGTTAATGCCTGCTTTTCCCGGAGGACGTCCGCAAACAGCTCGTCTATCTCAGAAAAAGAGGTGAGTTCTGCCAGCAGACGGCCCTTGAACTCCTGGTCTTTGAAGCCCAGGGTTCTGGCGGCCTGGGCGTTCGCCATAATGATCCGTCCCTGGTGGTCAACGGCCAGAACGCCTTCGGCCATGTTTTTCAGGACATTTTCCACCTTATCCTTTTCGAGCTTAAGAGCAGAAATGGTATCGTCCAGGGCCTGGGCCAGTTCGTTGAAATTCCGGGCCAGCTGTCCGACCTCGTCCTGGGAGGTGACTTCTATCCGCTGCGCAAAATTCCCCTGCGACATTGCCTTGGTCGCCTGGCTTATGCGCCGCAGGGGGTGCGATATGGACTTGGAGAGGTAGTAACCGATCACCATCGCCAGGATAACGGTGGCGACGGCGGCGTAAATGATAAATCTTCTAACCACTGCTATCGCCGGGGTTATATCCACCACGGATGTATTTAGAATAAGGGCACCGATGGTCTGGTTGTCTACCTGGATGGGGACGGCGGCGGAAACCATCACCTGGTTGAAACGAGGGTTAAACCCTCTCCAGCTGACAACCTTCCCCTGGAGAACCTGGCTTGCCTCATCGGCGTCTAGAAACATCCCTCGTGGAGCGAACCTGCCTGCGGTGGTGGCTACGATTTGCCCGCTGTTATCTATCACAAAGGCGCGGGCATTGAGCGACCTGTCCAGGGCCATCAGGGCGAGATCTATGGCGGGAAAGGGAATGCCTTCGTTGATATACCCGGCCAGAATCCGGCTGACCTCCTGGCCCTTGGTGATCAGTTCCTGTTCCTTGGCCTTGAAGTAATAGTTGGTAAAGAGTTCGGAGAACATCAACCCGACAACGCTCAGGGTGACCAGGATAATTATCAAATATGAAGCAAGCAGCTTGTGAAACAGGGATCTCCCCACTAGGCCGTCACCTCGAATTTATAGCCGATCCCCCAGACGGTTATGATATAGCGGGAGCAGGGCTCCCCCAGCTTCTCCCGGATCCGCTGGATGTGGGTGTTCAGGGTCCGGGTATCCCCGGCATATTCGTATCCCCAGACATTTTCCAGCAGCTGCTCCCGGGTGAACAGGCGTTTCTCGTTGCGGGCAAGGAACCATAAAAGCTCGAAAAAAAAGAACTCCCGGTATCGAGAACTCTCACTTTAATAAACGCTTTAAATCCTTATAAAAGTTTTCCCGGGTTCCGGCCAGGAGAATAACAACCCTTTTACCGTTAATTTCGAAGATGGAGCAAGCGATTTCATAGTTGGTCTTATTGTGGTAAACATCATAGCCGTAAACACCGGCAAGGTCACCGTGTTTTACTCGGCCAATATAACGGTACTGATCCTCCTGAGGCAGTATGCGGATCGAAGCCACGGCCGGCGTGAACAGCGGGATGCCTATAGTCCGAAGAGTCTCTCGATCATGTGTGTGATGGCCGGGGATATGTACGGGAGTTGCACGCCCAGGGTGAGTAGCAGGCTCAAGATAAAACCGGCGGCCAGGAACAGGCTGAAGACCACCAGTTCCCGCCACCACCCTTTGGCAGCCAGGCGGGGGATCTCCAGGACGGCAACGAGCACGATAAATGCCAGCAGTATCCCGGGCATTGCTATCTGCTCTCCTGTGGTAGTTTCCGGATCGCCGCCACCACCAGGGTGACAAGGGGGATCCCTATTTGGAAGGGCAGGGCGTAGATAGGGTAGATTTTTTCTGCAAACTGCAGCATATCGGGTGTACTGGAAAAGGCCTGTAGGCAGAGCAGGACCATCAGAATACCTGCGGGCAGCACCAGGGGACGGTAGGACCTCAGCCCGAACACCTGGGCCGTGCCCAGGGCCGTCCCGTAGAGCAGGGTCGCCACTTTCAGAAATCCCATCATCAGGATGGCGGCCGAGACCAGGGCCTCAACCCGGGTAATGTCGGCGATGTTGATCATGGTGATGACCTGATATGAAGGAAAGATGAACGCCTTTTCCGTCGGTCCCAGGATGGCGGCATTCCTGGCGGTGATGACGGCCAGCGCCAGGCCGGCAGTGGCCAGGCCTTTTGCCAGGGCCGGGTAACTCTCCCGGGTATTGTCGAGGAAAGCCATGACCATGAGGAAGGCGACGGTTTCGCCGAAAGGGGAGGAGGCTGCTCCGTGGGCGGCCCAGAGCAGGCGGGGGAGGGGGGCCTCCAGGAAGGGTTGCAGGTATTTCAGATGGTAATTTCCTATCATCAGGAGGGTGTCTGAGACGATGAGCAGCAGGATCAGAGGGGTCAGGAGCTCGCTGCAGCGGGTGAGCACCTCAATCCCCTTGCCGGCCGCGGAGGCGCAGACCAGTGTAACCAGCAGCGAAAAGACCACCTTGGGGGTCTCGGGCATGAGCAGGGAGGAGAAATAGATGGTGAAGTTGGCCAGCACCATGGCTCCAAGATGGAGGAGGTACCAGAGGAAGGCCGCTGATATGAGCTTTCCCAGGGACCTGCCGTACACCATGTCGGCGATCTCCACGAAGGTTTTCCCCGGGAAACGACCTGCCAGCCCGGCAAACAGCCAGGCGAACAGCAGCCCCTCGGCCAGGCCGAGCAGCACGGCGATCCAGGCGTCATGACCGGCCACCCGCCCCGGGATTAAGACCAGAGATGAACCCAGCAGAAATCCGGTGGTGAGCATCACCGTGCCGTAGCTGCCTGTTTTCCCGTTTTCCAGGCTCACTCAACAATCCCTCCTTTTTCCTGCCTGGAAGGCGCCGGCAAGCGGTTGACCCTTGCAGGTGCGGCGACCTTGCGGCAGCGGCGTCTCACTACTTCCTCCGGCATAACGGCTCCCCGATGCCGCCGACATTGCATATTCTTGATTTTACCACCACCTCCACCGTTATATCCGGGAAGAGGTCCTGCCATCTGGACTCGAGAACGGGCCAGACGCCGGGATACCTTCGGTGGAACTCCTCCCCGAAGCCGAAAATATCTGCATGTAACTGTTTTGCCCTGCGCACCACTGCCAGGATTTCTCCCCGGATCGCCTCCGCCTGTTTCTTTTCCAGATCGGCGATCCTCGCTGGTGAGGCCGGATTCTCCGCGCTGCTCTGGTCTCCCAGGTTGCTTTCCACTTTGACTTCCACTTTTACCGACAACCGGCCGTTGTGCAGAACGCGTTCGATCCTGCTCCTGCTTTCCTTAATCTCCAGGCTCACCCGCCCTCCCGGGCAAGGCACGGTGATGATCCCTTCTTTCACTTTACCGAGCACCCACAGCAGCCCCCGGGTTTCCTTCAGCCCCAGTTTCCCGGCAAACCTGTCTCCCCGGAAGACGGCCGTGCCGAGAATGCGCGCTCTCTTTGTCTTTTCCCCGGCAAAACCCGTCTCTTCGTAAATCTCCACCAGGGGGGCGACGGGGGCGGTGGTCGTGCTCATCAGGCGCTCGCTAAATTCCTGGAGGGTAACCGCCGGTGCGTAAGCGTTTTTGCCGCTGCTCCTGACCGCCATGGCGAGGCCCAGGGCGTCGATCTTTTCCTGGCCGTTGTAAGAGCGCAGCACATCGCTGGCCTTCCCCTGCGCAATCAGGATCCAGGTGTAGGGGCGCGGCTGAGGGCTGCGAATGAAGAAATCGAGCAGCGGGTAGACCCCTTTTGCGCCAGCGGACTGGCCGATGATGATCACCTGGTTGTGGGAAAAGTAGAGGTGGCGGCTGGTATGGGTGATGAAGTTTTTCACCGCCTGGTAGACCGTTTTTCCGGTGCTGCTGGTCACCCTTACCGCCGGGCTCCGGGACATGCAGCCCCCTCCGCCTCCCCCGCC
>CADDZD010000105.1 GCA_902812385.1 Clostridia bacterium | reverse complement strand
TACGTCTCCCCCGGCCTTGCCAGCTTCGTGCCCGGGTCGATGTCCTCCAGGATGAAGTTGGGTAGCACGTCCCAGTTGACGGTGATGGTGTCGTACCAGGGCACGCCGTTCCGGTAGTGCCATTCCCTGACGGCTCCAGTTACCCCGGGCTTGGGTTCGGAAAGAACCTTGAAGTACCGCTTGATCGTGTTGATGTCGAACTGCCCCTTGAAGGCCGGGTTGTAGGCGAAGCCATCCTGCGGGTTGCTAAACCCGATCTTCTCGTGGTAGTCGGCCAGGGCGGCCTTGATCACTCCCCAGGTGTAGTCGGAGATGCCTTGGGGGTTGTCGGAACATAGGTTTTTTCCACCGGATTTGACGTTCCACGGCTCGGCGATCATGTTCCTCTTCGCCGGGGTGCCCGGCTCAGCATCCGGAGGAAACCAGTCATTGGAGAAGGGGTCCTTCTGAAGAGTAAACCCCAGATAGCGCGGCTCCTCCCCGGGGTGGCCCAGGTCGATCCCGTTGGCCGTCTGCCAGTCCTGGCCGTTCATGTCCGGCGGAGCTTTCTTCCACTCGTTCCCGGGAACGAGCAGCGGAGAACCGAAGACCAGCTGCCCCCGGTCGAGGCGCGCCCACGCATCCCCGTACTTTGTGGGCAGAGGGTTCGGTGCTCCCAGGGCCTCCAGCATCTGCTGGAGCTTATCACCGTTGGCGTCGGCAAAGGCAGATCCGCTCAAAAGAAAAAACCCTGCGAGCAGGGTTGCTATTAAAATCACACTTACCAGTTTAGCCGTCTTTCTCAACCGTCATACCCCCTAAAAGTCGAGAGTAACAAAGTTTAGATCGAGTGAACTCAAATAAACCACATGCCCATTAAGGTTAAATTCAGCCACAGGTGCCCGCTCGAACCCGTTGCTCTGCTTGGTTACTTCAGCAATCTCCCTGGCCTTGGCCATGATCGCCGGGAACTTGGCCTCCTGGCCGGGGAAGAAGGCCCGTAGGGTCTTCTCTATCGGGCTGAGGTCGTAAGTGACGGCGCGGATGTCCGGCACGACGCTTGCCCAGCGGATGTTAACCCAGATATGTCCATCAGCTTCGTAATCTACATTGACATAACTCTTATCCCTGTTCTTCATGATTTCGCTTCTTGCAGGCTCGTCAGGAACATACGGATTAGGGGCATTGTAGTACCAGCGACCGGGATCGTACTTCGCTGCCGTCATGGTGATCCCCAAAGCGCTCTCCAGCTTCTTGACGGCTTCCGGTTTCCCGTTGAACTCCACGGCCTTCTTGATGACCTCGCTCAAGACAGGCTTGGGGGAGTCCTGCGGCCAGCAGATGACTATCTTGTTGGCGGGATCCCAGTCCACGTTGAGCTCAGGCCCTCGGCTACGTACCGGGCGTGAAGGAAAGTCCTGCTATCCCTGATGGTCGGGAACACGTCGATGTCCTTCGCCTGGCCGTTGACGGTGATCCGGGCCTTCCCGATCACCATAGAAAGAGAATTATCTCCGCGCTTCATATCTACCCTGCGCTCCGCCTGGTTCCAAACGATATCTTTGTCCGGAACCCCCAGGGCATTGCCCAGGAAGCGCACGGGAACGAAGGTCCTTCCGTCCTGGGCGAAGGGGGCGGTGTCCATCTTCACACCGGGAACCTGGTCGTTGACGAAGTATTCGTTCAGCCCGATGATGAAGGCGACGCTCTTGATAAGGGTCTGGCCTTCGTAAATGTTCACCTTCTCCTGCTGGGCAAAGGCAGGAACGACGACGACCAACAGCATCACAACAGCAAGCAAAACACTGATAACCTTACGGTTCATATGATTCGCTCCTTTCCTTGTGCTTTAGAAATGCTTTAGAACGCTTCAGATTCGCCTGAGAGCGTCGTTTATGATTTTTTAATACATTTCTCTATATCCGATTCAAAATCCCCCTCTTAAAACGCAAAATAATGCAAAATTAACCAAGGGCAACAGCAAACTGTTAAGTTAAAAAGTTACAGGAACCAAAAATCCTGCGTTAACACCACTTACGCATTAGCAGAAAAGGCTTTACTCTGAGATCCCATTTTCCCACTCACAACCGTTAGGTTCCTATAAGACAGATTATGGGAATCAAATCACCCCCTCCGTATTTTTCTCTGACTGCCGAAAAAGCCGGGGATTAGCTCCCCGGCATGTTAGCTCCCCGGCATGATTGCTTCTCTGTCCACTTCCTCTAAAACCCTGAGAACGTCTCTAAGAGCGTTCCTGTAAGCCTTTTGATACAATTTCTTAATTGCTGGCGCAATTACCTGCAAAATTTCTTCGTCCGGCAAACATTTTGCCTCATCTCCAAATCCCACCTCCAGCTCTTTCTGGATATCGTCCACAACGGCCTGAAGCGCACAGTCGGATGTCATTTTTGAACCCCCTTTGCTTTAGTTACACGATTTTACTGTATAACATAGATAGTAACGTAACTTGTGAGGCACCACCCCTTTCATATCTGCCTGCGGCCTTTTCAAATCGGCCTTTCGGCTTGGCGACAAGAAAATAGCGAAGCCGGTCGCTGTCAAGGGCAAGCCGCAGGCTTGTCCCGAAGGGATCGAAGACCCTTGACAGCAATAGACCGGCGAAGCATACAATTAAAACAGCCGAAAGGCCGCTCTTTCTTAAACCGCCGGTAAGCCACTCTCGACGGCTTGCCGGAGAGTGTGGCGGCGGCGGATATTCTAAAGCCCGCATGATGCTGAAGCGAAGCGTAAACATGATGCGGGCGTTGCCCCCCTCTAAGAAAACATTTCGGGCTTCCTGATCCATACCTTCTCCACCTTGAACCCACCTGCTTTTCTGACGACTATTGCCTCTCCCCGCTGAAGCCTCTTAATCTCATCCGGATGAACAATGAATTCTTTCACCTCTCTCCAGCTGCCCAAGCCGGTGCCGACCTGCACCATGTGGCCTTCAACCTAGAACGTCCTCGCAATTGAGTCTTGAGTGCCAATTATGGCTGCCAGTCTTTCGGCATTTTCGGGATAGTTTTGGGCCTGGATAATGAATGTGTTGCAGTTTTCAACGATTCTGCCCGTGAGATCCCGGTCAACCAGGTCCAGGTCCGAGAGGCTCTGCGTGGCAATGATGGTGCAAAAACCTGCACCTCTTGCCTGCGCCAGGATGTCCACTACCTGAAGGGAGGCGAAGACATGAAACTCGTCGAAGATGCCGAAAATATAGTCACGCTCCGGATAGTCGTATCTCCTTGCAATAGTGGTTCTTAAATCGTTCACAACTAGACGCCCAATGAGTTGTGAAAATTCTTTGAAACGCAGGGAATTCAGGCTGAAAAGCACAACCGCTTTTTCCCGGATCGCCCGGTCGAGGTTGAGCACCGGCCTTTCATCACTGGCCAGCGGGGCCCGGGCAACAAAATCAGCTGTATCATCTTCTTGCCTCTGCTCAAGTCCCAGAAGCCCGCCCAGGTCAAGGTTTCTTTCTTTCGCTTCTCGTTTCGGCTGCGCTTTTTTGTCATCATCCCGGAAGAGATCCCCGATCTCACTGGCTGACAGGACTGCGATCCGGTTGGCCAAACCTTCCACGGTCTTGCTGGCGCGCAGTTCCTCTAAAAGATTCTCGCGAAGATATTCATCTTGAATTTCTCTTGCCAGGTTTTGCGCGGCTCTAGGATAGAGATATTGCGCCACACTCGGGATATCCGGTCTCATCCTAAGTTTCTCAAAGAGAGTAAAAACGGCCTGCAAATAGCGTTCCGCCTCGTACTTGTAGTGCGGCTCCGTCCATTCCGTGATGCTGATGAGCTTGTCCTTTAACTCGGTGGGCTTGCCCCTGGCCAGGGGGTTCCACCGGCTACCGTCCGGGTGGCCGTTTAAACTAAACAGATAGAATTTCCGGCCATGTCGTTCTGAAAGACGTTTCAACTGTTCCACTAGTTTGATTTCTCCTTTGCCATCGAAATAAACCAACGGGATCCCACGCTGGATGGCGGACTCGGCAAAATTTGAGAGGGTCACCGTCTTGCCGCTTCCCGTGGTTCCGATAAGGAAACAGTGCTGGTTAAGCTCCTTGTCGTCTAATACGATGTTTTTCATGCCCTTCTGCGAGATCCCAAGGTATGTCCCGCTTTCGACATGCTTTGCCCTTGCCAGGCGGACAAGCATGAGCTTCTCAACGAAACCATTGGTTTGCCTAGCATTACTTCGGGATCCAATCCGAGGGGCCCCGGGCAATCTCAATGACGGCAACACCGCAAGGCCAATAACGGCCAAAAGAGGTCCAAAAAGAAAGGCGCTCCCGATGTATGCTCCCCAGGGAAAGCCTTTCCAGCTACCGGTTTTGAGAACAGCTTTAAAACTATTCGCAATCAAAAGAAGATACGGCTTTACCCCACCAGCGAAATGGACTATGCCGAGGCCAATACCCAAACATATGAGCATTGCAACTGCAGTGATGTACCAGGGGAACCTTCTTGTTATAAGAACGACGATAAACGCAAATATAACTGACGGGGCTAGAAAGAGCACTGCGGCAAATGCTAGGAGTAAGATCATCAAGCCGGACATCATGTCATCAGCTGCGGACGTACTGGATGTGCTCTGTTTTTGACCCATGCGCTTCGCTCCTTTCTGGGAGAATTTCTGACAATAGATGCACCTCAACTTGGTTAGTACCAAGATATTTAACCACTTCTGAGATCTTCTTTTGAATCGCTGGCGTACAGCAGAAGTACATTACCCCATCAACGCTTTTTACTGCGCTTGTTCCGTCGATATAGGATTCTATGATTGAGGCTATACGTTTTTTAGACTTGCGGGGTAAGTGTTCAAGCTCAACTGCGATCTTTAATTTACGATCAGCTTGTTTAAGAATTAAAAGGCCGTCGGGGTAATGGAGATCAAATCGACGTAGTCCTTCTTTGTCCGATGTGCTGCGTAACCTTCGTTCTGTAACCCATATGCCTCCGGTCCTCCGCTCAAGCTCTATTGCCAGTTCAACAAGAATCATATCGTGATGGTACGTGGATAGAATTACTTCTCTGGGAGCGGGAAGCACATCCTGGGCAACATCCACAGCTTTCTTGGTGCAGCGGTAGTGCCCGGGCACGGAGTGGAAAATAGTCTCATGAATTAAGAAACCGTTCTTGACCAGCATCAGGAGACGGCGATAAAAATTCTCTGATACGCAGAACTTACGAAATATATGTTTTGCATGAACATATCGGAAAGAGTTTATAAAGCGAAACAGCTCTAGATCTCGGTCAGTAAGTAATACACGTTTCATTCACGATCTCACTCCTTTCCCCAAAGAATGGCAGAAATTTTTATTTTTCTTTTTTGGGACTAGGAAGCATCTCTGGAATAAAAAGACATAACAAGATTACCTGCGGCTGGGGAGCCTTGAAAAATCAATATTGTGCGGAATAAAAATATATGACGGACAGGTTAGTATTTGCGTATTCTGCCTCACATTCAAGAGGTCGCAGGTTCAATCCCTGCCGCGCCCACCATGAAAATCAAGCCTTTCGGGGTTGCCGGAAGGCTTTATTATTGGTTTAGGGTCACTTGGTGCCCCAATAATTGTCTGGCTTTTCACTGACGCTCAGCAGTAGATCCGGCCTTGTCGCCACCTGCCTCTTCAGGTCCCGGTAGACGTGGGTGTAAGGCGCAACCCGCCCGAAATCCGCGGCACGCCCCGCTTTACGCACTGGTCCGATGTTGACGTGGCGGCGTAGGCATCCCGGACGACCCTTTTACGCCGCAGCGGAGACAATGATCGGACTTAGTGCAGAGTTTAAAAGTTGACTGGTTGACCCGGAAGACTGCCGGGACTCTTTACGCAAATCTATTGAGAGCGAATGGGTATCGGGATGAACACGAAAAGAAAATGCTTCAAAGAGACTCCCAAAACTCTTTTTCAGTTATCTTCAGCTGTTTTTTGAGAATCCTCTGCCACAACTGCTTCGGAATTTCTTTGTGTACCGCGCGGCTCACCTTCGTCCGGAGCACGGTTCCGTCGGCCAGGACCTTCTCATAGTACCAGTGGTCGGTGCTCCGGACTAGCACCCAACCGTTCTTTTCGCAGTACCGCTTCAAGTCCCCAAACTTAGGAGGCATTTTCAGATCTCCAGCAGGCTCCGGATTTCCTCGTCGCTGTCGCAGAGCAGTACGCGCAGGATGTACGGGAAGTGCGCCCGCCGGTTGGGAGCGTTGATGAAAAGCTGGGAGCGTTCGAGATAGTCCTGGGCATAGAACTTCAGGTCCTGGACCAGTTCCTGCGCGGCCTCTTCCAGCGTCCGGCCGTTGGCGTAAAGCTCGAGCTCATCAAGGGCAAGGGTGACAGATCCGTCCTCTTCCCGGATGACCTCCGGTTTGAGCCTGTACTTTTCCAAGAGCAGCTTCTGGAGATCGGCCCGCAGGACTAGAACTTCTTCCGCCTGCCTGCGCCTGATGATCACCGGCTGGTAGTGGTTGAAGACTCTGCTGTACAGGGCCGAGAAGTCGCCGCGAGCTTCGGTAAACTTCAATTCTTCCAACATCAGCATCACCTCTTGCCTTCATGATAGCACATTCTGTGCAGAATGTGCAGATCGAATCTTCAAAGGAAAGGAACAACAGGAAGGATTTTCTTGCATTTGTGTCGAAAAATGCTTCTAGGCTTGCTACAAGGGATTGGAACCACGATTTGCGATAACCGGCGCATGCCGCAGGAATTTCCTGCCTGTCTACGAGGGATCGAAACCTCGAGAATATTACACCGTTTTCATGGTAACCTCCTCTGTTTCCAGCTTACCTACGAGGGATTAAAACGAATAGCCTTCGTGCGCCTCGCTGACGTGCCTAAAGTTTCCAGCCTGCCTGCGAGGGATTGGAACCAAAGCGGGTATGGCCTTGTTGCGTGTGATAAGGCAAATTTCCAGCCTACCTGCGTCTGCTCCGCGGACCGCTACTGCTTTTACTGCGGGCAAAATTTCTAGTTTTCAATTTTGGGGGAGGTATTAACGTGCCTTTTGTGTGAAATGCGGCATACCAGTGACGGAAGGAGCAGTAAGCTGTCCGGGCTGTGGCTTTGACTTCGGAGGAAGCCGTACGGCTGCGCCGTCCGGTCCAGGAGACCATCTGCAGGCCGTTGCGCCAGGTCCCAAACTGGCACTCGATCCGGGAACCCTGCGCCATCCGAAGGAAGTGCTCTATCTGACCAT
>CADDZD010000104.1 GCA_902812385.1 Clostridia bacterium | reverse complement strand
TCAGATAAACATCCTTGCGTACGATCTTTTCGTTACCCATGAGCCCTCCTGCGGTTTGTGGGACGACCCGGACGTTAAAATTCGCGGTCTTGATACCTAACCGATCGAGAGTTGTCTGGGCTGCCCTAATTGCCTCCTCATCAGAGGGAATACTTTTATTCAACTCTACATTTCCCCAAACCGCATAATCATGATATTCCCATTTTCCTGATTCTGCCTCTAACTCCAACTGTTTTTGACCATCACGAACAAGATACCGCTTCATTAGGGAATCATATTCTACCGAACCTTGGAGCCCCAATTTCTGGGCCAGTTCTGTTGCATCATTCGGCGTAATCTGAGCTACTTTGTATTTATAAACAGGAGCCTGGTGGGGCAGACCGGTCAAAGGTGCTTCCAGTTTGTAATCCACTTTGTCTGGAAGTGGTTGTCCTGCCCGTGGTATATAGAGATCGGGGTATCCCTGGTTTGCTTTAATAAAACTTAGTAACCCTAATATACCAGCCATCAGGCAAAATAGTATATTTCGGCAATATCTCTTATAATCATTCATTATCGATTCCTCCTCTTTCCTTTTTAAGGTATTTTTTGACCATTATGCGGAATCACAACATTTGCAATCGTATCCCCGCTCTCGCGCTGGGTTTGATAATATTGGTGATAATAACGCTCATGACCTGAAAACGCATAAAAGTGCACGGAATTAACTATCGAATCTGTTCGAAGGTGGCTTTCATTTGCATCATAGTCAGTGTATTTAAATCCAAGATTAAAACGCGAACTTATAGCATTATAAAGGTTATCAACATATTGTGCGCCTGCCCGATCACCAAATTTACAATTGGGATACCACCAGTGCGAGTAATCACTAATGCCATCAAAACCTGCCCTAAGTGCATATGCATACGAAGGCATTAAAAAGACGAAGACAAATAATAAAATTACGACCCTTCTCAACATTAAGAAACGTCACCCTTTTCTATTAGAATTTGACTGTCGACATATGCAAAACCAAGATCGACAAGAAAGATGCCCTGCTTTTTTCTGACTTGCTGCGCTTCGGGCGTGCCCCTGTAACTGAGCTTACACCTGAATCAGATTTTTTCAGAATACCCTTACAACTTCTGTACTTCTCAAGTGTTTTTAACCGTTTTTCCAGGGTTCCGGCAGTTTCGGCTGATACCAGTGGAACCAGCAAGTGGTGCTTGCTCCCATCGCCGCTACGAGCAGTTGAATGTACCCTAGAAAATTAGACACCGATTCGTCGGGCAGAGTAAATCATCGTATACTGAACGTTACATGCGGTGGTAGAAGAGGAGGGGGCCAGCAACCCCCTCCTTATCGATTTTTCTCATTTCCTTTATAGCCTTCCCAGAATTTTTCAATAATTAAGATTCCCCATGCGTAAGCAAATACCAATATTCCGGCAATCATTAGGGGGGTCGGTTCTAACAGGGACATGGATTTTTGGGCTCGCAAACAGTATGATACCTACCACCAGCAGGTCAACGATTCTGGCTTTATTTTTTTGTGAAGCAAAAGCTTGACGGAAATAGTAGACTAAACCAGCTAATAACAATAGGTCTAAAAGAATCTGATAATCCATCTTTCCTCCTTAGTTGCGATATAAACCCATCGAATTAAAGACAATTTTTCTCTGAGTGCCATCGAATTCTTTAGAGTAAAAATCAGCACTTTTCAGAAAGGGTTTTGGATCACAAAACTGAAAATTTTTTTCAAAAAAATAAACCCCGCCTGACGGGGTTGAAGATTAAAGATTTTCGAACAAATTCTTGCAAGTCCTTAATCGAGTTAGAGAGGTTCCAGAGAAGCGGCGACTTTTACTATTTCCTCTTGAGGAACCCGGGCAGAAATCTCCATCGTCCAGGTCCAGCAGATACAGAGAACCCTGGTCAAACCAGTCCAGCCTTTCAAAAACCAGGAATTTACCGTCAGGTGATAAAGACAGCGGGTAGTCCGCCTGGGTGTCCTTCGGGGCGGTTACCGGCCGCTCCTCAGCATCCTTCCTGCACCATATCTGCTGACCGGGAACCCTCACTTCCTGCTGCCTGCCTTCTTCAAGCCAGGCCTGGCTTTCTTGGCCGCGGGCATAAAAGAGACACTGCCCGTTGTTCCCCCAGAAAGGACGGGAATCCACGATACCAGCCTTGCCCAGGTCTTGTACCTGGAACCCGGAGTTCACTATGCTGACCACTTTCAGACGTTTATTGGTACTGGCTACGCGGTCACCTCCCGTTATACAAGCGAGCTGCCGGCTATCCGGAGACCAAGCCAGCCATTCAGGGTACCCCAGGGCGCCTCCCAGCGTAAGAAGCGAGCGCGGGTTTTGCAGGTCAACCACCTGCGGGGCCGTGTCTGCCGTAGAAACCATTGCCCGCCGCAGCAGTTTCGAGAATGGCTACGGTTTCGGGTATAGTGTCGGGAATTTTGGCTTTGATGTCGCGAAGCCTTTCTGGATTTGTCAGCCAACCGGATGTCCTTTCTCAAACGATTTCTTCTAATTCCGGAGCATTAAGATATTGAGATTTACAGCGTCCCCGGCCCGGTAAGCCTGGCGATTTCGCAATGCAGACGTAATAAGCCCTCTTCTTTCCTTTTGACGTAACAAGATTCCCGTAATAGTTGAGATCAGGGAGTTCCTTGTGGTACAATTCCTTGTGGTACAATTTTACAAATAGCACTGTTGTCTCTATACAGGCGTTTATGGAGGTGAAGGTGTTGCTAACCCCTGAAGTGAATGCTGACGAACTGAATTTGCCGGCAGAGGTAGCGCGAAAACTGAAAGGTAAGCGAGTAACCATCGTGGAGGTGCGCGAGGGATTTCTTCTCAAACCCGTGGAAGATCCAATTCGTGAGGCGCGGGGGATTTTGAAGGGAAGGGGCTTTAACGTAGAAAAATACCTGCAGTCCAAGCAATTGGAAAAGGATCTGGAAACATGAGCGATTATTATGTGCTTGATGCCTGTGCCCTCATCGCCTTTCTGAACGACGAATCTGGTGCGGATGTTGTGGAAGAACTGCTGCGGAAGTCTAATCATCATGAGCCCAATTTGTTCCTGCACCGGCTAAACCTGCTGGAGGTTTACTACGGCATCTATCGCGAAGTAGGCCCGGAGACAAGTGAACAGGTATTGGAAAAAATACGGGCACTACCTGTTATCGAAGTCACTGAGATCACCCAGGAGGTTTTTCTGGAGGCCGGCAGGTTGAAAGCGACTTACAGGTTGTCTTTAGCGGACTCAATAGCGGCCGCGGAAGCAAAAGTCCGCGATGCCTGCCTTGTAACTGCGGATCACCATGAGTTCGACCTTATTGCTACCAGGGAAGACATCGCGTTCCGCTGGATAAGGTGATTCCTTACCTGCTCGGGCATACTGGCGTGGCCAACACCCAGATCTACACCCACGTGGCGCAGCCGCGGCTGCGCGAGGCGATTGAACAGTTGTCCTGAATCACGGAGTAACGACGCCTCTTCCTTGCGCCTCCGAGCCGCTGCCGGCGTCTGCATGCCACAGAGGGCATCACGGCTCATACCCCCTCTGTCACCCGAACCCACAGGTTGGCGAGACTGGGGTACGTGATGCGGTAAGTTTCGGAACCCTCGTCAAGCACCGGATTGGCCGAATCACCGTTCCAAAAACGGCAAAGTGGCAGTCATCTCCATGTCATCCATGTACGGAATTATCCCTCTCAATCTCCGGGCAACGAGGAATTCTTCTGACGTGGGGTGGACAGTAAGATAAGTGACACGCTCTGGGAACCGCCTGCGGAAAACTTCTTTCTGCGTCTGATAATCGACGAGGATGACTTCCTGCTGTTCTGCCCCGCAATAGGCCACATGTTTTCCCGCCCAGGCGAAAAACCGCCGCGGGAAAAGGAGGTACTCTTGCCTTGCCTCCCCTCCGGAGGGCGTGAACTTAAATAGCATCACTTCTTTGCCCCGGCTGTCGCGCAAACACCCGGTCCAGACCTCTTTACCTCCATCCTGAGCAACCGATACGTAGCCAAGCAACGACGAAGTAATCGTTTGCTTCTTTCAAAGCACCTAAACTGCCGTTGCAGCCGGTGAGACCCCCGGGCATCACTATGACAAAAAAGAAGGCAAGGGCCAAGAATAAGATGAATATTAATCTTCTTGTCATTTCATTATCCCTTCCTCTCCCAGGGCATAAATTACGAGGAAGGGGAGACCCTTGTTCCCCTTCCCCAACCTCCGGCAGGCGAAGATTTTGAGCGCCACAAGTTCCGGGTCGCGCAGGATGTAGAGGTAGTTATCTTGCGGGCCGGCGCACAGGCCGCTCTTTCAACAAAATTGGTGGTGATGATCCGCCTCAATTTCTCTAAGCACCTCAATTAGCCCAAATCTATATTCTACGGTAAAGATATAACAACTTAACCACTTTTAATGCATCCTCTTTAGGAAGGTTCCTTGTATTTAAGCCATACAAGTACCAACTCCCCTCGATCTGTTCCATCCAGGCAATGGTGACCGAGCGGCGTGCCCGGTCTTCGGCTACGTAGGCTTTGTGACCAGCAACATTTATAGTTTCAGCGGGTGGTATCCCGATGTCTCCTTTTACCCCGAAAAATAGCTCTATGAAGCAGCCTTTGGATGACCGGTAAATGACTCGCGCCTCTGTTCCTACGACCTCGCTGGTGACAGAAGTAACTCCGGGCGGGAGGTACCGCGGCCGGTAGATCTTAAGGCGATAAGTACGCTGGAGATCGGCATAGATCTTATCTTCATAACTAAGTAGATTGCCTGACCGGTTTAGATGTAGTGACCGATCCCTGCACCCAGTTATACATCCAACCACTGAAGCAGCCAATACAACTATCAGGGCTCGTGTTACAAACCTCATCTCTACCAGTCTGCCGGTCTGTCCCATACAAACCTCACCGCATCGGCCACCACGTTACCGTTTGCTGTGTAGTTTGCTCCAGGATCACGAGCCACAAGATCAACGCTGCCACTGTTGACATTGAAGCCCGCTTCAAAAGGAAGCGCCCCAGAAGTAGTTAACTGGCTCCACTGGTTGACGTAACTCGAATCCCTTTGATTTCGGTAGCGAACCAGCGTGCCGTTCCGATAACGGACGACATATTTTGCATTATCGGCATTATTTTCCGCGGGAGCCCATTTAACCCATACGTGATAGTACCCCCTGGCTGTTATAACTGGGGTCCACCGGGCAAAGACCCTATTTGTTTGACCTGGGCCGTAAATATACTGGTAGTTGTCACCGATATACCCTGGATTTGCCGTGCTTGAATTCCAGACATTCCGCCAGCCAGTGGCCTCGTTCCAATAAGCTGCAGAAGGGTTATCAATCTTAATTACACCACCAGTATCATCGCGGAGAGCCCTCCGCTTAATCCGATATTGGGAAAGGTCTTCTGCCGGGCGAATCCAGTATCTAATGCCATAGGTTGAGTTGTATGCTTCATACGCCCACGGACGCGCCGTGTACCCTGAGTCTTTATCGTAAATAAAGGTGTGCCCGTTGCCGGTACTAAAATTGTGGCGAACATAAATGTCGCCACGTTCCGGAGATGTTACTTGCGACCAGTAAGAACTGGTTCCCCATAAGTCCGCAGTGGTATAGCGAGTGCCGCTGATCTCGAACGGGTAGTAAAAAGTGCTAGGAACCTCCCAAGCCTTAATAACCAGCCCCGAACAATCGGCCCCCTTGCCATTTGTTCTGCTAGAGTCGGTATCTCCAAAGGGGTACCAACTTTCACCGCCCCAGTAGTAGTTTCCGTTTACGGCGCTATGAGCCCTGGCTGCAATTTCGTGTCTGTCCATATAAGGAGCACCTATTGCAGCAGGCACAAATAGAAATACCAAGAGAAGAGAAGTTAGCGGCAAAAGATACCCTTTCTCGCAGACTGTTCTCAAGTTTTTAATCATTCACCGCCACCTCCAGGCATTGTCCAACGGACAACTTTTAAGCCCTCATTGCTTGTTTGCATCTGGTAGATGGAGCCCTCTTCCGTTATCACAAAAGGACGCCGACTTGGTGTAAAAAGCCCGGTAGGCACATCGATTTGAAAAGCTTTGCCGCTGGAGATGTTTACTTTCACGACCGAAAATCGTGACTTGAGCACGTCCGGCGGAGATTCCTTCAGCATCTGGTAAATCAAATAGACATTACCGTCAGCATCAAGCCAAAAACTATCTAAAAAGGCAGGCTCATTTGACTGGATGGAAATAGCTCGCTTCTTACCGGTGTTATCCAAAATAGAGACGCCTTGATTCTCCTCCTGCGAGACACAAAGGTAGTGGGCATTTTCTTTAGCAAACCTGCCCGGCCGGGATTCCTTTCCCTGCTCTGAAGGAGATAATATCCGACCCTCAGAAGCTACCAGATAAGCACGGCCAGTTAAGTCGTCTTCGATAAAAATATCTTTTCCCACGGCAAATACCTCTCGGGGTGCACTAAGAGATGGAGATAAGTTCTCCTTCTGCAGAAGTTTCCCGTCACGATAAAGGGCAATCTCCCGCTGGACCCAAAGATCGCAGACGTAAACATCCCCGGCAGCATCGACCGCCACTGCTTCGGCCGTTCGTTGCTCTATTGGTATTACATCCCGGAGGTTGCCATCAGGTCCAAAAACTTGAATGCGGGAGTTGACCTGATCCAAAATATATATCTCACCTGTACCGCCCGCTGCAAAACTCATTGGCCCTTCTAGAGCACCCTCACCTGAAGGTACGATCAAACCAAACTCCCCGGGTTTATTTCCCCAAGTGCCTCTAACCAAGATGTTTTCCTTGCCGGTGTATTGTTCAGAGTCTACAACGTTTAGCTCGATCTTTTCAATTTGGGATTGTTCGGGCGTCACGAGTTGTTCGAGAGCGTAACTCGTAGCAGTGATAACTAATAGGATGCCACTAACGGCCGTTATTAACATTGCAGATATACGCCACCATAAGGTTTGTCTTAGCACTGTTTCTCTCCTTTCTGGGTTAAAATATTCGGTTAAAGATTAATTTGCCCCTGTCAGAGAATCTGTCGGGTTTTCTTCAGTAAAAAACTTGAATTTTTTCTGCAGCTTTTCACCCCGGTCAACTCCGGATTTTGGCGGAAATTCCCTTCCTGCTACGAACCGACTCTTTCAAAACCTTGCTCTATATTATCCACCACCTCCTGACAAAAACTGCCTGCTCCCGCCCTTGACCACAGCATAACCCGCTCAAGGTCTGGAGTAAATACTGCAAAAACAGTATTTTTCTCCAGTAAAAACAGTAGATTAGCATCCTCTGGTATACCTGCCCTGAAAATTAAAGATTCCAAAAAAGGCAACACCTAACCAAGCCCTTAAAAAGGCGTTTAAAAGTAAAGCATCCTTTACAAAAAACTGACTAACAAAACATCAAGCAACTTCGATCTTGACC
>CADDZD010000103.1 GCA_902812385.1 Clostridia bacterium | reverse complement strand
GTAAAACAGGCGATGCCGGGGAAAAGTAAGGTTGGATCTGCCTTGCAGAGAGCTGGCGGCCGGTGCAAGCCAGCAGGCAGGCGGCCCGAATCCCCCCCGAAGCCGGCTCCGGAAACGGCCATGAGGCCGGTTAAGGAGAACGGGCGGTTCCGTTACAAACCGGTCAAGAGGGTGTCGGTGGTATTGCTATTTCCAGCCGGCATCAAAATGGGTGGCAACGCGGGAACTACCTCTCGTCCCAGTATGGGACGGGAGGATTTTTTATACGCCGAGGAGGATGAGCACATGGAGGAAAAGCAGTACTTGATGCTGCCGGGCCCCACGCCTGTACCCCCCAGGCTGCTGCGGGCAATGGCAAAACCGATGATTAATCACCGGGGGCCTGAATTCAAGGCGCTCTACGAAGAGGTTATAGAGGGCTTAAAAGAGGTCTTCCGCACGAAAAATGATGTCTTTATTTATACGGCGGCCGGGACCGGGGCGATGGAGGCCGCGGTGGCCAACTTCGTATCCCCGGGAGATAAGGTGCTGGTGGTTTCCATCGGGGTTTTCGGCAACCGTTTCGCCAGCATCGCCGGGCGCTTCGGGGCTCAGGTGGAAAAGCTGGACTTCACCTGGGGAACGGCCGCGGACCCGGATGCCCTTGCCGAGCGCATCAAGGCGGATGAAAAGCAGGAGATCAAGGCCGTATTCGTGACCCACAACGAGACATCGACAGGTGTCACCAATGATCTCAAGGCGCTGCGCGCCGCCCTTGGGGATCACCCCGCTCTGTTTATCGTGGACTCGGTCAGCGGCCTGGGAGCCATGGAGCTGGAAACCGATCTCTGGAATCTTGATGTGGTTGTGGCAGGTTCCCAGAAGAGTTTCATGATTCCCCCCGGTCTTTCCTTTATGGCGGTGGGACCCCGGGCCTGGGAGGCCAGGGCAAAATGCAGGAACGCCTGCTTTTACTGGGATGTTGAGGCTGCACGCAAGTACGGGGAAAAAGGGCAGACGCCGTTTACTCCGGCCATACCCCAGATCGCGGCCCTGGCCGAGGCTCTAAAAATGATGCGGGCCGAGGGGCTGGAGAACATCTTTGCCCGCCACAGGCGCCTCCGGGAGATGACCCGCCGGGGGATCAAGGCCATGGGTCTCAAGCCGCTGGCGGCGGACGACGTGGCTTCTGCGGCGGTCACCGCGGTCCTGGCACCTGATGGGCTCGAGGCCAACGCCATCCGCAGGGTGCTCTTAAAGGAATTCAACGTGGTGGTGGCCGGCGGCCAGCAGAGCCTGGACAACAAAATCTTCAGAATCGGCCACCTGGGACACGTCGGGGATCTGGAGATCATCGCGGTGCTGGCCGCTCTGGAGATGGCCCTGAACAGGTGTGGGTTTAAGGTGGAGCTTGGGAAAGGAGTCAAGGCCGCCCAGGAAGTTTCCCTGGCGGCGCTGAGCGGAGAAGGGGGAGTTTAGGAGATGGGAGAAAGGCCAAGAATACTTGTAGGGGATAAGATCGTCGACGAGGCCCTGGAACTGCTGCGGCAGGAGGCCGATGTCGACATCAGGTACGGCATCAGCCAGCCGGAACTTGAGGAGATTATCGAAAACTACGATGCCCTGATTGTGCGCAGCATCCCCCTGGTTACCGAGGAGGTCCTGCGCCGCGGCAAAAAGCTGAAGGTGGTCGGGCGCGCCGGTAACGGGGTCGACAATATCGACGTGGAGGCGGCTACCCGGCACGGGGTGGTGGTGGTCAACACACCGGACAGCAACAGCATCTCGGCCTGTGAGCAGACCATCGCCCTGATGCTGGCCTCAGCCCGGAACCTCCCCCAGGCAAACAATGTGGTGAAGGGTGGGGGCTGGGGTCGTGGTGAATTCATGGGCAGCGAGCTGTTCGGAAAGACCGTGGGGATAGTCGGGCTGGGCCGCATCGGGTCGCTGGTGGCCACCCGTTTGAGGGCCTTCGGGATGCGGGTGATCGCCTACGACCCCTACATCCCGCTGGAGCGCTTCAAGCGGTTTGGGGCCGAGCGCAAGGAGACCCTGAACGACCTGGTGCGTGAGGCGGACATCATCACCGTCCATACCCCCAAGACCGAGGAAACCATCGGGATGATCGGGGCGGAGCAGTTCCGCATCGCCAAGCGCGGGGTGCGGGTGGTCAACTGTGCCCGCGGCGGCATCATTGACGAAAAGGCCCTGGCTGACGCCCTGCGGGAGGGGATCGTCGCCAGCGCCGGCCTGGATGTCTTCAGCAAGGAGCCGTGCACCGGGAATCCGCTGCTTGAGTTCAAGAATGTGGTGGTGACTCCGCACCTTGGTGCCACCACCTTTGAGGCCCAGCGCAGGGTGGGAACCGATGTGGCCAACTACGTCCTTGCGGCGCTTAAGGGAGAGATCGTCCCGAACACGGTGAACCTGCCGTACCTCCTGGGCGAGGAGATCCACACCCTGAAGCCGTACCTCACCCTTGCGGAACAGCTCGGCAGGCTTTACTACCAGCTGGAAAAGGCGCCCGCAGAGCGGGTGGAGGTCACCTACAGCGGGGGAATAGCCGCTAAGGAGACGGGGATCATCACCCTGGCCCTGTTGAAAGGGCTCCTGACACCGGTGCTGGGGGACAACGTCAACTTCGTCAATGCCACCTGGCTTGCCGAAAATCGCGGCATCCGCTTCTCCGAGCACAAAGATGAAAACGACGAGGAGAGTCACTCCGGTTACGTGAGCCTGATTACCGTCCGGATATCCGGCAACGGCTCAAAGGCGGAATACGCCGGGACGCTTTCCTGGGACAACAGCCCCCGGATCGTAAAGGTTAACCGCTACCAGATGGAGATCGTCCCCACTCCCCACATGCTGTTTGTGGATCACATCGACAGGCCGGGGGTGATCGGGCCCTTCGCCTCTACCCTGGGGCAGGCGGACATCAACATCGCCATGATGCAGGTCGGCCGCTGCACCCGGGGAGAAGAGGCCTTGATGGTCCTGAGCGTCGATTCTCCGGTGGATGAAGCCACCCGGCAAAAGCTGTCCGGGCTTCCGGGCATCCTGAACGTTAAGATCGTTTCCCTTTAATCGTTGCGATGACATCTAAACGGATGCGGAATCAATGGCGAAAGGATGAAAGGCAGTGCTCGATCTGAAATTTATTCGTACCAACCCCGAAGTGGTCAAAGAGGCGCTTGCCCGCCGGAGCTATGACTTCGATCTCGATCAGGTGCTGGCCTGGGATGAGCAGCGCCGCAGGATACTGGTGGAAAGCGAGAGGCTGAAGAACCGGAGGAACACCCTTTCCGAACAGGTGGGGCGCCTGAAGGCCTTAAAGCAGGACGCAACCGATCTGATGCAGGAGGTCAAGGAGATTTCCCGGCGCAGCAAGGAACTCGACCGGCAGCTGGCGGAGCTCGAGGAGAAGCTGGAGAAGAGCATGCTGATGATACCCAACATACCGCACCCATCCGTTCCCGTCGGGCCGGACGAAACCGCCAACGTGGTAGTGCGGGTGGTAGGGGAGCCGCCGTCCTTTGCCTTTGAGCCAAAACCCCACTGGGAGATCGGGGAAAAGCTGGACATCCTCGACTTCGACCGGGGCGTCAAGATTGCCGGGGCGAGGTTCACCGTGCTGAAGGGGTGGGGTGCCAAGCTGGAGCGGGCCCTGGTCAATTTCATGCTCGACCTGCACACCCGGGAGCACGGCTACACGGAGATCTTCCCTCCGTTCCTGGTCAACCGGGCCACCATGACCGGCACCGGCCAGCTTCCCAAGTTTGAGGAGGACCTCTTCCTCTGCCAGCGGGAGGACCTGTTTCTCATTCCGACGGCCGAGGTGCCGGTGACGAACCTCTACAGCGGGGAGGTCCTCCCGGGGGACGCCCTCCCCATCTATCATACCGCCTATACCGCCTGTTTCCGGGCGGAGGCCGGGGCGGCAGGGCGTGACACCAGGGGCCTCATCCGGCAGCACCAGTTCAACAAGGTGGAGCTGGTCAAGTTCACGACTCCCGAGGACTCCTATGCCGAGCTGGAGAGCCTGACGGACAACGCCGAGGAGGTGCTGCGCAGGCTCGGGCTGGCCTACCGGGTGGTCTCCCTGTCAACCGGGGATCTGGGCTTTTCCGCCGCCAAGACCTACGACCTGGAGGTCTGGCTGCCGAGCGCCGGCTGCTACCGGGAGATTTCCTCCTGCAGCAACTTCGAGGACTTCCAGGCCCGGCGGGCGAACATCCGCTACCGGCCAGAGGCGGGAGCGAAGCCGCGGTTCGTCCACACCCTGAATGGTTCGGGGCTGGCAGTCGGCAGGACCCTGGCCGCCATCCTGGAAAACTACCAGCAGGAGGATGGATCGGTGGTGGTCCCGGAAGTTCTGCGCCCGTATATGGGGATCGATGTGATACCTGCTTCCCGGTGATGAAGTGACCGGCAGACCATCGGTGTTCCAAGGGAGCAATATGTATGAATTCTTTTTTACTGGCTAACCGTTACGAGATAGAGGCCGAGATCGGGCGGGGAGGAACCGGCATTGTTTACCGGGCACGCGACATGCTGTTGAACAGAACCGTTGCCGTTAAAATGCTTCACCCTCATCTGGCGAGGAACGAAATCTTTCGTGAGCATTTATGGCAGGAGGCCCAGGCAGCAGCCGCCCTCTCCCATCCGAATATTATTTCGATTTACGACCTGGTCAAAGAAGGTGAACAGTATTTTTTGGTAATGGAATATTTCCCGGGGGAAGACCTGAGAGCCTTGCTGCGAAGGGTGTCCCCGCTTCCCTTTGATCGCGCTGCCTACCTGATCTATCAGGTTTGCCTGGCTTTGGCGGCAGCTCACAGTGTGGGAGTTATCCACCAGGATATCAAACCGCGTAATATTTTGGTAAATGCCGCAGATCAGGTCAAGGTAGCCGATTTTGGTTTGGCCGTTAATCTTCACGATGCCTCTCTCTTAGAAAAACCGGAGCAGCTCATCGGCTCTCTTCCCTACCTTGCCCCGGAAAGGATCAGGTGTGAGGATATCTGTATACAAACAGATATTTACAGCGCGGGCGTTGTCCTTTATGAACTCCTGACCGGGAGGATTCCGTTTACAGGGGCTTCTCCTAAAGAGGTGATGGATAAGCACCTGTACAGTGAGCCGGTTCCGGTTAACGAGATCAATCCAGCTATCCCGCCGGCGCTTGATGCAGTCGTTCAGAGGGCGCTTGCAAAGGACCCGGCAAGGCGTTTCCCCAGTGCCATCTCCTTTGCCTGGGCTTTGAAGGCTTTCTTCGAAGCGGAGGACGAGGAAAAAACCCGGCTCCTGACGTCTTCTCCTGCCAGAAAGCCCCTCCAGTTGAAAATGCTTTTCCGGCAGGCCGCCGGCCGGAGACCTCTTGTTTTTACCGGAGCTGTTCTCTCTTGCCTGATATTATTTTTTATTCTGCCTTATACTCCGGTGGGGGTTACCGTCCCCCGTCTTCAGGGGCTTGCGTTGCAAGATGCGAGCCGGAGGCTTGAGGATGTGCACCTGGCGGCCCGGGCCTGGCGAAAGGTTTACAGCGAGATAATGGGTGAGGGGAGAGTAGCGAAACAGTGGCCTCCGGCAGGGAGCAGGCTGATCCGGGGGCTGCCCGTTTTTCTGACGGTCAGCTTGGGCTCCCGCTATATCCCGGTTCCAGATGTCAGAGGACGGCCTGTCAGGGATGCGGTCGATGAGCTGTTGAAGGCCGGATTCAGGGTGGCGGGAAACGACCGGCAGGGGGTTGTCGTAACAACAGATCCCCCTCCCAATACCCGTTACCGTCGGGGGGCTCTTGTTGAGTTGTCCATCAAGAAAGTAGCAGAACCAGAAAGGAAAACCTTGATTACGGTCCGGCTTTCCCAGAGGTCTGATGTCCGTCTCGAGGTTCAGGATAGTGCCGGAAGGCGTACCGTCTATGACCGCCGAATGGATGCGGGGGAGTACAGGATACCCGTATCCACTTACGGTCATGGGGTGGTTTCCCTTTACATTGATGAGGTATTGGTGCGCTCAATCCCGGTTTCTTAAAGGCGCGCACCGGCTCAGGTTAATTGACAACGACGGTAACAGTGTGATATACTGTGGCAGAATTCAGGATGATAATGTAGCATCGTTTTCCCGGGGAGGGGTGTCCGAGCGGTTTAAGGAGGCGGTCTTGAAAACCGTTGAGCCCTTGCGGGTTCCGTGGGTTCGAATCCCACCCCCTCCGCCATGTTGACGAACAGCCGGTTTTCGGGTATAATGAATATCCACTATAGATAAGCGTTTGCGCCCGTAGCTCAACTGGATAGAGCAACAGACTACGGATCTGTAGGTTGGGGGTTCGAATCCCTCCGGGCGCACCATTTTTATATAGCATTTAATATACAGACAACGCGGAGAGATGGCCGAGTTGGCTGAAGGCGAACGCCTGCTAAGCGTTTAAGCGGGTATAAAACCTGCTTCGTGGGTTCGAATCCCACTCTCTCCGCCATAATTATGCGCCCGTAGCTCAGCAGGATAGAGCAGCGGTTTCCTAAACCGCGTGTCGGGGGTTCGAGTCCCTCCGGGCGCGCCAGAGGAATTCAGGCCCCGCAGAAATTGCGGGGTTTTTCTGTTTGCGTTATTGCCATCTCCACCAGCCCCGGCCCGTGGACGTGGCCAATGGCGTGGCACGCTCCAGGTCTCTTTCCGGCAGCGCCTTTCCCCGACTCCCCGGGTTGCTTTGCTGTCACATATGGCAGGCATAGCCGTCAATGTTGTCGTACTGGCTGTGTGGACCTCGCGGGTAATCAGCATACGGACAAAAGGGGAACACTCCATGACTTCAGCCGCTCTACAATCCGCTCCGTGTAGCCACCAGGGGCGGCGTATGCTATGCAGGCATCATCCGCAAGGGCGGCAACGAGTTCGTTGCGGCGCAGGGCAGATTCCCGGGTGACGCGCCTCGGCTCCCCGATGAACCGGGACAGAAAGAGAAGGCGCCCGGCCTCGAACGCAGGTCGACATTCGGTGGGGATGCGCATAGTTTCGATGGCACGCGCCGGGCAGATGATGATGGGTTGTTGCCCGCGCAGCAGGATGCGCAGGCATTCCCTTTCGATCGGTGAGTGAAAGCCGCTGATGACGGTGACACCGTCGTCTCTAAGGCGTTGCATAAAATCGAACGTGCGCAGGATCACATCGCCGGGCGCCCGGGCGGAGCAGAAAAGGGCGGTCTTATAATGAGCGATCAGGTCCAGGTTCCCGACGAGCGTTAACTGCCCGGGGGCGGCTGCGCCTAATCGCTTCAGCAAGACACGTGGATAAAGGGGATCGCCCTGTGTTATACGGTGCACTTTCACGAACAAAGATGCCATCGTCCTCACTCTGCTCTGTGATGTTCTCATTCACTTTCTTGTTCCTCGCCTGCATCCTTTCCCATGCGGTATTTGATGTCGTAATTGATGATGAAGTCCAGCTCCTCGTCAGTGAAACCGTAGTGACGGGCGAGGACTTGGTCGATTTGGTCAATTATAGGCTTGGACTTTTGGATTTTGAAGCATTGAGTCTCCGTGCGTCCTGTTTGCTTCTGATTACGGATGAGCATTGTGCTGTTGCGATCAATGTCCTTG
>CADDZD010000102.1 GCA_902812385.1 Clostridia bacterium | reverse complement strand
CCAGGTCAGGGACGACCTGCAGGGACAGATCAATCAGGTCAGAGATGACCTGCAGGGGCAGATCAACCAGGTCAGGGACGACCTGCAGGGACAGATCAACCAGGTCAGAGAAGACCTCCAGGGGCAGATCAACCAGGTCAGAGAAGACCTGCAGGGACAGATCAATCAGGTCAGAGAAGACCTCCAGGGGCAGATCAACCAGGTCAGGGACGACCTGCAGGGACAGATCAACCAGGTCAGGGACGACCTGCAGGGACAGATCAACCAGGCCAGGGACGAGTTCGGCGGCCATTTCGCCGTGATAAACAAGCGCCTGGACAACCTGGAGGAAGGCCAAAAGAAAATGCAGAAGGACATCACCGATATCAAAAGAGAGTTGCGGTGTGTCTGGGAGGATATCGGCAAGCTCGATAAGAGACTAACTGCCCAGGAAGAGCGGGCAGTCCGGTGAAAAGACGCAAAAAGCGTCTGCAACAAGACCCCCATTTAACCCGGGGGTTTTCAATACTTGGCTGGAGGTATCTACATGACCGACCCGAGAGTCAGCCGGCTGGCCGGGAACCTGGTCCACTATTCCTGCCGGCTGCAGAAAGGCGAAAAGGTTTTAATAGAAGCCGTGGGACTGGAGCGGCCGCTGGTGAGGGAGCTGATCCACCAGGTCTACCTGGCCGGAGGCATCCCCTTTGTGACCATCAAGGACAGGGCGGTGGACAGGGCGCTGCTGCTGGGAGCCACCGTGGAGCAGATCAAACTGATGGCCAAATACGAGGCGGCCAGGATGAGGGAGATGGACGCCTACATCGGCGTGCGCTCGGGTGACAATGCGGCGGAGCTTTCTGACGTCCCCGCGGACCGGATGGAGCTTTACCAGAAGTACTTCTGGCATCCGGTGCACGGAGAGATCCGGGTTCGCAGGACCAAATGGGTGGTCCTGCGCTACCCCTCCCCCTCTATGGCCCAGGCCGCCGGCATGAGCACCGAGGCCTTCGAGGATTTCTACTTCAAGGTCTGCAATCTGGACTACGCCGGGATGTCCAGGGCGATGGACCCCCTCGTGGAGCTGATGAACAGGACCGACCGGGTGAGGATCCTCGGCCCCGGCACCGATCTGACCTTCTCCATCAAGGGGCTGCCTGCGGTCAAGTGCGACGGAAGGGCGAACATCCCGGACGGGGAGGTCTATACCGCACCGGTCAGGGACTCGGTCAACGGCTGCATCACCTACAACACCCCCGCTCAATATCAAGGCTTTACTTATGAGAACGTCAGGCTGGAGTTCCGGAGGGGGAAAATCGTCCGGGCGACCGCCAACGATACCGAACGGATCAACCGGGTCTTCGACACCGACGAGGGGGCGAGGTACGCCGGAGAGTTTTCCTTCGGGCTGAACCCCTACGTCACCACCGGGCGCCGTAAAATCTCAAACATTTTTAAGAGATGTTTCTCCTCCGGGCCGCGGCCCCCAATTCAGGCAGCAGCAGGGACACAGCGCCCACCATTAAGAAGGACAGGCTGCCCAATGCGAATAAAAGGTTATAGTTCTGGCCGGCCAACGGTGCAATAATAAAAGACGGGATAAAGACGGCACCGACAACCTGGAGGGTACCGATAATCCCCCCGGCGCTCCCGGCATAAACGGGGCCGATCTCCGGAAGCAGCATCGGAAAAGCCATAAGCAACGGGGTGCATATTCCCAAAAAGATCCCGAAAAGGGCGAGCATCGTAGCCATCCCCGCCCCTTGAGGCAAAAGCCAGGAACCATATCCGGCGATCGCTCCCAATACCGCCACAGGGGTGATAAAAGGCTTGATTTTGCCCACACGGTCCGACAGAAAGGGGCCTGCAAGGCTGCCCACTATGGTCCCGAACGTTACTATAGATGTCATAAAGCCCGCCGCCACCGGACTCATCCCGTGCACCTTATTCAGGGCATTCGGCAGAAAACCGGAAAAGACCATGGAAGAACCCATCAAAAACATCAACGCCAGGCTCACCAGCCAGACGTTTCTGCTCCCGGCAGCCACCTTAATATACCCGGTCACGGGCATGGCCGGCAGGCCCGGGGCCCCCTCGGGGCTGGCTTTAATAAAAGCCATCCACAGGAGCCATATCACCAGCATGGCGAAACCCGCGGTTACAAAGGCGCTTTTCGTTGTCGGAAACAATGCCGATGTGGCCAAACCGACGCTCATCCCCACACCGCTGGCAGAAAAATAGATCCCCATGGCGGTGTTCATCTGCTCGCCGGGAAACCATGCCCCCAGCAGCTTTGATGCATTGGCATTCAAGAGGCCGGGGCAAGTGATCAGCATTATTTTTTCATCGAGTGATTTGGTAAAAGCTAACGGCAGGTCTGTATAAATCGTCTTTTTTATCTACCAGGGCAACAAAAGCGCTTGTATCAATAAATAGCTTAGAGAGGTGTACGGCCTCCATAGAGGTCCTCCTTGTATCTTTTTGAGCTGTCAGATGAAATTTCAACTATTCCAATCAGTTTTGCTAAAGGGTCGTCAGGCCCGCCGCGGCGTTTCTCTTCTTTTCCTTTGAGGATACCCAATCGCCGGAAAAGTTCTTCTCTCTCATGTGGCTTTAATTTTCTTATTTCATTTTCTAAACGCTCAATCGACATAAGACTTCGCCTCCTTTAACTGTAATTATATCCCAATATCTTATAGAAATATATAACCGTTATTAAACCGTCCGTGTCAAGATCTAGTAGGTATCTACAAAGCTTTTCCCGTTGAGAGACCTCAACGCCCAAAACACCAGCTTGAAGGCAACGGCTTTGACATTTAACTGCAGATTGTCGAGATAAACTTAACGGCGAGGTAGCTATGGGGAACAGGCAGCGGTATTACGTCACCCCCTCGCAAAACATTTAACACATGTAGATGCCCCGGTAGTACTGATAGCTGGGAGACCGGTTAGCAAATTAGAGCAGCAAATTCTGGTCGGGTCAGTTCCCGTAAAACATGCTTTATCCACGGCCGATCTGCAAAAGCCCTTTTAATGCCGGTATTATCGCCTGCAGCCATTTTCCCCATTTCTCTGGCTTTTTGTTTTTCTACCACCGGCTTTAACTGCGCTAATTCTTTTAGCTTTCCGTGTTCCATCGGCCAGCGCGAAGCATAATTGCTAAGCTCTCCCTTTGCTTTAGCGGCCAGAAGCCGGGCCATCCGGTCTACACCGGTTGTGGTCCACTTGGCTCCCAGGCGTTTCATCCGGCGGGCCACGTTATGCTGGATCTGTCCTTCGATGGTACCTAAACGTTTTGCTCCTGCCGAGGTAGCAATCCCTGACCAGTTTTCTTCAAGATAATGCAATAGCTTGGTGAACCTCTTTTTCGCGGTTACTCCTGTTTTTTTCATTGCTTCCGTAAGTTTTGATGATCACATTGGGATACCTACGGCGTTTAGGGGCCTCAGTCAGGCTGTCGGCCAGGATGAATTTTATCACTTCAATTGCACTCGCAGCAGGCGGACGCGCCGCAAATGGGTTGATCATCTCGTTTCATCTCCAGAAAAAAGAAAAAACCGCCATAAAAGCGGTTTAATAGGCCGTGTAAAATTTAAGTAGGTATTAGAAGGGGATCAGCTGCTTGAAAAAGAAGACCTCGCGCCCAAAATAACACCCCAAAAAGGAGTGTGAGGTCTCGTGTTAGATATTCGCCACATAGTGCAGAAACTCCGCATCTAATCCCTGAAGCCCATGCAGCGCAAGAAAGGCGGTATCAAGGCAAAACTTTATAAATGATGCATTCGTCTACTTAAAACGATTTAATGAACTAAGTAAGGGTCAGCAATACCGCGCCATGCTCGCTCAGCTAATCACCGCCCGTTACAACGTATGGATCGTAGATGAGTTCTGTGCGAACCTTGATCCGGTAACGGCTAATGTCGTTGCGGATAGGCTGCAACGCATCGCTCGTTCCTTAACAGCAACGGTAATAGTTGCAACTCCTCACTGTGAGCCGTTTATTAGATCGCTTCGGCCAGACAAAGTCATACGAATCGTACTTCCCGACCACAGTTTACGACGGCCGCCTCTACTCTTTGCGACGGGCTTGATTATGTATGCGTTGAAGTGTATGGAGAAAAACAGACCTGGTGGTCAGGTAGTATACTTTGGCTCCACTATCGGCATTCGTAGCTATCTAAGTAAGACAAAAGTTGGGAACCTTGTGTTGGATTCCGTATTCCCCTACGAATATACTTTAGCCCGTGGGCGCAGCCGCACTAAACTTAAGTACCCAAAACAACCCTTAACGAAGCAGATGGCGGCAATACGGTGTGCGAAACATAGAGGAGTTGTTACAGCAAATGCGAACTCGGGGTAGTAGCTTGACCTCCCTCTCACGTTACGTCAGTGGTTGCGGGGGCAAACATTATGTCCAGATGACGAGCAGGACCTGCGACGTCTAGCTGAGATACTCAATCTCAGTTTTGTTCGTCAGTATTACCGCCGTATCTATCAGGCTGCAAACCGCTTACGCGGCTTGCACCGAGGACTCGCCAATCGGCTCAACCGCTGGCTTAAGCAACAAGCAGTAGGCTTAGCAACTGCTAGTGACGATGAGATCATTGATGCCGAGTTAGGATTGACCTTTGGTGACTTTCGCAGTTCATTGTCAATCCTGCGCGTGGCGGGTATGCAGTATGTCCTTGGCCCCTTCATGCGCAGTACACTTGGAAAACTGGAGAGGGAATTCTATGATGAGTGATCCACAGTGGACCGAACAGGAAGAGTGGCAACTGGCAGAATTCTTGATCAGCGAAGTCTGTGACCTTGCAGCCGGACGCAGAGACGATGAATGTTTGCGCAACTACCCTCGAGATGTCTATTTTATCGGTAGTCTCCGACCCAAACCGCCTGAAGAAGACCTGGGCCAAGCCGAGCTACTTAACAAACTTGCCCCGGTGGCCTTTGGCGCAGAGTTTCGCCTGCAGCCACAGGCAAAAGAGATGGAGGTCACCATTAAGCTGAAGTGGACCTGCTACTATCGTGTGTTTCCTACTCTTGACCAACAGCGCCAGCATCAACAACTGCAGGTTGCTCAGGCATCCGATGTAACAGTGACTGAGGAGATTGCACAGGAATTCAATGCCGAACAGTATACGGAGGAGTTGGCCGACACACTTGGAGAGTTAGAACCGATCGAAGATGATATGGAAATCAGTGCCATTGAGGAGGAGCGGGAGATGCGGCAAGCCGAGGGTGACTGCAACTTTCAAGGATTTACAGCGGCTCCTACAAGAGTTCGGGTATACTGAGCCTTTGAAAATAATAGCATCCTCAGCAACAATTGAAGCCTTCGAAAGGCAAGTTGAACACCTCTATGGACGAAGCCCGAGACAGGCTCGCATTTCCCCGAGTCCTGGCCCCATATTAGGTAAGTCGTTCTATGCAGAGACGCTGAATTACCCTCAGCGGCTTTTCGTCGGCATAATTCCCCATAATAAGACCATCTTTAACACCATACTAGAGCTCATTGACCTTTATCACCGAGAGCTTCAACGGCTCCAGAGCTTACCGTTGGGCACCCCAAATCCCTATAGGGGTACTCTTGTACCGGGCACAATAGAATGGCAAATGTTGCTTGACTTCTACGCAACTTCGCTGACATACTTTCTAACGAACCGCGAACTCAACTCCATACGTACCGATATAGAAGGTGAGGTCAATCCAAACCTGCTTCGTGACCGGCTGCTTCCGTTAGAGACGCCTGAGCTGACCGGTAGCACCAGCACGGATGAGGTGACACGCATCTTGGAGCAGCTGGAAAGGCCTCTCCCACCCGGCAAGCCACCTAATGTTGTGTTGGCAACGAGCATGGTTAGCCACGGCGTAGACGTGGACCGCCTCAACGTCATGATTTTCTACGGGATGCCGCGCCAAAATGCCGAGTATATTCAAGCGTCTACCGGGTCGGTCGTGCCCACGTTGGCATCGTGTTTACCTGCCTGCATCCGGTGCGCGAGCGGGACCAGAGCCACTACGCATACTTTTTAAAATATCACGAGTTCCTTGGGCAACTGGTGGAACCGGTGGCGATCAACCGCTGGTCAAAGTTTATCATCAATCGTACCCTCCCAGGCCTATTCATGGGAGTGCTACTACAATTGATCACTAACCGCTCCGGTGAAAACAACCCTAACCGTTACTACATGCTTGACTTCGTGAAAAAGAAGATTAGTGAGGGCAGTCTGCGAACTGACGACTTCATCCCTTTCCTGGAAGAGGCATACCGCGTTCAGGCAGCCCGCACCGCTAGCGAGGCAGCATTTAGAGACGAGCTTGGCCTAAGGGTCAGGCAGTTCACTCCGCTATAAAATTAAGCCATTTGCGTTGTCACCAAATTTATATTTAGGTGGATTCTGTAGATTGTCAAGGGTCTGTTGCCAAGCCAAATCCCTTAAAATACTAATGCCAATGAATTGAATCCAACAGAAAATGCAGAAACCTTTCCTTTGCCCAGCCAGGCACTCGGCTTTTCCGCATTACCTTTGCCAACTGCTACTGGTTAAAGCGACAGAGAAGCTGTTCTCCTGTATGAAACGCTTTTGGAAAAAATAAGTGCCGCGCTTAGAGCGGATCCGATAGGTGGTCGGAAGCAGTGCTGGCGGGCTTGGAGATTATGGAGCATCCGGCGATACAAAAAATTCCTTCATGGGGTGGAAGAACGACAACAGCTAAAGGAAAAGGCTCCCGATCTCCGGAAGCCTTGCATTTTCTGGTGAGCCATCTGCGACTCGAACGCGGGACACCCTCTTAAGCATATCTCAGTCTTCCTTTCGGCTTGGGAATGGGACGACCCAATTCGGTGGCCGTTTCGATCCATTCATCTATCACTTTTTCAACATTGGCCAGAACCTCCTGATAGGTGGCGCCATCAGCGGTGCATCCCGGCAACTCCGGAACCTCGGCGATAAAGGACCCGTCCTCTTCGCTCCAGTAAATGATGATCTCGTATTTATGCATTAATCTTACCCCCCATCCGGTACTTGAGGATAACAGCTCTTACTTGCTTAACCTGATAAGCCTTGGCAAGCGTGCCCTTGGGCTGCAAATTAAGAATCTCTTCGATTCCTTCCTGGTAGAAAATGTGGTGATCGCCCTTTACACGCTCCTTAAATCCCAGCGCAAGGAGAAGATTGCAAAGTTCTATAAAAGGTATGTTTGAATCTGATTGACCACTCATTATACGCATTAACAGCTTTTTATACTTTGCCATCCGGCTTAATGCCTCTTTCCGGTTTAGTATAGTCATTATAACTTAAGATAATCACTACGCCTGAACGGGAACTGTTACAAGATTGCTGCCAGAACGCCGTAAATAATAATGGCTGCCACGAATATGGCTTACTCTGAAACCCGCTCGTTTAAGAGCTCTTACCACATCTTTACCGCTGACCCGTGGCAGCCTGGTCATGCCCCGTAAGCCACCTCGACCTCGGCAACATCTATATCGCTGTCGGGTACAGGCAATCCTTCGATCTCCAGTGCTTCCAGGTATCCTTGAATGGCTTCCTGAATTCTTTCCAGGGCTTCGTCCTTATTTTTACCTTGAGTAACGCAGCCAGGCAGAGCGGGAACAGTAACAGTATAGCCGTTACTGTCATTTTTTTCTAAGATAACCTTAAACCTTCGCTGCATAATTTGCTTCCTCCTTTCTGTTAATATTATACCCTAAACCCATGATTGAATTGAATAAACAAGCTT
>CADDZD010000101.1 GCA_902812385.1 Clostridia bacterium | reverse complement strand
TCCGCCACCTCCAGGTACCCGTACCGGTAAAACAACTCCCCGATGGCAAGGGCGTTTTTGTTCAGGCACTCCTTATCCAAACACCTGATGAGGGAAAGCGCCCGCTCCTTCTCTTTTAAGTCGAGGGCGCGCATGAGGATGTCGAGGAGCAGAGCCATCCCTTCCTCTCCCAGTACGACACCCGATGGTTTATGCCTCTTTTTCAGGGAATCCCTCAACATTCCCACAACGGCGCCGGTATCCCGGGAGAGCCCCAGTTGCAGCAAATCCTCCACATACTCCTGCACTTTGCGGCGATTCCCCTGAAACCAGAAGCACAGGATTTTGTTCAGCCTGGCGAGAGGATAAAGAGGGTTTCCCCGCTCAATGCCGTCAAATATGCGCAGCGCTTCCAGGTAACGGCTCTGCTGGACAAGGCAGATGGCCTTCCAGAGTTTTAGTTCCGGGGAGGCTTCCTGCCGGCTCATCCCCTGCTCCAGGTACTCCAGGGCGAGTTTAAAAGCGGACTGGCGGAACAGGATTCGACCCATTAAGAGATAAGCCTGAGAATCACCGAATTCGCAGAGCTTCTCAAGGCAGTCTCGGGCGTAATCCGGATCCTCCTGCGGCTTCAGGATGCGGGTGATGCTCTCAAGGGCGGGAATGAATTTCGGATTGTCCCTCAGACCCTGGATATAGTACTTGAGGGCTTCTTCCTCGTTGCAAAAGATTTCCGCAATTTGACCAAGCAGGTAGCAGGCACGAAAACCTCTGACCCCGCTGAACGAAGCATAGTAGGCCGGCTGCTCCGGCATGGAGAGGGCTTGCTGCAAGAAATCGCAGGCCTGGGCGTAAGCCCCCCCTTCGTAACTGATCAAACCGCCGTAATAGTAAATATCGGCGTAGTCCGGGAAGAGTCCCAGGCATAACCGAACTGTCTCCATAGCCTGCCGGGGCATCCCGGCGGAATGGTAGGCAAGAATGAGATACCGCAAAAGCTTGGGGAGGTAGATGGTCCCGGGATCGATGCCGTCTGCGGCCCTGGCCAGTTCTGCCGCTGCCTCCGCGTACCTTTCCACCCTGTACAGTTCCACACCGTAATGGTAACGCAGGAGGCGGTTTTGGGGATCGGCCGACAGATCCCGCTCCAGTATGGACAGGTTCCTGCACTTTTTGTTCTTTTCCTCGATTTGCCTGTTCATGTATCCATAGTGCAGGATGATCAGGTCATCGGCGATCCGGTAGCTTGCCTGTTTGTTTTTCTCCAGAATGACATCAACGATCTGCTCGTGAATCGCCCCGCGGAACCTGTAATCCTCCCTGTTCCTGAAAAGGCGGAAGATCAGATCCGGACACGTTTCAACCCATCCTTCATCACCCAGGTAGTTGATCACTCTGACGAAATAACCTTCAACACCTTCTTCCGCCGTGATCCGGCGCAGCACCTCCCCGGAGTTCCCGGCCAGTTCCTCATCCGCATCCAGGAACAGTATCCAATCTCCTGTTGCCAGCTCCAGGGAGGCATTGCGCGCCTGGCTGAAGTCGTCGTTCCAGGGAAAGTCGCGCACAACTGCCCCAAACTCCCTGGCAATTCTGCGGGTGCTGTCGGTTGAGCCGGTGTCCACTACGATGATTTCATCGACATACCCCTGCACGCTTTGCAGGCACCTGCGAAGGTTCTTTTCCTCGTTTTTTACAATCATACATAAGCTGATCCTGTTCATCACTCTTCCCCATTCAGTGGATAAATAGTTTTTATTTACTATATGCTGCCAAAATGTAACATTTTACAACATGGAAAAATATTCTAATACAAAATCTACTATCTGGAAAAGGAGTGAGTACCATGCCCAACTTTAAAATCTTTCAGGATAATCCGGATCAGGCGCGTATCAAGATATTTGGTAATCAGAATCTTGCTTTGAGCCAGGATTCCACAGGTAACCTGGGAATTACCAGCACCGGGCTCGCCATCACCCCGCCGGCAGATGGCCTGGCCATCACCTCCACCGGCCTCGCCATCACGCCACCTGCAGGCGGGCTGATGATCACCAGCACCGGGCTGGCAGTACAGACGGCAACCACCGATGTTTCAGAAGTGCTGGCGAACATAACAGACACCGCTGGCTCGCCAGATACAACATATAATGTGCTGAACCTCGCCACCTGGTCCTTTGGTGTCGTCAACGCCTCCACTACTATTGCTCCGGCAACAGTCAAACTCCAGATCAGCCCCGACGGCACCAACTGGTTGGACAACGCGGGTCCGGTCACCTTGAACACCGGTGATGTCACCGCACTGGTAGCCACGCTGTTCCTGAAGTACGCCCGCATCTACTATGCGGCGGTTAATGCAGCCAGCGCCGTTACCCTTAACATCTTCTTCCAGGGCAAGGCTTAAGTATAAATAAGCAGCACAGGATCAAAACGCCCATGCCGGGTTGACATCGAGTAGGAGGGGGCGGCTAGCCCCCGTCCTCTCACCACCGGACATGCAGGTCCGCATCCGGCGGTTCACCAAGCTTGACGAAGACTTTGATAAAATCTTCTTTGGTGGTGGAGACAGGCATTTTCAATGTTCCCCCAAACGCTCCTTCTCCGTCTAACATGACCCCTGCTTGCAGGAAGCGGCGAATGAGTTTCAGGACTCAGCTTGCGGGTCTGGTTCTTGCAGGGCTTGGTTTATACTTACGACCATGCGACTTGTTGTGCGTGGGGCGCTAACCGATGTCATCCCCTATCAAAAAACATAAACAACAAGAGCCGGCCCCCGCCAGTTTAAGGGACCGGCTCTTTCCCATGTATACTCTTTTTCCTTAACGTATTTGGTACCACCCGGATGAAAACGGGCTGGTGTTGTCCCCTCAACCCCGTTCGGAATTTTTACCCCGGCAAGCCTCAATCCATGCAACGCAAACTAAAGAAGCCGGCCTTCTCACCGGCTTCCGCTTCTTAATATGTTATTTTTGCTCTGCTTCCGACAGGAGCGTCCGGACGATTTCCTGAACCACCTTTCCGTCCGCCCGTCCCTTCATCCTGGGCATCAGCGCTCCCATCACACGTCCCAGATCGCGTGTTCCTTTAGCTCCGGTGGATGCGATCACTTCCTGCGCTTCGGCAGTGATCTCCTCCCTGCTCAACTGTTGGGGAAGGTATTCTTGAAGAACCGCGATTTCCGCTTCCAGTTCGGCCGCAACCTCCGAACGGCCCACCCTGTTGTATTCCAGGATGGCTTCACGGCGCTGCTTCACCTCACGGGCCAGGACCTCGATGACATCCTGATCTGTCAGCTCGCGTCCCAGCTCTATGGCGCGGTTCTTAAGGGCTGCCCGGGCCAAACGAATCACCGAAAGCCTGAGTTTCCCTGCTTCGCGTGCTTTTAAAGCTTCCTTCATATCTTCGAAAAGCCGTTCCTGAAGCGACAAAAGAACCACTCCTAAGACCAGCGGCGCTTACGTGCAGCCTCGGACTTCTTTTTTCTTCTAACACTGGGCTTCACATAATGCTCCCGCTTCCTTGCCTCAACCAGAATACCTGCCTTTTGACAGGAACGCTTAAAGCGCCGCAGGGCACTATCCAGGGATTCGTTTTTCCCGACCCTAACCTCGGCCATATCCAGTTCTCCCTCCCCCCAAACTAAGTTTGGTGCTCCAGACACTGCAACAACCAGATTCATTGAGGTGCCCCGGCAAAATAAACTTGATTTAACCTGATGACGCATCTTCATTATACACTAGTCCTTCAAACAGCGTCAACAAAAGGCTGACAACCTGGCGTATCATAACAACGGTATGTCGATAATGCATTAAGGTTTATTCCAAACCAGACGGGGCAACGACTCCCGGCACTGATCAGAGCAGGGCCACCGGCCCCCGGCCCGCCGGGAGACTCCGGCAACCGGCACTACCGGCTATCCGATGGCGCCACCGGAACGGCACAGGTACGTCTAATACCATAAAACCGCTGCCGCAATCACGCTCCCGACCTGCTCCACCCTGTGCTCTACCCCCTTCACCAGCATTTCGCACAGTGGCAGGCCGCGCAGCCGGAACCCCTCCTCCACCATCGCCCTGACTCGTTCCTCGGCCTCTTTCCTTGAACAGAAGCCCTCAAACTCCATGATCACTCCGTAGGTGTCGTAGCTGATGCCTACACCGATGGCCGCGGCGATCAACTTCCCGGGCTCGCAGCTTTTCAGGAAGCCGTATGCCGTGGGAACCAGAGCGCCCGGAGGTATTTCCAGTTCCGGGAAATACCTCGCCCCCGGCGGCAGGATGCTGCTTACTCTGACTAAATTCAGGTTACCGATACCGGCGTCATACAGGGCGGCGTCAAATGCGTTCAAGGGTGTGGGACCCTCACCCCTGCCTACCGCTAACTTAAATTTGCTGGGAACTGGTAACACGTGCTCCCCTCCTCGCCATTTTTACGCTCTATTATATGGAGAAAGGGGTTAAAGGGTACCTCGACCGCATACATCCCACACTTTCCATTAATTGATATCAGCTAACCTTATCTTCTCGCGGTTTCCCGCGCATATAAATAAATTAAGTAGCAGGCAGAGTGGGGGGCGGGGGATGCTGACCGAATTTATCGTTGCGGCACTGGCCTTTGCAGGCACCCTGACGGGGGCCCTGGCGGCGTACTTCTGGTACCAGGGAGACAGCGAGATCCTTTTCGAGACCGACGCAGTCCGCGACGTTTCGGTTGTCATGAACGCCGCCAACCGCGAGATTCATTGCCGCTGCCTGATCCCCCTCACCAACCGGGGCCGGCAGCAGGGAATGGTGGTCAACGTCTTCTGCCAGCCGATGTACTACGGCAAGATCATGGAGAAGCTGGAGATCCTGCCGCGCCTCAGGCTGCTGCGCCAGCCCATGCGGGAAAGCGGTTACTGGGAGGCTGTGATCATCAAGAAAAACACCTCGCAGCTTGTAGAGCTGGAATTGACCATCCGCTCTCACACCGACCTGAACGACGTGATCAGGGAAATTCCCTGGCTCACCGTGATCATCCATTACCAGGTCGTCAGTAAAAGCGGGATCAGTTGGCATCTTGCCGAAACCCGCTTTAACCTCAAGAAACTACAGGGTAAAGGTGATGGAGCCCGATGCCGGTAGGAGTAGTCCCCCTGCACACAAAGGTAATCACTCCTGACGACGATCTCATGGAGATAATTGCAACCTATGCCCAACCCTTTCTAAAACCCGGCGACATCCTTGTTATTGCGGAAAGCGTTGTGGCGATCTCCCAGGGCCGGATCGTCCGGCCTGAAAACGTCAAACCGGGCCTCTGGGCCCGTCTTTTCGCCCGTTTTGTCCATCCGGACGGAAGCCTTTCCTCTCCTTTCGCCATGCAGGTAATCATGAACGAGGAAGGGACCGCCCGCACGGTATTTGCCTTTTTCATCAGTTCCCTGACCCGCATCCTGCTGGGCCGGAGGGGGGATTTCTACCGCCTCGCCGGAAAACAGTCCTCCCTGGTGGACGACGTCACGGGGAACATGCCCCCCTTTGACAAGCACATCGTCCTGGGGCCCCGGGAACCGGAAAAGGTGGTGGAAGAAATCAAAAACCGCTTCGGTGTCGAAGCGGCCATCATCGATGCCAACGATCTGGGGAGAACCCATATCCTGGCGGCCACCAGGGGAGTCAACCAAAACCTCCTGCTGCGAGTTTTTAAGAAGAACCCCGCCGGCAACGCCGATGAGCAGACGCCCCTGGTCATCGTCAGGAAAGACCACCACGCCGCCTCCGGCGGCACCAACAAAGGCTGAAATCTGGTTATCCTTGCGCTCAGTTCTCCCCCGCTGGTGCGAGGCCATCTATATGTCGATCCTGTGGGTGAGTTCTACCTCGCTGGCCGGTTTGCCGCCGCGCACCCCGAAGTTCTCCAGCGGAGGCTCGTGCAGCACGATCATGATATCGTTCCTGTCGATGCCGGGGTCGCGGGCCAGGTTGTTTACGATGGCCTGGTAAAGCTTTTTCTTCGCCTCCAGGCTCCGCCCCTTGAACAGCGTGATCTCGATAAAGGTATAGTTCTGGCTTTTATCGGCAGCGATCTCCACATTAGGGGGGTCCATCTCGTACAGCCTCTGGTACCTGTCTTCAGCCGGGATCTGGATGGCCTCCATCAGGGCGGCGTGAATGCCGTCAAGAATTGCCTTCTTGTATGAACTGCTCTTCCCCTTGTATATCTCTACCCTCACCAGGGGCATAAAACCGCCTCCCTAAATAATTACTTCTGGCGATACTTTGCCTTGCAGAGGTCAAAAACAGGACACTCCTCGCATCGGGGCCTGCTTTTGAAACATATATTGTGCCCCAGGGCGTCGATCTGGGCATGATACTCATTGTAAAGGGGAACATCCGGCGGGAGGTGTTTCATGAAGAAATCCTGCATCTCCCGGTACTTTGCCTTCTCCCCAAAATAACCGAGCCGGTTGAAGATGCGGTGGGTATAGGCGTCAATCACAAAGATAGGTTTTTCGGCAGCATAAAGAATTATGGCATCCGCGGTTTCAGGCCCGATCCCGTAAATCTGTAGGAGCCTGGGGCGCAGGGTATGGATGTTCTGAGAGAGAAAGGCGCCCAGGTCGCCTCTAAATTCCTCTGCTATAACCTTGCAGAAGGCCTGCAGCTTACGGGCCTTCTGGAGGTGGAAGCGTGCGGGACGCAAGAGGGCCGCCAGTTCCTCCTCGCCGGAAGCCAGCAGCCCATCCACGGAAAGCAGCCCCGCATCCTTAATGTTGGCAATGGCGGCAGAGGCGCTGCGCCACGAGACGTTTTGGGTCAGGATCGCCCCGACGATCATCTCAAAGGGAGTATCGGCAGGCCACCAGTGCCGGGGCCCAAAGTGGGCCAAAAGCCTGTTATAGATATCCATTAATCTGGAGTACATCATCTTCACCCGAAACAGATCCTACAACAACCAAGTTAAGAATAAAAGACCTGCAATTCGTAAAAAGCAAGCCCGGCCTGAACCGGGCGCAGCCTTAACTCATTTCTAACCCGGAGGCCACTGCAGGGCACGCCCTCCCAGCAAGTGAAGGTGGAGGTGTGCGACGGTCTGCCCGCCATCCCTGCCGGTGTTGATCACCACCCGAAAGCCGTCCTTCGCCAGGCCGAGCTGCCCGGCCAGTTCGGCCGCCAGGGTGAGCATCCTTCCCATCAGGGGTGCATCCTCTTCGGGAACTTCCAGCAGCGAACTCACGTGCCTTTTGGGAATCAGGAGCACGTGGGTGGGAGCCACAGGATTTATGTCCCGAAAGGCCAGAAACTCCTCGTCCTCGTAAATGATGGTGGACCCGATCTCGCGGGCCGCAATCTTGCAGAAGATACAGTCGGACATGGTTTGCCTCCTTTTGTTATTACTGATTCAACAACCGGAATTCAATCCCGGTAGGTTCGCTAACCTTCTTTGAAGCGTCCAGCACCTCCAGGCTTACCAGATTACCGACCTCATCGTAATCGAGAACTATACCGGGTTTATCTTCATCACTTTCAGAAATAGGGTTATCGCTGAAGATTACTGTTAAAGTATCTGTATGAGGGTCATACGTTACTTTCATTTCCCTTCCCTCCAATACTTTTTTATCTTACTGGTTTTATAAACAGTAACCACCTCAGGTGGATTGCGATCTACATCAACAAAAACACGAACTAAATAATATTTAGGTGGATCACCATATTGAATGCATGATTGATAGACTTTCCTTCCGGGGCGAACAGTATACTCTTGATCAAAAGATGCAAGCACTTCCAGCACAGTTGACTCATTAATATTCCGCCTCGCCATTTCCATTAGTGCATGTTTCGTGAAGACCACATCTCTCACGTTTGAATCAACTCACCTG
>CADDZD010000100.1 GCA_902812385.1 Clostridia bacterium | reverse complement strand
AATCCCTCAAGGCCTCCTGGGGAGCGCACTTGGATACCTCGTACATCCAGGGGTAGTCGGTTTTCTTCAGCCTGTTCAGCTCTCGGTGCTGTTCTATGGCGTTGGTGGATTTCCCCTCTTCTTCCCACTGCCTTTTTCTTTCCGCCAGCCCCCAGTTCCAGGCAAATCTGGCGCATCCGGCGTGCTTCTTTAAAAGCACAAGCTGGCTCTTGTTGGGCTTGAGTTCGTAGCGATAGGCTTTATTCACCAGCATTCTCTAGGGCCTCCATGGCTCTCTTCACCCGGTTCTTCGCCGTTCTTCTACCATACAGACGGGCGCAGAACGAGGTTAATACCTCATTCATGTCCTGCACCAGATCGTCCTTAACTTCGCCCTGTTCCATCACGATGATCTTTCTGCCTTGAGCCATCAATGCCGATTCAATGTACTCAAAACCGAACCGGGCCAATCTGTCACGGTGTTCAACAATTATGGTTGTGATTTCCGGGTCGGATAGGAGCCGCATGTGTTTTTTCCGATGTCCGTTTAAGCCGGAGCCTATTTCAGTTACCGTCTTCGCTACGGCCAATCCTTTGGTGTTTGCGAATTCCAAAAGCCTGGCTACCTGCCGGTCTAAGTCCGTTTTCTGGTCGGCGCTGGAGACTCTGGCGTATATGGCCGCTTTCCCTCCTTCCTTTTCTTCGCCGACCTTGACCAGTATCGTGCCGGTTGGTGTTTGATAAGCCGGGACAGGCAGCTTTCCTTCTTTATACCACTTCCAGGCAGTCTTGTAGTTGATCCCTTGCTTCCTTGCCCACTCGCTGAGCTTCATGTAGACATTATATCATAAACGCAACTATATAGAGATATTTTATGTAGCAGTTGTCAACCCCTTTTAATGGAAACTCAACAAGCCTGCCCAAAGAAAAAACCCCGCCCTTCCCGGCAGGGGTATTTCTTGTTTGTTATTTGGCTATCTTCTCCAGCTCGGCCACACGGGCAACCAGGTACCTGGTACCAGTTGCAATGTCCTCAACCTGTTTCTCCAAACGCTCCATTCTTTTTTCCAGTCTTTCGAACCGGTCGTTTTGAACCTCCCGATCATCGAACAGTGCCCGGATTTTCTCAATTACCTCTTTTTCGATACGGGCTTCCAGTTTCAGCTGGGCCTGTTCAACACCTTTCAGGCGGGCTTCCAGGCGCTGCTGGCCTTTCTCAACTCCTGTGAGCCGCCCTTCAACACCCTCTAGGCGGGCTTCCAGGCGCCCCTGGCCTTTCTCAACACCTGTGAGACGCCCTTCAACACCCTTCAGGCGGGCTTCCAGGCGCTCCTGGCCTTCCTCAACACCCTTCAGGCGGGCTTCCAGGCGCTCCTGGCCTTCCTCAACACCCTTCAGGCGGGCATCCAGAAGCTGCTGGCCTTCCTCAACACCCTTCAGGCGGGCATCCAGAAGCTGCTGGCCTTCCTCAACACCCTTCAGGCGGGCATCCAGAAGCTGCTGGCCTTTCTCCACCCCTGTGAGCCGCCCTTCAACACCCTCTAGGCGGGCTTCCAGGCGCCCCTGCCCCTCCGACAGCCTTTGCAACTGTTCCAGCACTATCTTCTGGAACTCCTCGTTCTCCAGTTTCATCACCTCCCATAACATATAGTGCTTTATGATCCCCTGGTTTTCACGGTGGTTCTCAAGACATCCCACATCTCGTCCGGCACCAGCCCGAGCCTCCAGAGGGCGATCCCCTGAAGACCGTGGCGCTTGGCGATCCCCACCTTTGTTATGATGCTTTCGGTAGTCTCGCCGGGTACGGAAATGCCAAGCAGCAGTTTGCCAGGCGGAACGGCTGCCTTCGCCATTTCTACCGCCCGGTTCACCGGTTCCACCGGTTCCGGAAAAGATCCGTAGTCGTAGGCCATAACCACGATCCGGTCCGCCACCTTTCCCAGAGCCTCGTAGTCATACCCCCGGTATGCGCTGTTCGGCGGGTGCAGTGTCAGGGTCAGGGAACACCCTTCCCGATGCAGCTGATCCGCCAGAAGCCGCACAAACCCCGTAAAGCGCTCCCGGACGGCTTTAAGCTGCTCCCCCGTGTCATTCCATCCGAGGCCTTCGAAGTCGATGTTCACTCCCTGGTAGTAGGCCTTCGCCTCCCCTCCGATCTCCCGGACCGCCCGGCTTACCGCGGCTTCATCCGAGAGGAGCGCCGTGAGGGTGCCGTCCCCGTCGGTGGCGTGCACCACCATTTCTGTTTTCAGGCCGTATTTGCCTGCGGCAGCGAGCACATATTCCCAACCCTCGGGCCGCTGCCAGCCGGTCCTGCTTCTTGTGAGCAAGGCCCCTGCAGCGTCAACACTGTACCAACCCAGGGCGATTTCATCCACCAGGTCGGTGCTGCCAGTGGAAGTATTCGGGTACGCCGCGCCGAAAAGGTCTGTCCAGCTTCTGGTCTTCTGGTCCCCCAGTGCGTAGAAGCCGAGCACCGCCATCTCTTTTGGTGGAGATGTGATCCTGATTCCCGCAGCGGGGCCCAGCCATTCCACCTTGCAGTTTAAGGCCTCCCCCAAAAACCGGAGGGGCACGAGGGTCCTCCCGTCGATTATCTGCGGCGGCACTTCGAGAATAAACTGTCGATCGTCGATCCATGCAACCGGGCTGTCCACCTGCAGCAGAACTGTGATGCGGCCGTCGGTCGCTTTTACTGTACGGGTGGCCGCTTCCCAGCTCACCGGGACGTTCAACGCCTCCGCTATCGCCCGGAAGGGAACCAGGGTGCGCCCGTTCTGGATTACCGGTGGCACGTCAAAGGCAACCGGAAGCCCGTCCAGCAGCACCGGGGTTTCCGGCCGGGCCAATGACGGCGGCGAGAAGCCGCCGGCCAGAATAAGCGTCAGCACCACCGTGAGAAGCAGGAACCGTTTCATTGCAATCCCCCCGTCTGACATCGCGCCCCGATTGGGCGGACCATAAATATTTCACCGGAAGGGTTGGAAAATCCTGCTTCCAGAATCCCGGGGTTTTTAAGAAAATCATCCTTTTACCCGGTCTTACATAAGTCAATCTCCGGTAAACCCGGCGGTATATCTCATCCCTGATAGTGTCACGAAGCCCGAACAGGAAAAAAGCCCGGCAACAACCGGGTATAGCCGCGAACCTGTAAACTTCTCGTTACTACCATCATTGGGCGTGCTGCAGTTCCACTATCGGGTCCACCAGCCGGTCGCCCCGGCGCAGCTCAAAGTGAAAGTAGCTGCCCGCCACGGTTCCGATCATCTGTCCCTGGGCCACCTCTTCCCCGGCTTTTACGCCGACGTTCCCAAGCCTGCCGTAAAGGCTTGCCGCCTGCTGGAGATGCTCGATCACCACCACTTTCCCAAGAGCACGGTCTTCCATGACCCTGGTAACCCTGCCGGGCAGCACCGCACACACCGGAGCACCCTCGCTAACCCTGAGTTCGATTCCCTGATAGAAGCGCGGCCAGCCGTATTGGTCCCGCTGCCAGCCGAACCCCCGTGCCAGCCGGCCGGTAACGGGGAGATCGGGCAGCTTCTGGGAGGCGCTTTTTTCATCCTCCAGGGGGCCCATCACTTTCACGTCAAGACCGGGTTTGTCCCCAAGATAATCCGCCACCCTGGTTATTACCGACGAAAAATCGTAATGTTTCGTTAAAAGGTAATTGATACCTTCCCGAGTAAGCCGTTCAGGGAGTCCCACCACCCGCGACAACCACAACACGAGGCCCAGCACAACCAGTGCAATTAATACCCGGTAACCCAGGTTCCTCGCTCTCCGCATCAAATAAACACCGCTTGGTGTCATAGCACCCCATCTCATCCGCGGCCACTCCCATCCTTTTCCCTTTACAGGTTATATATGGCCTTTGCTGGAGAAATATGACAGCGTCGTCCCACCCCAGGCCCTGATGCCTTTTTAACAAGCTGGCGCCTCTGTTTGTCGCAGCATCACAATGCGCGCCCGGTTGAACTGAAAACATCTAAAAGGAGGGTAAAAGCAAACCGCGTGCGGCTGCACGCGGCTCGTTACAATCCTTATCGTTGTTTCCCTGTGCGGTTACCGTGAAGGCTCCACCAAAGGTTATTTTCTCCCGGAATGACCGGCTACCAGAAGCGCCACCATGGTTTGGGCTGTGGTGTTGGCTGCTGCGCCGGCTGGGGCTTCGGTGCCGGCTGAGGCTGGGGCTGCGGCTTCGGCTGGAGCATTCCGCTGACAGAACCTACAATGCCGCTTACGGCGCCCGCCGCCGTTTTTGCTGCGCTCTGCACCGTTCCGGCAGCAACGTTAGCTGCTGTGTTCACAATATTCCGGGCAGCTCCGGCCGCGGCGCCGACCGTGCTCTGCACTGTGCTGGCAACAGCGCTTGCAGCATTTTGTACAGGATTCGCAACGGGCTGCTGAGGCTGCGGTGCAGGCTGCGGCTTCGGTGCAGGCTGAGGCTGCGGAGCAGGCTGCGGCTGCGGTTGCGGCTGAGGCTGCGGAACAGGTTTAGTCTGGGGCTGCGGCTTCGGCTGGAACAAGCCTGCGACGGAACCGGAGATGTTGTTGACAATGTTCGAAGCTTTGTTAACCGTATTTTGAGCTGCACCGGCGACGCTTGTGACCACATTACTTCCAACGTTAGCTGCTGCGTTCACAGCACTCTGGACAGCACTTCCCGCCGCCGCTGCCGCCCCTCCCGCTGCATTGGAGGCAGCCGCCACTGCGGATTGCGTTATACCGGCGGCGGCGTTCACCGCAGACTGCGCAACATTCCCCGCGCCTTTGGCCGCTCCGGCGGCGGCGTTCGCTGTTCCCTGAGCGATGCCAGCTGATGTACTTACCACTCCCTGAGCAACGCCTGATGCAGCCTTGACGGCACCTTGTGCGGCATTAGCGGCGGCGCTTGCGGCCCCCCGGGCAGTGTTTGTTACGGTTGCAACAGCGCCCTGCGCCACCCTTGTGTTTAGTTGCGTTTGCGGTGCAGACGGGGACGCCGGTGCAGATTCTGTCTCTGTCTGCGCTGCTGCCTGCGGCTGTTGAGTTTGCGGCTGCAGCAGGCCGGCTACCTGCCCGGCCGCCCCGCTGAAAGCGTTCCGTGCGGTGTCCTGAAGCTTCCCGGATGCTGCCTGGACCAGCCCGCTGGCACCAGAGACGGCACTGTTTACCGCTCCGGCTGCCGTGGAGACGACCCCGGATACCAGCTGCTTCGCTCCCCCAGCCAGGCCGGAGGCGGTATTCCCGGCATCTCCGACCCCACTTTTTCCGGCTTCGTTACCCGGGCCTTTCACCAGTTTTTGCAGTTGCTCCGGGGTAAGGCCCATGTACGCCACTTTTACGCCCGGCATCTGCCCGCTCCCCAGTAAAGGCGTCGAAGTTTCCGGCTGATAACCAACCATTTGGGCAAAATTATTCCAAAACGTACCTGCTGTCCCTGCTATCGCTGCTGTCGGATTGGCCTTTCCGGCCAGCCCGGTTAATGCAGAGCCTGCCTGTGACAGCACACCGTAGCCTGCCGCAAGGGCACCTGCACCGGCGGCCAATGCCGGGTTAAGCAGATCCTCTCCGGTGGGGGTGGAGGCTTTCGGCGGCAGAGGCGTTGGGGCGGGATTGGGTTTCGGTTCAGTGATGATTATCGGAGTCTTATCTCTGTAGTCTAAAACCGGTTTAGTTTTTGTTTCGGTTGAAGGCGCATTCACCTCTCCAGGGCCGGACATCGGCGGCTTCTTTTTACCCCCTACATTATCATTATCCCATATAGAATCACCCGGGTTCTTCAATAGGGGAGAACTGATGCCCCTTTCGGTCAGATAATATCTTACACCTCTGCCCAGCATTTTTTCAGTGTCGTAATACCACTCACCGGTGTTAGGGTCATAGTCCGGCATGAGATCAAGGGGCATCCTGAAACTACCGGGCATAAACGGAGTGATTGCACCCTTCGGATTCTGACCAGCAACCCCGCTTTCCATCCCCACCACGGGACACAGACCGCTAACAAAATCCTGAGCCTTCTTCAGCAGGGATTCCCCTTCTTCCCTTCGCAAGGTGTTCCCAATGACATCGCTGCCGGGAGCGCCAGCTGGAGTTCCCGGCGCCTCACCGGTGGTGTTCCCCGACTGGCCGGCAGGGTTTACCCTGCCACTGCCTGTGCCGGGCCCACCGGCAGCGGCCTGTCCTGCCTCCGGTATTTCCACAACAGTATCCAGATAGTTAAGCTTCCCGGGGAGGACCATGACCTGTTGAGCAATGGGTTTACAACTGCCGCCGCTGATCTCCAGGCTGTACTCACCCGCCGGCAGCCTGAGCTCATATTTGCCGTCGTTGCCAGTGACGGCGGAGTAGACCCCACCCTTTTTTCCCTTAAAGATGACTTTCAGCCCTGGTGCAGCCTGTCCGGTGTCCTTGCTCACCACCAGCCCCAGGACGGCGCTCACCGCTGCAGCGTCCGGGCCTGTCTCCGGCATTTCCACAACAGTATCCAGATAGTTAATTTTCCCGGGGAGGACCATGACCTTTTGAGCAATGGGTTTACAACTGCCGCCGCTGATCTCCAGGCTGTACTCACCCGCCGGGAGCCTGAGCTCATATTTGCCATCGTTGCCAGTGACGGCGGAGTAGACCCCACCCTTTTTTCCCTTAAAGATGACTTTCAGCCCCGGTGCTGCCTGTCCGGTGTCCCTGCTCACCACCAGCCCCAGAACGGCGCTCACCGCTGCAGCGGCCGCAGAATCTTCTCCGGTTGAACCGGAAGTTTTAACTTCGCCGGCTGCACTCTCGCCGGAAACCACAGGCGAACTCGTACCGTTATTTATGGAGGATTCCTTTCCTGATGCCTGTTGTTGAGGCGGTTGGGTGGTGTTCATGAGTGTGCTGATTCCCTTTGCCACATCCAGTGCTGGACGGTTGTTTTGGAAGAATGCCTGTACGCCCGCAATCCCCAGGGCTTCCGGCAGCGACAGGTTTCTCCCCTGCATGTTCTGGCCAGTATTGTTTACCGCACCCGCAATATTCCTGATGGGCACTGTCACTGTCCCTGCTTCGGCCTTCCCCCCAGGCACCAGCCCCGCCAGCATGCAGCAGGTCATGATGCCCGCCAGGGCCTTCTTTCCTTTCAATATCTTCTTCCCCCTTTCAATATCTTCTCCCAATATCTTCTCCCCCTTTTGTATGACTTTTCTTTCGAGACATTTTTGCATGGGCGTCTACCTTCTCCTCTGGTTATCGCCCCCCATCCTCCGATTTGCCTTTACCTGGAATTTTAAAAGTCAATCGTTAACCGGGCTTGATGGGCTTATTAATTTTTGCCGATATCTTTTTTAAGAAAACGTTATTGTTGACATAAAAAGCCGGGCCATGCCTGATAGCATGTTCCGGCTTCCTCATTTTTCACTGCCCGGCCACCCGGTGCTATTTTTAAGTTCCTATGCTTCGAACAATCCGCCGCCCTTTACCTGCCCGGCACAGAGAGACCTCTCAGTCGGACTTTCCCACCTTGCCCAGGGCCGGCAGCCTGCCCCATTCCACCCCAGGCACCTGATGCACTTTCAACAAATCCTTAACTTTCCTTTTCCTCCAGCAACATTTATAAATTTCACTTCGTAAATGCTGTGAAAAAACAGCAGCCGCCTCACGGAAATGAAGCGGCTGCCGGATATGGCATTGCCGGTTAAGTGCCTCTCTTAAAATGGCAGGCCCCGGGACCCTTTTACATGAAGAATTACCCGGGCAGGCTATTGGTTAGAACCCTCTCCCTTTAACCCCAGAAACTCTTTCACGGCAGCAATAAACTCTACCGCATGCTCTACCTGCTGCTCGGCATCCTCACGGGTAGCTATGTAAAAATCCTCATAATCACTATCCTGCCGGATTTTGAAGGCAGCATGCAGGTAGCGGGAATATTTCTTATCCATCTTCCCGGTGGCGATATAATGTTTGTCAAAGAAGCTAATAATCCCGGAGTGTTTCTTAGAATCAAAGTCATCTATAGCGCAGATGTATTTGTTACTTTAAAAGTTGACCAGATGATCAGCGAAAAGTTGACCACCAGGATCAAATTTCCTGTTATGCTGAAGGAGAACAATCCTTTGGCAACAGGAGGAAAGAGGGATGATCGATGTGG